>NZ_DATCVQ010000148.1:0-10659 GCF_036566765.1 Streptomyces sp.
GGCACCGAAACTACCCACACCGCCACAGCCCAGCAGCGCAGAGCAAGAACACGCACCTGACGCCCCGCCAGAACGAGCGTCACGGGCGTCATTTCGGCGTCAAGATCGCCTGTAACGCCCACACCGCACATACTGCGCACCCACGAAACCCCAGCTCACGCGTCCTTCTTCACCGGCTCCAGGATCGCCACGCACTCCACGTGGTGCGTCATCGGGAACAGATCGAACGCCCTCAACGTCCGCGCCCGATACCCCCCCTCCGCGAAGTACGCAATGTCGCGCGCCAGGGCGGCAGGGTCGCAAGCGACATAGGCGATGCGCCTGGCGCCCAGGGTCGCGAGGTGGTGGACCGTTTCCTTGCCGGCGCCGGCGCGTGGGGGGTCCAGGACGATGAGGTCTACGTCGGTGATGCGGGTGCGGGGGAGGACCTGTTCCACCTTGCCCTGTTCGATGCGGACGCGGGGGAAGTCGGCCAGGTTGTGGCGGGCGTCCTCGACCGCGCGCTTGCCGTACTCGATGCCGAGGACCGCGCCCTTGTCGCCGACGCGGTCCGCGATCGCGCCGGCGAACAGGCCGACGCCGCAGTACAGGTCCAGGGCCGTGTCGCCCTTGCGCGGGAGCAGGCCCTGCATGACGGCTCGCATCAGGGTGTCCGCGGCCTTCGGGTGGACCTGCCAGAAGCCGCCCTCGCCGACGCGGTACGTGCGCTCGTCGGCGCGCTCGCGGACGAACGGGCGGCCGTGGACGCGGTGCACCGCGCCGTCCTTCTCGCCGATCCGCATCACGGAGACCGGCTTGTCCAGCTCCACGATCGGCAGGCGCGCCCCGGGCCTGGGCGTGAGGATCACCTGGCGGTCCTGCGAGCCCGACGCGGCGATCGCCTCGATCGACGCCATGCCCTCCCAGGTGCGCTTCTCGATGCCCAGCTCGCTGACGCCCGGCGCCGCGATCATGCAGTGGTCGATCACCTCGACCTCGTGCGAGCGGTGCTTGCGCAGGCCCGCGTGGCCCTCCACGTCGACCGCGTACTGGACGCGGGTGCGCCACTGCGGGACCTCGCCCGCGGGAAGCTTGTCGCCCTCGGCCGGCATGACCGTGCCGTCCCAGCCGGCCTCCTCCGGGGTGAGCCCGGCAAGGCGCTTGAGCTGCTCGGCGATCACCTCGCCCTTGAGGCGGCGCTGCGCGCCCGGCTTGGCGTGCTGCCAGTCGCAGCCGCCGCACTTGCCGGGGCCGGCGAAGGGGCAGGGCGCCTCGACCCGGTCCTTGGACGCCTCCAGGACCTCGATCGCGTCGGCGCGCAGGAAGCGGGACGTCTCGTCGCCCTCGGTGACTCGGACGCGGACCTTCTCCCCCGGCAGCGTGTGCCGGACGAACAGCACCCGCCCCGCCTCCGTACGGGCGATGCAGTGGCCGCCGTGTGCCACCGGGCCGACCTCGACCTCGTACTCCTCCCCGATCAACGACGAGACAGGTGCGTTCTGCATGATCGGGGGCTCCAGAGGAAGAGAAAGGTGGGCTGCCGTTTCGAACGGCAGCCCACCAGTCTAGTTGCTCTTTCCGGACGGTTCCTTCGTGCCCTTCTCGACCGGACCGCGCCGCACCGATCCCGGCGCGTTCCACTCCTGGCGCTTGCGCGCCCGCTTCTTCGCGAGCTCGGAGGACCGCAGCTGGTACGGGACCGAGGTCACCATCACGCCGGGCGTGAACAGCAGCCGGCCCTTGAGCCGCAGCGCGCTCTGGTTGTGCAGCAGATGCTCGTACCAGTGGCCGACGACGTACTCGGGGATGTAGACCATCACCGCGTCGCGCGGGCTGTCCCGGCGGACGTTCTTCACGTACTCGATGACCGGCCGGGTGATCTCGCGGTACGGCGAGTCGAGGATCTTGAGCGGCACGTTGATGCCGCGCCGCTCCCACTCCTCCTTGAGCGCCTTGGTCTCCGCCGGGTCGACGTTGACACTGAGCGCCTCCACCTCAGAGGCGTGCATGAGCTTGGCGTACGCGAGCGCGCGCAGCGTGGGCTTGTGCAGCTTGGAGACCAGGACGACGGACCGGACCCGCGAAGGGCGGACGTACTCGTCGGGGCGCTCCTCAGCGGCCGCGATCTCCGCGGCGACGCCGTCGTAGTGCCGGCGGATCGCGGTCATCGTCGCGTAGAAGATGACCATGCCGAGCAGCGCGACCCAGGCGCCGTGGGTGAACTTGGTGGCGAGGACGACGACCAGGACCAGGCCGGTGAAGAAGGCGCCGAAGGCGTTGATCGCGCGGGAGCGGATCATGTGGCGGCGCTTGGCCGTGTCGCGCTCCGTCTTCAGATGGCGGTTCCAGTGCCGGACCATGCCGATCTGGCTGAGGGTGAAGGAGACGAAGACGCCGACGATGTACAGCTGGATCAGCTTGGTCGAGTCTGCGCCGTACACCCACACCAGCAGGATGGCCGCGCCGGCCAGCAGCACGATGCCGTTGGAGAACGCGAGCCGGTCGCCGCGGGTGTGCAGCTGACGCGGCAGGTAGCGGTCCTGGGCGAGGATCGAGCCGAGCAGCGGGAAGCCGTTGTACGCGGTGTTCGCGGCGAGGAACAGGACCAGCGCGGTGGCCGCGGCGAGCACCACGAAGAGGAACGTGCCGTCGCCGAAGACGGCGGCCGCGACCTGCGAGATCACCGGGTCCTGGACGTAGCCCTCGCCGACCGGCTTCCCGTTCTGGATCAGGTCCTGCGCGGGGTTCTCGGCCATCCGCACATCCGTGGCCATGGCCAGGAAGATGATGCCGCAGAACATGGTGACGGCCAGGCCGCCCATCAGGGCGAGCGTGCTGGCCGCGTTCTTCGACTTCGGCTTGCGGAAGGCCGGGACGCCGTTGGAGATGGCCTCGACGCCGGTGAGGGCCGCACAGCCGGAGGAGAAGGCGCGCAGCAGCAGGAAGATCAGGGCGAAGCCGGCCAGGCCCTCCTCCTCGGCCTTGATCTCGAAGTCGGCGGTGGGGGCCCGCATGGTCTCGTCGAGGACGATCCCCTTGTACGCGCCCCAGGCGATCATGATGAAGACGCCGGCGACGAAGACGTACGTCGGGATGGCGAAGAGGCTGCCCGACTCCTTCACTCCGCGCAGGTTCATCAGCGTCAGCAGCACGATGATCACGATCGCGCAGAGGACCTTGTTCTCCACGACGAACGGAATGGCCGAGCCGAGGTTCTCCACTCCGGAGGAGATGGAGACGGCGACGGTGAGGACGTAGTCGACGAGCAGGGCGCTCGCGACGGTCAGTCCGGCCTTGGGCCCGAGGTTGGTGTTGGCCACCTCGTAGTCGCCGCCGCCGCTCGGGTACGCGTGCACGTTCTGCCGGTACGAGGCGACGACCGTGAACATCAGGACGACGACGGCCAGCGCGATCCACGGGCTGAAGTGGTACGCCGAGAGCCCCGCGATCGACAGGACGAGCAGCACCTCGCCGGGCGCGTACGCCACCGAGGACAGGGGGTCGGACGCGAAGACGGGGAGGGCGATGCGCTTCGGAAGGAGCGTTTCCCCGAGCTTGTCGCTGCGCAGGGCCCGCCCGATGAGGATCCGTTTGGGCACGTCGGTCAGTTTGGACACGCAGAGGATCGTAAGCGTTCGAAATACGCCATGCCCACGCGCACCCCCGATGCGCACGGAATCTCCCTGCTGACCACCGCGGATGAGGTCCGGTACGGGGTTGCCGCATAAGCTCGGACCGGGCAACACGGCAGGGCGTTGCCCGCCGCGGCCCGGGCCAGTTGGGCGAGGAAAGTTGTGAGCAGGGTGTATTCGCAGGTCGGCAAGGCGATCAGGAGTGCGGGGTAAGGGGACGTGCACATCGTCATCATGGGCTGCGGGCGAGTGGGAGCCGCTCTCGCGCAGACCCTGGAACAGCAGGGGCACACCGTCGCGGTCGTGGACCAGGACCCGACGGCATTTCGCCGTCTCGGCTCCGGGTTCGGCGGCCGCCGTGTCACCGGCGTCGGGTTCGACCAGGACACGCTGCGTGAGGCGGGCATCGAGGAGGCCGGCGCCTTCGCCGCGGTGAGCAGCGGCGACAACTCCAACATCATCGCGGCGCGGGTCGCGCGCGAGATGTTCGGCATCGAGAACGTGGCAGCGCGGATCTACGACCCCCGGCGCGCCGAGGTCTACCAGCGCCTCGGCATCCCGACGGTCGCGACGGTCCGGTGGACCGCGGACCAGATGCTGCGGCGGCTGCTGCCGTCCGGCGCGGAGCCGCTGTGGCGGGACCCGAGCGGGGGCGTCCAGCTGGCGGAGGTGCACACCGACGCGGCGTGGATCGGGCACAAGGTCAGCAGGCTGCAGGAGGAGACCGGCGTGCGCGTCGCGTTCCTCACCCGACTGGGCGAAGCGATTCTGCCGACCTCGCAGACGGTGCTGCAGGAGGGCGACCTCGTGCACGTGATGATGCGTACGGACGAGATCGAGAAGGTCGAGGCGGCGTTCGCCGCCGGGCCCGAGGAAGGCGGTCACTGATGCGGGTCGCTATTGCGGGCGCGGGTGCGGTGGGCCGTTCCATCGCGGGCGAACTCCTTGAGAACGGGCACGAGGTGCTCCTGATCGACAAGGCGCCGACCGCCATCTCGGTGGAGCGGGTGCCGCAGGCGGAGTGGCTGCTGGCCGACGCCTGCGAGATCACCTCGCTGGACGAGGCGGCGCTGCAGCGCTGCAACGTCGTCATTGCGGCGACCGGAGACGACAAGGTCAACCTGGTCGTCTCGCTGCTCGCCAAGACCGAGTACGGCGTGCCGCGCGTGGTCGCCCGGGTGAACAACCCGAAGAACGAGTGGCTGTTCAACGAGGCGTGGGGCGTGGACGTCGCCGTGTCGACGCCGCGGCTGATGTCGGCCCTGGTGGAGGAGGCGGTGAGCGTCGGCGACCTGGTCCGGCTGCTGCGCTTCAGCCACGGCGACGCGAACCTGGTGGAGCTCACGCTGCCGCCGGAGTCGGCGATCTCGGGCACGCCGGTCGGCGACGTGGCCTGGCCGCAGGACACCTCGCTGGTCACGATCATCCGCGGCTCGCGGGTGCTCACCCCGAGCGCGGAGGAGACGCTGGAGGCGGGCGACGAGCTGCTGTTCGTCGCGGCGCAGGCCCGCGAGGAGCAGCTGGAGGACCTGCTGTCGGTCCGCCGCGAGGAGGGCTCGACGGCCGACTGACGCCGACGGGTGGGTACGACGAAGGGGCCCGGGAAGCGGAATCGCTTCCCGGGCCCCTTCTCGCGTAGGACGGGGGGCGCCAGCGCGGCGTACGAGGTACGCGGCGAACGCAGGCGACTCGCCGGGCCAGGACGGCGGCGGCGCCGCACCGCGTACGCGGTGCGGCGCCCGCGTGCGCAAGCCTCGCGCGCCCCGCACGCATCCGGCGTCGAGCCTCGCAGCGTACGAGGACGACGCCTCGCGCCCCCGTACGCCGCCGAGCGCTACGCCTCCGGCTGCTGCCCCGTCGCCTGGGCCGCGGCGGCCTTGCGGGCCTTCTCGGCGGCCTCCTCGGCCTCCATCTCGGCGAAGACGTCGATCGGCGGCGGGGCCTTCGCGAGGAAGACCCACGTCAGGTACACGGCCAGCAGGAACGGCGGGATCTTCAGGGCGACCAGGACCCAGCCGAGCTGGGTGGTGTCGGCCCACCAGTAGAGCGGGAAGAGGATCGCGCACTTGGCGAGCAGAATCAGGCCCCACGCCCAGCTCGCCTTCGTGTATGCCTTCTTGCGGCCCGGGTTCCGCTTCCGCCAGGAGAGGTTCTCCTTGAAGACCGGGCCGAGGATCAGGCCGATCAGCGGCACGCCCGCCAGCGTCGTGATGATGTACGCGAGGCCGAGGCCGAGCGTGTACAGCATGCCGGGCAGGTAGAAGTCCTTCGCATTGCCCGTCATCATCGCGAAGACGACGCCGAAGGCCACGCCGAAGACGCCACTGAAGGCGTGCTTCACCGTGTCCCGGCGGATCAGCCGGACCGCGACGCACGCCAGCGAGACCGCGAGCGCGGCGATCGCCGAGATGTGCAGGTTCTTGTTGATCGTGAAGATCGTGACGAAGAGCAGACCCGGCAGCACCGTCTCGACCATGCCCCGCAGGCCGCCGAACGCCTCGAACAGCGCGGCCTCCGTGACCTCCTTCGAGGCCGGGGTCGGGTCGTCCTGATCGGTCGGCGGCTTGTCGAGAGACGTCACCGGCTACTCCTGTCCGAGCGGTCGGAGCTCGTATTTGGGGTTGAAGAGGACCCGCCGGCCGTGGCTCATGGAGATCCGGCCGGAGGCGATCAGCTTGCGGCCCGGCTCGATGCCCACGATGGACCGCCGGCCCAGCCATACGACGTCCAGCGGAGCCGTGCCGTCGAACAGCTCGGCCTCCAGCGCGGGCACGCCGGCCCGGGGACGCAGCGTGACCGTGCGCAAGGTACCAGTCACCTTGACTATCTGGCGGTCGGAGCAGTCGGAAATGGGCGTGCACCCGGACTGCTGGGCGTCCACCTGGAGCTCTTCCGACTCCAGGTCCTCCTGCGAGGTGGACAGTCGGTCAAGCATCCGGCGGAACCGTCCGGCGGGCTTCTCCGTACGCGGTGCAGCACTCATACAGCAAGCGTACCGGGCCCCACTGTCGACGGTCCCGCCCCCGGATCAACGCCCGGATCGGCCCCGCAGCGGCGCTGGGATCGGCCCCGCGGCGGCAACTCGGATCAGCCCCGGATCGGCGCTCGAATCAGTGCTCGAAGCGGTAGCCCATGCCCGGTTCGGTGACGAAATGCCGGGGGTGCGACGGGTCCGCCTCCAGCTTGCGGCGCAGCTGCGCCATGTACACCCGGAGGTAGTTCGTCTCGGTGCCGTACGACGGCCCCCAGACCTCCTGCAGCAGCTGCTTCTGGCTGACCAACCGTCCGCTGTTGCGGACCAGCACCTCAAGCAGGTGCCACTCGGTGGGCGTGAGCCGGACGTCCTTGCCGTCCCGCTGCACCTTCTTCGCCGCGAGGTCGACGCTGAACCCGGCCGTCTCGACGAGCACGACCCCGTCCTCTCCCCCGCCGACCGGCTCGGCGCGGCGGACGGCGGCCCGCAGCCGGGCGAGCAGCTCGTCCATCCCGAAGGGCTTGGTGACGTAGTCGTCGGCGCCCGCGTCGAGCGCCTCCACCTTCTCGTCGGAGGTGTGCCGGGCGGAGAGCACCAGGATCGGCACCCGGGTCCAGCCGCGCAGGCCCTTGATGACCTCGACGCCGTCCATGTCCGGCAGGCCCAGGTCGAGGACGACGACGTCCGGGTGGCGCTCGGCGGCGAGCCGGAGGGCGGTCGTGCCGTCCGGCGCGGCGTCCACCTCGTACTTCCGCGCCTTGAGGTTGATCACCAGGGCGCGGACGATCTGCGGTTCGTCGTCGACCACGAGGACCCGGGTCATGGAGGGGTACCTGCTTTCTGCCGGCGTCACGAGACGGCCTGGGCGCTGGAATCGGCGGGGGCGCCGGGTTCGGCGGGGACGGAGTGGGCGGGCGCGCCGGATACGGCGGCGGCGCTGTCCGCAGGCGCGGACGGGTCGCGGCCGCGCGCCGCGCGCAGGGTGAGGACCATGGTGAGACCGCCGCCGGGGGTGTCCTCGGCCGTGATCGTGCCGCCCATGGCCTCCACGAAGCCGCGGGCGACCGCCAAGCCGAGCCCGACGCCCGCGCCGCGCGGCGCGTCGCCGAAGCGCTGGAACGGCTCGAAGATGCCGTCCTTGCTCTCGTCGGGGACTCCGGGGCCGCGATCGACGACGCGCAGCTCGACGCGGTCGCCGAGCGCGCTGGCGGCGACCGCGACCGGGACGCCGTCGGAGCTGTACTTGACGGCGTTCTCGACGATGTTGGCGACGGCCCGCTCAAGGAGGCCCTTGTCCACCTGGACCATCGGCAGCGTCTCGGGGATGTCCAGCTCGGCGCTGCCGTCCGGGACCCCGCCGAGCGCCATCGGAACGACCTCGTCCAGGTCGATGACCCGGATCAGCGGGGTGACCGTGCCGGTCTGGAGCCGGGACATGTCCAGGAGGTTGCCCACGAGGTGGTCGAGCCGGTCGGCGCCGTCCTCGATGCCCTCCAGGAGCGCCGCCACGTCCTCCTCGGACCACTCGACGTCGTCGGAGCGCAGGGAGGAGACGGCCGCCTTGATCCCGGCGAGGGGGGTGCGCAGGTCGTGGCTGACGGCGGCGAGCAGGGAGGTGCGGATCTTGTTGCCCTCGGCCTGCTTGCGGGCGTCCTCGGCCTCGTCGACCAGCCGCTGCCGGTCCAGTACGACGGCGGCCTGGGCGGCGAACGCACCGAGCACGCGGCGGTCCTCGGCGGGCAGCACCCGGCCGGTCAGGGCCAGCGCGAGACGGTCGTTGACGGGCATGTCGACGTCGGCGTCCTCGGGGCGCTCGGCCGGGTGGGGTCCGACGCTCGCCGCGCAGGTCCACGGCTCGACGTCGCCGGCGCGTTCGAGGAGAGCGACGGACTCCATGGAGAAGGTCTCCCGGACCCGCTCCAGGAGGGCCTCCAGCGTCGTCTCGCCGCGCAGCACGCTGCCCGCGAGCAGCGAGAGGGTCTCCGACTCGGCGCGCAGCCGGGCGGCCTGGTGGGTGCGGCGGGCGGCCAGGTCGACCACGGAGGCGACCGACATGGCGACGCCGAAGAAGACCACGATGGCGACGATGTTCTTCGGGTCGGCGATGGTGATCCGGTGGATCGGCGGGGTGAAGAACCAGTTCAGGAGCAGGGAGCCGAAGGCGGCGGAGGCCAGCGCCGGCAGCAGCCCGCCGAGCAGCGCGGCGGCCACGGTCAGCGCCAGGAACAGCAGCATGTCGTTGGCGAGGCCGAGGTCGGCGTCCACGTTGGTGAGCAGCAGGGTGAGCAGCGCGGGCCCGGCGAGGCCGACGAGCCAGCCGGCGAGCCGCCGGGAGCGGCCGAGCCGTGCGCCGCGCGCGACGGGCAGCCCGCGGCCCTTGGCGGCCTCCTCGTGGGTGACGATGTGGACGTCGAGGTCCGGGCCGGACTCCCGGGCGACGGTCGCTCCGACGCCGGGCCCGAGCATGTACTGCCAGGTCTTGCGGCGGCTGGAGCCGAGCACGATCTGGGTGGCGTTGACGCCGCGGGCGAATTCGAGCAGCGCGGCGGGAATGTCGTCGCCTATGACGTGGTGGAAGGTGCCGCCCAGGTCCTCGACGAGGGTGCGCTGGACCGCCAGTTCCTTCGGGGAGGCCGCGGTGAGGCCGTCGCTGCGGGCGATGTAGACGGCGAGGACCTCGCCGCCGGCGCCCTTCTCGGCGAGCCGCGCGGCCCGGCGTATCAGGGTCCGGCCCTCTGGGCCGCCGGTGAGGCCGACGACGATCCGCTCGCGGGCCTGCCAGGTGGAGCGGATGTTGTGCTCGCCGCGGTACTGCTGGAGGTACTCGTCGACCCGGTCGGCGGTCCACAGCAGGGCCAGCTCGCGCAGGGCGGTGAGGTTGCCGGGGCGGAAGTAGTTCGAGAGGGCGGCGTCGACCTTGTCGGGCTTGTAGACGTTGCCGTGCGCCATGCGGCGGCGCAGCGCCTGGGGCGACATGTCGACCAGCTCTATCTGGTCGGCGCGGCGGACGACCTCGTCCGGGACGGTCTCCTTCTGGCGTACGCCGGTGATCGACTCGACGACGTCGCCCAGGGACTCCAGGTGCTGGATGTTGACCGTCGATATGACGTCGACGCCGGCCGCGAGCAGCTCCTCGACGTCCTGCCAGCGCTTGGCGTTCCGCGAGCCCGGGACATTGGTGTGGGCGAGTTCGTCCACCAGGGCGACGGCGGGCCGCCGGGCGAGGACCGCGTCCACGTCCATCTCGGTGAACTCGGCGCCCCGGTACTCCAGGGTCCGGCGGGGCACCTGCTCCAGGCCGTGCAGCATGACCTCGGTACGCGGCCGGTCGTGGTGCTCCACGAAGCCGACGACGCAGTCGCCGCCGCGCTCCACGCGCCGGTGCGCCTCGGAGAGCATCGCGTACGTCTTGCCGACGCCCGGTGCCGCACCGAGGTAGATCCGAAGCTTGCCGCGTCCCATGGGACGACCATACGTCCAGCACACCGGGCGTTCCGTACGCGTGAGCGACCCCCGGAACGTCCTTGACGGGATTCTGACGAGGACCCGCCAGGCGCATGCCTCGGTCGCGCCTCAGTCCCGCCTCAGTGCTCGACGATCTCCCCGTCGCGCAGTTCCAGGACCCGGTCCGCAAGGCCCAGGAGCTGCGCGTCGTGCGTGGCGACCAGGGCCGTGACGCCCTCGCTGCGCACCACGGCGCGGAGCAGCTGCATGACCGCCAGGCCGGTCTCGGCGTCCAGCTGGCCGGTCGGCTCGTCGGCGATCAGCAGGGACGGGCGGTTGGCCAGCGCGCGGGCGATGGCGACGCGCTGCTGCTGGCCGCCGGAGAGCTCGCCGGGCCGTTGCGCCGCGTGATCGGCGAGTCCGACCAGGGTGAGGAGCAGCTCGACCCGCTCGTCACGCTCCTTCGGGTCGGTCTTGCGCAGACGCATCGGCACACCGACGTTCTCGGCAGCCGTCAGGATCGGGATCAGGCCGAAGGACTGGAAGATGAAACCGATCCGGTCGCGGCGCAGCTCCAGCAGGCCGTCCTCACCGAGGCCGGCCAGATCGGTGCCGGCGACGGTGATGCGG
>NZ_DATCVQ010000149.1:0-7314 GCF_036566765.1 Streptomyces sp.
GATCACGAGCGTTGTTGACACCGGTCTGGTCTTGAACATGGCGAAGACCTCCGGTGTGGTGGGAGCTGTCTAGGAACTCACCTCACGGAGGTCTTCGTGGCCCACCGTAATGCCCGGCTGACGGTCTTCGGTAGGAGACTGCTGGTCGAACGTGTCCGCTCTGGCCGTCCGGTCGCTCATGTGGCCGCCGAGATGGGGATCTCCCGGGCCACGGCCCACAAGTGGATCCGCCGGTGGCGGACCGAGGGCGAGGCGGGCCTGCACGACCGGTCGAGCCGGCCTCGCACGACACCGCACCGGACCCCGGCCGCGGTGGAAGACCGCGTCTGCGGCCTGCGGCAGAGCCGCAAGCTCGGCCCGGCCCGGATCGGCCCGATCGTGGGCCTGCCCGCCTCCACCGTCCACCGGATCCTGACCCGTCACCGGCTCAACCGGCTGGCCTGGCTCGACCGGCCGACCGGCACGGTGATCCGCCGCTACGAACGCGAACGGCCCGGCGAGCTGATCCACGTGGACGTGAAGAAGCTCGGCCGGATCCCCACCGGCGGCGGCCACAAGGTTCTGGGCCGCCAGGCCGGCCGGGCAACCCGCAGCAACATGGGCTTCGACTACGTCCACTCCGCCGTCGACGACCACTCCCGCCTCGCCTACAGCGAGATCCACCCCGACGAGAAGGTCGCGACCTGCGCAAACTTCATGACCCGCGCGGCCGCGTTCTTCCAAAGCCAGGGCATCGACCGCATCGAGCGGGTCCTGACGGACAACGCCTGGGCCTACCGCAAGGGCCTGGCATGGAAGGCAGTCCTGGCCGAGCTCGGCGCGACCGGCAAGCTGACCCGTGCCTATCGGCCACAGACCAACGGCAAGGTCGAACGCTTCAACCGCACCCTGCTCGACGAATGGGCCTACCTGCGGCCCTACACCTCAAACGACGAGCGGACCGAGGCCCTGGCAGACTTCCTCCACACCTACAACCACCATCGCTGCCACACCGCACTGGGCGGACACCCGCCGATCAGCCGTGTCAACAACGCTGCGGGTCAATACACCTAGCGCCCGGCGGCCGCGGTCTTGCCCGTGGTCCCGGCCGCCGGTTCGGGGTCTCCGGCTGGGGCGGTCGGTTCGTCGCCGCCTCGCCGGGCCTCTACCAGGAAGTACGTGAGGAGGCCGGCGAGCAGGCCCCAGAAGGGCGAGCCGACGCCGCCGATCGTCACCCCGGACGCGGTCGCCAGGAAGGTCACCACCGCGGCCTCGCGGCCCCGTTCGTCCGCGACCGTCCGCACCAGGCTCCCCGACAGGGCCCCGAGCAGCGCCACCCCGGCCAGCGTCGCGACGAGCGCGCCGGGCAGCCCGGTGAACAGCGCCACCAGCGTCGAGCCGAAGCAGCCGACCACCAGATAGCCGACCCCGCAGCTCACGCCGGCGACCCAGCGCCGGGCCGGGTCCGGGTGCGCGTCCGGGCCCGTGCAGATGGCGGCCGTGATCGCCGCCGGGTTGATCGCGTGCGAGCCGAACGGCGCGAGCAGCACCGACACCGCGCCGGTCGTCCCGCACACCACCCGCTCGTCGGGCGTGTAGCCGTCGGCCCGCAGCACCGCCATGCCCGGCGCGTACTGCCCGGCGAGCGTCGCCACGAGCATCGGCACGCCGATGCCGACCAGCGCGCCGACGGAGAACTCCGGCACGGTCAGGTGCGGCAGGGCGAGCCCGGCGCCCGGCACGGCCACGTCCAGGCCGCCGGTCGCGCCGGCGACGGCGAGGCCGACGGCGAGCGCGCACACCACCGCGTACGTGGGCAGGAACCGCCGCGCCAGCAGGTAGCCGAGCAGCATCCCGCCGGCGAGCAGCGGCGCGGAGCGGACCGAGGTGAAGATCCCGGTCCCGAACGAGAAGAGGATGCCGGCGAGCATCGCCGAGACGACGCCCTCCGGGATCTTGGCGAGAACCCGGGTGAACACCCCGGTCGCCGTCAGGACCGTGGCCGCCACGCCGGCCACGACGAACGCGCCGACCGCCTCGGCGTACCCGTGCTGCGGCAGTGCCGTGACCAGGATGGCCGCGCCCGGCGTCGAGAACGCCGTGATGATCGGCGCCCGGCTCCACAGGCTCAGCCCGACGCAGGTCAGGCCGGCCCCGATGGACACGGCCCAGACCCACGACGAACTCTCGGCAGCGCTCAGCCCGGCGGCGTCGGCCGCGGCCAGGATGATCGCGAGCGGTCCCGCGTACGAGACCGTCATGGCCACGATCCCGGCGGTCACCGCCGTCCACGGCAGCCGCCGGCCCCCCGATATGTGCGTGGTCATGATGTTTCGTCAGCCCCCAGAGATGCGGTCGCGCCGAGCCCATGTTCGCGCATCGCCGAGGCCGGGAGCGACCGGGCGGGACTACCGAGGCGTAGGCCGGAACGCCTCGATGATCCGGGCGTAACTGTCCCCGCCGTGCCCCGCCTCGACCGCCTCGCGCATCAGCTCCAGATGCAGCCGCGGCAGCCGCCCGTCGATCCCTCGCGCCTCGCCCGCGTGCAGCAGATGACCGATCGCCGCTGCCTGGACGTCGATGGTGGCGTCGTCGCCCGGGTACGCGCCGGCGTCGATCTGGTCCGCGTAGGTGCTCATGAACCAGGCGACCGTGCGCAGCCAGCGGGTGGCGACCTCGGTGAAGTCCTTCGCGGCCACGCCGTCCGCGCCCGCCAGCGCGGTCGCGTGCAGCCAGCCGCCGAAGACCGACCACATGAGGCCCAGCAGCCCGGCGTCGTACAGCGAGGCGAGGCCGGGATCCGCGCCGAGCCCGACCGGGTCGCCGAGCACCGCGAGGGTCTCCCGGTGCTCCGCGAACACCGCCGGATCGCCGCTGTAGAGCACCATGTTGCCCGGGTCCCCCACGCCCGGCGGGGTGGTCATGATGCCGCCGTCCAGGTACGCGGCCCCGTGCTCCGCCGCCCAGGCCGCCTCCTCCCGGGCCTGCTCGGGCGAGCCGCTGGTGAGGTTGACCAGGGTCCGGCCGCGCAGCGCGTCCGCGACGGGGGCCAGCAGCGCGCGGACGGCGGGGTAGTCCAGGACGCAGACCACGACCAGGTCGCTCGCGGCGACGGCCTCGACGACCGAGGCGGCGCGCACCGCGCCGCGGGCGACGAGCGGGTCGGCCTTGGCGGGCGTGCGGTTCCAGACGGTGGTGGGAAGGCCGGCGTCGAGGAAGGCGCCCGCGAGGGCGGCGCCCATCTGGCCGAGGCCCAGGACGGTGACGGCGGTCTTGTGCTCGTTGATCTCGGGCTCGTCGATCTTGTGCTCGTTCATGGGCTCCACGCTCGCAGCGGCGGAATCCGGCCGACAGTGGCAGGACTGACCACCGGCGCAAAATTCCTGCCGTAGCCTCGCGATCATGAGTACCGGAGTCGTCGCCATCGCCGTCCTGCCCGACCCGCGCGTGGGCCTGACGATGTGGGAGCTGTACGAGGTCTCCATCGCCTGCACGGTCTTCGGCGTGCCGCAGCCCGACCTCGCCGACCCCTGGTACGACCTGCGGCTGTGCGGCCCCGGGGACCCCGACCCGGACGGGCGCAACGGCTCCGGTTTCGCGCTGCGCGCCGACCACGGGCTCGACGCGCTGGCCCGCGCGGACACCGTGATCGTCCCGTCCGTCCCGGACGCGGTCGTGGAGGACGGCGAGGAGGTGCCGGCCGAACTGGTCGAGGCGCTGCGCGCGGCCGCGGACTCCGGGGCCCGCATGGTGTCGCTGTGCACCGGCGCGTTCGCGCTCGCCGCGGCCGGGCTGCTCGACGGGCGGCGGGCCACCGCGCACTGGCAGCACACCGCTCAGCTCGCGGCCCGCCACCCGCAGGTGATCGTCGACGACTCGGTGCTCTACACCGAGGAGGGCTCCGTGCTCACCAGCGCCGGGGCGACCGCGGCCCTCGACCTCTGCCTGCACCTGGTACGTCAGGACCTGGGCGCGGCCGTCGCAGGGCAGCTCGCCCGGCGGCTCGTCGTCCCGGCCCACCGTACGGGCGGCCAGGCGCAGTTCATCGAGGCCCCGCTGCCGCCGAGCGACGACGACAGCCTCGGACCGGTGCTCCAGTGGGCCGTCGAGCAGCTCGCCACCCCGCTCACCGTCGACGATCTGGCGCGCCGGGCCCGGATGTCGACCCGTACCTTCCACCGCAGGCTCCAGGAGACCTGCGGGACGACGCCGCTGCAGTGGCTGCTCCAGCAGCGGATCGCCCGCGCCCAGACCCTGCTCGAACGCACCGATCTGCCCGTCGAGCGGATCGGCGAGCAGAGCGGTCTGGGCACGGCGGCGAACCTGCGCCGGCATTTCTCCCGCGCGGTCGGGGTCTCCCCCACCGACTACCGCAGGGCGTTCAGGCCTTCGGCGCGACCTTCGACAGGCCGTTGATGACCCGGTCCATCGCGTCGCCGCCCGTCGGGTCGGTCAGGTTGGCCAGCATCTTCAGCGTGAACTTCATCAGCAGCGGGTGGCTCAGACCGCGCTGCGTCGCGATCTTCATGACCTTCGGATTGCCGATCAGCTTCACGAAGGCGCGGCCCAGCGTGTAGTACCCGCCGTAGGTGTCCTTGAGGATCTTCGGGTAGTTGTGCAGGGCCAGTTCGCGCTGGGCCGGGGTGGCGCGGGCGTGCGCCTGGACGATGACGTCGGCCGCGATCTGGCCGGACTCCATCGCGTACGCGATGCCCTCGCCGTTGAACGGGTTGACCAGGCCGCCCGCGTCGCCGACCAGCAGCAGGCCCTTGGTGTAGTGCGGCTGCCGGTTGAACGCCATCGGCAGGGCGGCCCCGCGGATCGGCGTCGTCATGTTCTCCGGGGTGTAGCCCCACTCCTCCGGCATGGACGCGCACCATGCCTTCAGCACCTCGCGCCAGTCCAGCTCGCGGAAGGCCTTCGAGGAGTTGAGGATGCCGAGCCCGACGTTGGACGTGCCGTCGCCCATGCCGAAGATCCAGCCGTAGCCGGGCAGCAGCCGGTCCTGCGCGCCGCGCCGGTCCCACAGCTCCAGCCAGGACTCCAGGTAGTCGTCGTCGTGCCGGGGCGAGGTGAAGTACGTACGGACGGCGACGCCCATCGGCCGGTCCTCGCGCCGGTGCAGGCCCATGGCGAGGGACAGCCGGGTGGAGTTGCCGTCGGCCGCGACGACGAGCGGCGCGTGGAAGGTGACCTCGCGCTTCTCGTCGCCGAGCTTGGCGTGCACGCCGGTGATCCGTCCGGTGCGGTCGTCGACGATCGGCGCGCCCACGTTGCACTGCTCGTACAGCCGCGCGCCGGCCTTCTGCGCCTGCCGGGCGAGCTGCTCGTCGAAGTCGTCGCGCTTGCGGACCAGTCCGTAGTCCGGGTACGAGGCGAGATCCGGCCAGTCGAGCTGGAGCCGGACGCCGCCGCCGATGATCCGCAGGCCCTTGTTGCGCAGCCAGCCGGCCTCCTCGGAGATGTCGATCCCCATGGCGACGAGCTGCTTGGTGGCGCGCGGGGTGAGCCCGTCGCCGCAGACCTTCTCGCGCGGGAACGCGGTCTTCTCCAGGAGCAGGACGTCCAGTCCGGCCTTGGCGAGGTAGTACGCGGTCGTGGAACCGGCCGGGCCCGCCCCGACGACGATCACATCTGCGCTGTGCTCGGAGAGCGGCTCGGTCACGGCGGGGTCTCCCGAAGAGTCGACGGCAGGTCGGTGGAAGTCTATTGCGGAGCTCCCGCGGCCCCGGGCGGGGGCCGCGGGAGGAACTGCTACAGCGTTACGCCTTGAAGCCTCGGTGCATCGCCACGATGCCGCCGGACAGGTTGCGCCAGGCGACCTTCCCCCAGCCGGCCTTCTGCATCAGGCCCGCGAGGGCGGGCTGGTCCGGCCACGACTGGATGGACTCGGCGAGGTACACGTACGCGTCCGGGTTCGAGGACACCGCGCGCGCGATCGGGGGCAGCGCCCGGATCAGGTACTCCTCGTAGACCGTGCGGAACGGGGCCCAGGTGGGGTGCGAGAACTCGCAGATCACGACCCGGCCGCCGGGCTTGGTCACCCGGTACAGCTCGCGCAGCGCGGCCTCGGTGTCCTGGATGTTCCGCAGCCCGAAGGAGATCGTGACCGCGTCGAAGACCTCGTCGCGGAACGGCAGCTTCGTGCCGTCGCCGGCGGTCAGCGGGAGCCAGCCGTGCTTCTTCTTGCCCTCGCGGAGCATGCCCAGCGAGAAGTCGCAGGGCACCACGTACGCGCCGGTCGCCGCGAAGGGCAGCGAGGAGGTGCCGGTGCCCGCCGCCAGGTCGAGGATCCGCTGCGCGGGGCGGGCGTCGACCGCCTTGGCGACCTCCTTGCGCCAGCGCCGGTCCTGGCCCAGCGAGAGCACGTCGTTGGTCAGGTCGTAGTTGGCCGCCACGTCGTCGAACATCGTGGCGACTTCGTGCGGCTGCTTGTCCAGGGTTGCTCGCGTCACGCGGCCATTGTCGCAGCCGCCTCCCGGAGAGCCGGGGCCCGTCCCCCCGAAGACGCCCGGAAATTTCCCCGGGCCCCCTTCAACCTTTCCCGTACGGGCGCACTCAAGGACGCACGACCGAACACACCACGCGGGAACGCGGCGACGAAGGGAGTGCGATGCAGGCGGCACACGACCCGGACGACGGGTTCGAGGAGTTCGCCCGGGCCGGGCAGCAGCGGCTGTACCGCACGGCGTACCTGCTCTGCGGCGACGCGGACCAGGCCCGGGACCTCACCCAGACCACCCTGGCCAAGGTGTTCCAGCGCTGGCGGCGGGCCGGCACGGCCGATCACCCGCACGCGTACGCCAAGACCGTGCTGACCCGCACGTTCCTCGCCGAGCGGCGGCGCCGGCTGCGCGACCTGCTCGCGTACACCCGGGCCGGCCGGTCCGGCGGCACCGCCGCGGTGTCCGCGCCCGGCGACGCGGACGTACGGGTCACCCTGCTCGCGGCCCTCGCGGAGCTGCCGCCGCGGGCCCGCGCGATGGTCGTCCTACGGTACTGGGAGGACCTCAGCGTGGAGACGGTCGCCGGGCTGCTGCGGTGCAGCGAGTCCACCGTGAAGAGCCAGTGCTCCCGCTCGCTGGCCCGGCTGCGCGAGCGCCTCGGCGAGGCGCACCTGTACGGCGCCGCCGGTTCCCCCGTCCCCGCCCATGCCAACGGAAGCTGAGGAGGCCGCCGTGCCCGACACGACGGACGACACGATGACGGACGACGACACCATGGTCCGCACCGCGATGGACCGCACGACCGAGGAGCTGCCGCCCCTCCCCGACCTCGCGCCCGTCGCGGTCCGGCTGGGCCGCCGGCGGCGCGCCCGCGCCCGGCTGACGGTGG
>NZ_DATCVQ010000150.1:0-5214 GCF_036566765.1 Streptomyces sp.
CGGCTGGTGGACCCACCGAGCCGAGCAAATCCCCGTCTGCCCGCCCTGCCAGGCCGCCCACGACGCCTGGCTGGAGAGGATCCGGCCCCTGTCTCCGGCGGAGCGGTACAAGGCCATGGGCCAGGCACGAGCCGAGGCCTCCAACCGCGGTGCCGCGATCGCCGAAGACGGCCGGGAGCTCCTTCGCCTCGGTGCCACCTACGACTCGGCCGCCCAGCGTCTCGGCGTCACCCGCCAGCACCTCCAGCAGGAACTGTGCCGGCACCCCCAGGAGGTCGCCGCGTGAGCGCCACCGAGGAGCCGCGTCGGCTCCAGATCACGCCGCCGCCGTACCCGAAGACCACGCCAGGTCTGTGCGAAACCGGCCGACCCGTCTGCGGAAAGCCAGCCCGACTTTTTCCAGCCGGGTGGCGGTGCGACCAGCACCGACCCGGACGCACCACCGCCATAGCCGGCTGAGCGCACGACAAAGGCCCGCGGGAAACCGCGGGCCGGAAGGGAGGGGACGTGTCAGGACTTCGAGGCGGGAGCGATCTTCGCCACCCATTCGCGGGTGAAGCCGGTCAGCCGCGCCATCTCGGACGGCCCCAGGCCGGCCGCGCGTCCCTTCACCAGGAGCGCACGCAGCTCTTCGTCGGCGCGCTTGAAGGCCTCTTCAGCCTTGGTGCGCTTCTTGGCTGCGGCCTGAATCTCCATGTCGAGGGCGTCCATGCAGCACATGTTGGCACAGGTGGGGGCGGTAGCGCTACGCGAACGCGCATAGTGGTCGCGAATCTCGACCGCGAACGCTATTCTCATTCTCGTGCAGCTGAAGCCCAGCTGCATCACATGCCGCATGGCCGTGCACTGACTGAAGGAGCGGCAATGGATCGCATACCCCCGGCCACCTACGAAGAGGCTCGAGCCCGTACCGACAGGATCCACGCAGGCTTCGCCGAGATCCGTCAGCTGCAAGCCCTGTTGCCGCCCCAGCCGAAGCGGCAAGAGACGGACGAGCGATCCGTCTACTTCATCCAGGCGGACAACGGGCTCATCAAGATCGGTGTGTCCGATAGCCCGAAGAACCGCCTCCGGACCCTGCAAACCATGTCTCCCGTCGCCCTGCGGCTTGTCCTCGTACTGCCCGGCCGCGGTGCACGCGGCGAGTCCGAGCTTCACGCGCGCTTCGCGGAGCACCGCTCGCACGGGGAGTGGTTCCACCCCGCGCCCGAACTCATCAGCTTCATCCAGGAGCAGAAGTGACCGAGATCCTCAACGCCGGTGAGCAGGCCGACCTCGCTCAACTCGAAGCCGTCATCGAGCGCGGCATGAACACCTTCATCGAGGTGGGTGCAGCCCTAGCCGCTATTCAGGAACGGAAGCTGTACCGATCCGACTTCGGCACCTTCGAGGGCTACTGCCAGGCGCGTTGGGGCATGGGCCGCGCTCACGCCTACCGCATGATCGCTGCATCGGACGCTGTGTCTCCAATTGGAGACACCGACCTCCCCATTCCAACGAACGAGTCACAGGCTCGAGAGCTTGCTCGAGTTCCCGAGCCGGAGCGCGTCGACGTCTGGCGGGAAACGGTCGAGCGGACCGGTGGTCAGCCGACCGCGGCTGCGGTGCGCGAGACCTACGCTGCCCGCGCTGACGAGGTCGTTGACGCCGAACTGGTCGACGAGCCCGCCCGCTTCGAGCCGCCGAAGGTCAAGCGGCGCCCGCTGCCGGAGGCGTTCACGGACGCCGGCCGCGACCTGACCCGAGCCGCTGAGCGTCTCTCGCGGCTCACCGAAGACGACCGGTTCGCACGCAACCGGGAGACCACCCACCACCAGGTGCCCGAACTCCTCGGCGCCCTGGACCACACCGCGCGGCTCGTGCAGGCCATGGACCTGCCCGCCGCCGGAGCAAGCGAAGAGGCCCGCCGCTGGTGGGCGACGAGCCTCCGCAATGTCAGCGACGCCCTGTCCGGCATCGCCGATTCCCTCGAGAAGGAGATCTGAAGTGCGTAACCCCAAGGTACCCGCCCAGCGCGGCCCGCAGTACAAGGTCATGGACGTCACCCCGGACCTCGCCGAGAAGTGGCTCGACCAGAACACCCACAACCGCAACCTCCGCGAGAAGGCCGTCATGGCCTACGCCCGCGACATGGAGGCAGGCAACTGGGCGGAGAACGGCGAGGCCATCAAGTTCGGCAAGGACGGCACTCTCCTCGACGGCCAGCACCGCCTCCAGGCCATCGCCTTGTCCGGCGCGACCATCAAGATGCTCGTGGTCACCGGCCTGGAAAGCCGGACGCAGGAGACGATGGACGACGGACGTAAGCGCACCCTTGCCGACGCCCTTCACCTGCGCGGCGAAACGAACTCCGTCGTCCTCGGCGCACTGCTCCGCCGAGCCCTCATGTGGGACATGGGCCAGTACCGCAACACCGGCGCCTACACGCCCACCAACACCGAGTGCTTGACGTTCCTCGAAGAGCACCCTGAGTGCCGCGAGTCCGCGTCCGTAGCGGTCGCGCTCCGCAAGCCGGTCGCCCTTCCGGCGTCCATCTTGGGCCTGACCCACTGGGTGTTCAGCCGCATCGACACCGAGGATGCCGACTTCTTCTTCGAGCGCCTCGGCACCGGCGCCAACCTCACCCAGTACCACCCGATCCTCACTCTCCGGAAGAAGAGCCGGGAAGTCGGCGAGGGCCCCGGTCGCGTTCCCGAGGACATGCTCCTCGCCTTCGTCATCAAGGCCTGGAACGCGTACCGCGACGGCGACGAGATGCGCCTCCTGCGCTTCAAGCCCGGCGGCGCACAGCCGGAGAAGTTCCCCACCCCGAAGTAGCTGCCCGCGGGGTCGGCTTCGGCCGGCCCCGTCCTTCGGCTCCCCATCCGTACCGCTCGAAGGAAGTCCCCGATGCCCTGGGTTCGCTTGGATGACCGCTTCCCGTCGCACCGCAAGGTCGCGCTGCTGTCCGACCGCGCCTTCCGGCTGTACGTGTCGGCGCTCTGCTGGTGCTCCGAGAACCTCACCGAGGGCGCGATCGCCGAACGCGAACTGCCCTTTATCGCCCGACTGCGCGGGGTGAAGAAGGTCGCGACGGAGTTGGAGGCCGCCGGCCTGTGGGACCGGACCGCAGACGGATGGATGGTTCACGACTACCTCGAGTACAACCCGGACCGCGCCCGGGTGAAGGCGGACCGGGAGTCCAATGCGGCCCGACAGAAGGCGTGGCGGGACAGGAAGAGGGCTGAGCGGGAGGCGAAGCGAGCCGCTGAAGAGGCGGAGCGTAACGGCGTTACGCGCGACGGGAACGACGCCGAGAACGACGCCTCAGCGACACGACGGCGACACGACGGCGACACGACGGAGAAGCGAAGCGACTCCGAAAATCGCGAAGAACCCCAGGTCAACGGGATTCGTAACGGCGTTAGTAACGGCACCCCGTCCCGTCCCGTCCCTCTTCTTTCTCCTACGGAGAAAGAAGAGGCAGAAGGACAGCTAGCTAGCGCGCCCGCGGGACCGGCTCGAATCGGCGACCGCCCCCGCATTCCCGCCAACTGCCAGCCCCTCGTCGAAGCCCTTCAGGCAGCCCGCCTGTACGTCGGCTGGGACCTCAAGCCAGACGAGTGGTTCCTCGTCGAAGCGCTGATCCAGCGCTGCGGAATCCCCGCCCTCGTCGTCTCCGCCACCGGCAGCTGGCAGGGGGCCCGCACACAGCCACGGTCCGCGACCTACTTCCTGCCCGCCTGGCGCGTCCTGCCCGACTCGGTCACCCGTCCGGAGCCAGTCGAACTCCCCACCGCTGTCGGTGGCGAAGTCGTCCAGTTCGGACCGCCCGCACACGGTGGGGGCCCGCGCCCTGCCACGTCCGACCTTCGCGTGCAGCAGGCCCTCGAGGCCGGCCGCCGACTGCAGGCCCTCGCCGATGCCCAGAAGGAGCAGCAGCAGTGATTACCTTCGAAGAAGCCGGAGAAATCCTCGGCCTTGCCGCAGCCCGTGACCAGCGCATCGTTGGCGACGCCGACATCCTCGCCTGGACCTCCGACCTCAACGCGGCAGGCATCTCGTACTCCGACGCCGCAGCAGCGCTGACCCGCTTCTACGCCGTCGAGATGGCCGGCCTCGAGCCGGACCAGCGGCGCCGGGTAACAACCCCCGACGTCATCGGCATCGCCCGCAAGATCCGGGCCGAGCGGCTGGCGAACTTCGTGTACGACCCGCCGCCTGGCGACGACGATCCGAACTACCTGGCTCGACGGCGCGGCCAGCTCGAGGCAACCGCAAGCGGCCAAGCTCCGGCTCTGACGGAACGCCCGGCGCTCGAGGGCGGACCGCACACCAGCGTCCGCCTCGCCCTTGCAGGCATGGGCCGTCAAGTACCGGACGAAGACGGCGAGGAGACCCCGGCCGAAGTGGTCGAGATTCGTCGGCCCGGTCCGCTCGGCGTCGAATGCCCCAACTGTCATGCGGCAATTGGGCGCCCCTGCCGGGTCGAAATCGGCGGCAAGCGCCGCGAGCTTCGCAAGCCACATGCCGCTCGCACTCGTGTGGCCAACGGAGGCCCCGCACAGCTCGAGTCGCAGGACGAGATCGAACGCCGCCGTGCAGCATCCGCTGCCCGGCTCGCCAGCCTCACCGACGAGGAGAACGCGTCATGACCATCCGCCACAACGCTCCGATGCCGACCGAGATCCGGCACTACATGCGCGCCGGCCAGCATCCCTCCCGGTCCGTCGCATGCCCCTTCTGCCGTGCTCTGGAGCACAAGCCGTGCCGCGTGATCTCCAACGGCCGGCACCTCGCCGAACCCCACCCGGCCCGCCGCAGCGCCTGGGCCGAAGCGACTGCCTGCTGCCCGCACTGCCAGGTCGAGCCCGGCATCCCCTGCCACATCGACGGCGTCCCGCTCTCGCAGGTCCACGCTCGCCGCCTGCTGGAAGCGAAGGAGACCGCAGCGTGAAGATCCGCGCCGACATCGCCGACCTCGTCCGAGCCGGGCACTCCGACGCCTCCATCGCCCACCGACTCGGCTGCAGCCGCTCCACCGTGTGGGAAGCCAGGCGGGCACTCCGCCTCCCGCCCTCCCGCACCCTCGGCCGCCTCTACGCCGAAGCCGTCCCCACCGGCCAGGTCCGCGACTACCGGCCCGACCGGATGCCCACCTCGCCCGCACAGCAAGCCGCCAACCGAGCAGCCCTACTCGCCGCCCTCCGCAACAACGCCGCCTGAAAGGAGAAA
>NZ_DATCVQ010000151.1:0-2749 GCF_036566765.1 Streptomyces sp.
GCATTCCGTCGGTACCGCTGCCGCGATGCAGCACCTGCGCAAGCAGGCCCCGCGAATGGGCCTGCGGGAGGCGAAGGCCTACGTGACGATCGTCAGGGACGGGAGTGAACCACCCGAGGAGCTGGCGAGCCTCACCCGCGAACCCGACCTCTGGTACCCGGGCCCGATCGAGACACTGGCCGGCCCGATTCGGTAGCTGTCCGGCTGCCCGGCCGGATGGCTGCCGAACCGGTCACAGGCCCTTCCGCCCGCCGCACCTCAGGCAGTCGAGCCTTGGGAACTTGGGCCTGACGGCCGCGCGGCTCCTCGGGCAGGCGTCAGACCGGAGCGGCGAGGGCGACATCGACGCGAGGCGGCACCACTCCACCATCAGGCCGGAGCGGCCGGCACAGCAGCCCGGCCGACCCGGCCAGCGCCGCGAGACGTCGCCTCTCCTACCGGAGCAGCCCCACCACGCTCGCGCAGGAGACCTGGCCCAACGGCAGCACGAGGACCGCCTGGCGCACTGGGAGCGCCTGCGCAGGCCTGACATGGTGATCACCCATCACCCACCACCCACCACCCACCACCCAAGACCATCACCACCCCCGCACAGCAAGTCGCGGCGGGGCGGTGCGGCGGCGGCACGCCTCAGACGCTCTGATCGTCGCCGGCTACGCGCGCTCGATGCAGTCCTCGAACCGGTTGACCCTTGCCGAGAAATGCGGCCAGGCCGCGTGCGTCGCGGCCAGGTCCTCCGCGGTCACCTCGCCGACGGGCCGGCCGCCCGGGTTGATCGAGAGGCCGACTCCGGCGAAGGTCTGCCGGAACGCGACCCCGTCCAGCACCTGGCAGCGAGCGGTGCCGGGAGGCAGATGGTCGCGGGAGCTGTACGCCTTGAGCCGTCGCGGGCGTTCCAGCCACAGCGAGCCGGGCGGGGAGTCGGTGGCGGGATCGACGGGAATGAGGAGCTCGGCGCGGAGCAAGCCGAGCAGGAACTGCTCACGGGAGAACCAGCCGATCGCCAGATAGCTGAGCAGATGGTCCAGTTGCGTCGTCATCGGCGGGAAGCCGCGTTCCACCGGACCCGGCTCGGCGGCGGGGTTCGGCCTCGTCTCCGTGCCCACGGTGCCCTCTGGAAGGAACCTTCGCCAGGCGCGTACGGCCTGATCGGGGATGCCGAGGTAGGCCACGCCGCTGTGCTCGAACGACGGGTCCAGCTCCTCCGCCCACGTCTCACGTCGGCGGTCCGGCACCGGGTGGCTCGGGCCGCCCGGCCGCACGGGGGCCCAGCGGAGCGAGCCGTCCCGTTCTCGGAGGACGATGGCCATCGCGGGAACCATCGCGTCCTGAGGGTCGCGGCTGGCCAGGTACGTCACCCTGTTGTACGACACCGTCCAGCCCTCCGGCGAACGGGCGGCGATGTCGACGTCGACCGCGTGGGGGCCCACGGTCATGTCGTGTTCCGTGCCGGTGCGCAGCCACTCACGGACCTCGGCCATCGCCCGCTCGGCGCCGCCGTCGTCCTGGACGGCCGTCGGCGGGTCGTCCTGCTTCGCCGCGGGGCGGGACGGGGCGAGTGCCGCCGCCGCGCGCAGCAGGTCCTCGGAAAGCTCGGTGGGCGGCTCGTAGCCGACGCCGCGGATGTGGTCGAGCAGTTCCAGCGGCGGGACGAGACCGCCCTGCTCCATGTGGAGGTCCATGGAAGCCGGCCAGACCCACACGCCGTCCGTGTGGTGCCGCGCGTCAGGGTCCTCCGCCTCCACACTCACGGGTGCGTTGCTCAGGTAGTACCGCACCTGCCCGGACTCGAGGTGGCCGATCACGGGACGGCAGGTGTAGGGACGGCCCGTCGTCGTGTCGACCCCGTCGAACTCCCGGGCCAGGCGCAGGGGGCGGGGCGCCTCGACGGCGTCGGCGAGGAGCTGGTGGTGCCGCCACGCCTCGCCGAGCAGCCAGTCGGGGGTCGCCTCCGGGGTGCGGGGCAGCAGCCGCAGTTCGTCGTGCCAGCACCGCGGCGCGACGTGCGACACCTCGAACACCGGCCGGGTCGCGTAGTCGTACGCGATCGTCGGCTCCTGGCCGGGAGCGATGACGTACGAGACAGAGAACCACGCGCCGCGCCCTGGCGTGTAGGTCATCGTCCGCAACCGGTGCAGCCACTGACTGATCTCTGCGGGCGGGGCCCACGGAACCCAGCCTTCCTGGTCGCTCCAAGGCCGGGCGGTCAGCTCCATCACCCCGGCGGCGGCGACGCAGTCCAGCCGCACCCCGCCCGGGTGGTTCGGGGCGTGCTGCTCCATGGCCGCGTGCAGACCGGCCAGGACTGCTTCGGCGTCCGCCCCGATCACGTCGTCCGCAAGCGGCACCGGAACCGGGAAGCGGTCACGGCGCAGCGGGATGCCGAGGTCGTCCCTCCGCACCTGCACCAGGGCCCCGATCGCCACACCGGCCTCGACCGCCCGGTCCAAACGCATCCGCTCGGCTCCGGAGACGACCAGGTTCTCCAGCCGGAACGCCGACTCCAGCAGCCCCGTGGCATCCCGTCCCCCGGGCGCGAGCGGCAGCCGCTCGTACGCGGGATCCGGCACCCCACCCGGGACCTGCTCCAGGATCGCCTCCCCGATCCGCCGGTACACCTGCCAATGCCACACGGCGAATTCGCCCTCGCTGGTCTGCCCCCGCAGGACTGTCACTGCACCACTCCGTCCCTCGCTCGTCCTCGGGGATTGTCGCGAACATGTGAAGCTGGAGCCACTTCAGGATGTGC
>NZ_DATCVQ010000152.1:0-7831 GCF_036566765.1 Streptomyces sp.
GCCCCGGCCCCCCGCGGCTGCCGCGCGAGGCGGCGGACCCGACGGCGCTGCCCGGCGGGGTGTCCCGCGTGGTCGCGCGCACGGGCGGCGAGGCGGCAACCGAGGTGACGACGACGCCGTCAGGGGCGGAGCGGGAGGACACGGCACGTGGGAACTGACTCCCGACAGCCTCGGTCGAACGGCCGGGGCGAACACGAGGACGGGCCGGCCGGAGCGCCGGCCCCCGTACGTGCCGCCGATGCGAACCGCGCGGTGGGCGCGCCCCGCGCCGGCCGCGCCGCCGGTGTCGGTCGTGGCGCCGTGGTGCTGGCCGTGGGCGGTGTGCTGGTCAGCGGGTGTGCCGGGATGCCGGACAAGGGGGACGTGCGGCAGGTGCGCGCTTCCAACCCCGGGGACTCTCAAGTGCGGGTGTACGCGGTGCAGCCGCGCGAGGGGGCCGAGGCGGAGGAGATCGTCGACGGCTTCCTGGAGGCCATGACCAGTGACGACGCCGGGTTCGCGACGGCGCGCAAGTACCTGACGAAGCAGGCCGCGCGCACCTGGAGGCCGGAGGAGCGCATCAGCGTGCTCGCCACCGCGCCCGACCGCAAGCAGCCCGAGCGCACCGGCGAGCGCGAGCTGCAGGAGCTGAGCTACCCGATCTCCGGGCGGCAGATCGCGACCGTCGACGCCCGGCACGCGTACCAGCCGATCAGCCCCGCCGACTTCTCCCGCTCCATCCACCTCGTGCAGGTGGACGGCGAGGACGGGCGGGGCAAGGAGTGGCGGATCGACCGGCTGCCGCAGGGTCTGGTGCTCAGCGAGTCCGACTTCCAGCGCAACTACCGGTCGATCAACAAGTACTACTTCGCTTCCGGCGAGGACTGGGTGGTCGCGGACCCCGTCTACATCCGCAACCGCCAGGATCCGGTCACCCGCATGGATCCGGTGGCGCAGACCGTCAAAGCGCTGCTCGAAGGGCCGACGAACTGGCTGAAACCGGTCGTCGACTCGCGTTTCCCCACCGGCACCACGCTCAAGGACGGTGTCACCACCCTCACCACCGACGACCAGAGCACGCTGAAGGTGCCGCTGAACGAGAAGGCCGCGCACGTGGGCCGGGAGCAGTGCCGGCGGATGGCCGCGCAGCTGCTGTTCACGCTCGCGGATCTGCAGTCCGTCCGGATCGAGCAGGTGGAGCTGCAGCGGGCCAACGGTTCGCAGCTGTGCGTGGGCAGCAAGGCGCAGGCGGAGGAGTTCGCGCCGGTCCGGGAGTCGGGACGGGCGGAGAACGCGTTCTTCGTCGACCGGCACGGCACGCTGATGATGCTGCCCACGGGCGGCAAGGAGGTCGGCAGCGCGAGCGCGACGCTGGGCCCGTTCGGCAAGGGCGGGGCACCGCTGCAGTCCGTCGCCGTGGCCCGGGACGAGAGCCGGGCGGCCGGGGTGAGCCATGACGGCCGTCAACTGCGTGTGGCGTCGATCATCTCCGACCACGAGCTGAAACCGGCCATGGTGACCAGCTCCGCGACCAAGCCCCAGGACCGGCTGTCGGCCCCGAGCTGGGACGGCCGCGGCGACCTGTGGGTGGCTGACCGCAACCCGCTGAAGCCGCGACTGATGATGGTCCCGGACGGTGAGGGCGCCGCGGTCCCGGTCCGCACACCGCAGCTGGAGGAGGGCGCCCGCGTCGAGGCGCTGCGCGTCTCCGCCGACGGCGTACGCGTCGCCCTGCTGCTGCGCGAAAAGGGCCGGACCACCCTGCAGATCGGCCGCGTCGAGCGGCAGACCGCCGGGGGGCAGCCCGCCGTGTCCGTGGTCGACCTGCAGCGCGCCGCGCCGCGCATGGAGACCGTCTCGGCCGTCTCCTGGGCCGGTCCGAGCCGGCTCGTCGTGGTCGGCAAGGAGGCCGGCGGCGTGGAGCAGGTGCGGTACATCCAGACCGACGGCTCGACCTCGTCCGCGTCCGTGCTGCCCGGCCTCAACGAGGTGACCGCGGTGACCGCGCCGCACGACGACCGGTCGCCGATCGTGGCGGGCTCGGTCAACGAGGGCATCGTGCGGCTCGCGCCCGGCGCGAACTGGCAGTCGATGGTCAAGGCCGGTTCGTCGCCGGTATACCCGGGGTAGTCGCCCGGCCGCCCCGTACGCGTCGCCCGGCCTTGCCCCTTCGGGCGCGCCGTTGCACGGCCGGTCGGCCGGTCGCCCGTACAGCGGGGATTCGGCCGACCCGCGCCGCGCGGAATCGAACAGCGCGGAGGTGGCACCGAGGGTCGCCCCCGCGGGCTCTGAGGGAGTTGTCCACAGCGGTGGCCGGATTCCCGCACCCGGCGCACAGTGGTGGCATGCGGGGGTGGTGGCGCGAGATCGCCGGGCTGGTGCTGCCGGTTGCCTGCGGCGGCTGCGGCAGCCCGCGGACCTCGCTGTGCGCGCCCTGCGCCCGGGCGCTGTACGGCTCCGCCGCGCGCCGGGTGCGGCCGGCGCCGGAGCCGGCCGGGTTGCCGGCCGTGCATGCTGCCGCGTCGTACGTCGATCCCGTGCGCTCTGTCCTGCTCGCCCACAAGGAACGCGGGGCGCTGGGGCTCGCGGGACCCCTGGGACTCGCCCTCGCGGGGGCCGTGCGGGCCGCTGCCGGGCCCTCTGCCGCCGCGGAGGCCGGACCTCTGCTCCTTGTGCCAGTCCCCTCCGCCCGTCGCGCCGTACGGGCGCGTGGCCACGATCCGACCCGCCGGATCGCGCTGGCCGCGGCGGCGCGGCTGCGGAACACCGGACGGGCGGCGCGCGTGCTGCCCGTGCTGCGGCAGAGCCGGGAGGTGGCCGACCAGTCCGGGCTCGGCGCGCGGGCCCGGCTCGCCAACATGGCGGGCGCTCTGGAGGTCGTACGCGGCGGCGAACGGCTGCTCGGGGACGGCCCGGTGGTGCTCGTCGACGACCTGATGACCACCGGCGCCTCGCTGGCGGAGGCGGCGCGGGCACTGAGTGCCGTTCATGGGTCGTCCACCGGCGGATTCACCCGTACGAGAGCGGCCGTCGTGGCCGCTGTTCCCCGTCTGTTCGAAATAAACCGGAACTGCCGGGGAACACGCAACGTTGCAGGTGGTGAGAGGTGAAAAGCACCTCTTCGGAGGTAAGTGCTGGTAGCAGGTGCCGACACCCGTCCGAGCGAGCTATGTTCGGGTGTGAGGAAAGCGAATGCTACGCCTCAGTGAATGCACGAGTGCGCCTACAGGACAGGAGTTCAAGGCGAATTAACCTCAGGTCGGTGGGGTGGGGATCTTGCCGACTGGGGAGGAGGAGGTGAAAGTCGCCTAGTCCGAGGCTCCGGTGATCGGCCGGAGCTTGGTGCAAAGGGAGATGCTCAGCGGCAGCAGAGCCGACCTGAGCGATCCGGGAACGGAGTTCTGCGTGGACATCGTCGTCAAGGGCCGCAAGACCGAGGTGCCCGAGCGGTTCCGCAAGCACGTGGCCGAGAAGCTGAACCTGGAGAAGATCCAGAAGCTCGACGGCAAGGTGATCAGCCTCGACGTCGAGGTGTCCAAGGAGCACAACCCGCGGCAGGCCGACCGGTCCGACCGTGTGGAGATCACCGTCCATTCCCGAGGCCCGGTCATCCGGGCGGAAGCAGCAGCAGGCGACCCGTACGCAGCGCTCGACCTCGCTCACGGCAAGCTCGAGGCGCGACTGCGCAAGCAGCACAGCAAGCGGGCCACGCGCCGTGGCAACGGACGACTGTCGGCGGCAGAGGTCCCCGACGTCGTGCCGGACGTGGCCTACCTGAACGGAAGCGGCGAGCCGGTCCCCTCGCAGGAGTCCGGTGACGTGCCCACCACGATGATGGGCTCCGTCCAGGTGCAGGGCGAAGGGCCGTTGGTGGTCCGGGAGAAGACCCACAAGGCCGCCCCGATGACGCTCGATCAGGCTCTCTACGAGATGGAGCTGGTCGGGCACGACTTCTACTTGTTCGTCGACTCCGACAACAAGCAGCCCAGCGTCGTCTACCGGCGACACGCGTACGACTACGGCGTCATCCACCTGGAGTCCGACCCGCTGGCCGGGGAGGACGCGGGCGGCGCCGGCGGTGCGCTCGGCGGCTGACGACGGCCGGCCCCAAAAACCCCTCGCGGTGCCCCTGGAGCGCCCTTTGCGCCCCCAGGGGCACCCTCGTGCGACCACGGGATCACCGCACTGTCGCCCGGGCATGAAATCATGGCGTGCACGCCAACCGGTGCTCCGTGGAGCGCGGTTGGCGGACCGAACACGTACTTCAGGCCACGGCCTTCAGGGGGCGGAACGATGGCGGACAGCTTCGGGCCTGTGCACGGCGGGCGAATGCCGGACGGCGCGGCCAGCCCGGAGGGACGGGATCCGGCCAGTGGGGAGTCCCGCAAGGAGCCGATTCGCGTCCTGGTGGTGGACGACCATGCCCTGTTCCGCAGAGGCCTGGAGATCGTGCTCGCGCAGGAGGAGGACATCCAGGTCGTCGGCGAGGCCGGGGACGGGGCGGAGGCCGTCGACAAGGCGGCCGATCTGCTGCCCGACATCGTGCTGATGGATGTGCGGATGCCCAAGCGCGGTGGCATCGAGGCGTGCACCTCCATCAAGGAGGTGGCCCCCAGCGCGAAGATCATCATGCTGACGATCAGCGACGAGGAGGCCGACCTCTACGACGCGATCAAGGCGGGCGCGACGGGTTATCTCCTCAAGGAGATCTCCACCGACGAGGTCGCCACGGCCATTCGCGCGGTCGCCGACGGTCAGTCGCAGATCAGCCCGTCGATGGCGTCGAAACTCCTCACCGAGTTCAAGTCGATGATCCAGCGGACCGACGAGCGCCGGCTCGTTCCGGCGCCCCGGCTGACCGACCGGGAACTGGAAGTGCTCAAGCTCGTGGCCACCGGAATGAACAACCGGGACATCGCCAAGGAGTTGTTCATTTCCGAGAACACGGTGAAGAACCACGTCCGGAACATCCTGGAGAAGCTGCAGCTGCACTCCCGGATGGAGGCCGTGGTCTACGCCATGCGGGAGAAGATCCTCGAGATCAGGTGACGGCGCTCACCACGGGACCGCGATGACCGTGGTCAGTCGAGCGCGGCGATGAGCGTGGTCAGTCCAGCGCGGCGATGAGCGTGGTCGCGAGTTCGGGGCGGTCGACCTGCTCGATCCGGACCGTGTCGCAGCCGACCCACTCGGCCGCCTCGCGCAGCGCCTGCGCCATCGGGGCGACCGCCTTCGGGGTGTCCAGGGACACCTGCCGGGCCACCAGCGTGCGCCCCTCGCGCGCCGGGTCGACCCGGCCGAGCAGCTTCCCGCCGGCGAGCAGCGGCATCGCGAAGTAGCCGTGCACCCGCTTCTGCTTGGGCACGTACGCCTCCAGCCGGTGGGTGAAGCCGAAGATCCGCTCCGTCCGGGCCCGCTCCCAGATCAGCGAGTCGAAGGGCGACAGCAGCGTCGTACGGTGCCGGCCGCGCGGCTCGGTCGCCAGTGCCGCCGGGTCGGCCCATGCGGGCTTCGACCAGCCGGCCACCGTCACAGGCACCAGACCCGAGTCGGCCACCGCCGCGTCGAACTGCTCGCCCTTGAGCCGGTGGTAGTCCGCGATGTCCGCCCGGGTCCCCACGCCGAGCGCCTCACCGGCCTGACGCACCAGGCGTCGCACACACTCGGCGTCGTCCAGCTCGTCGTGCAGCAGCGCCTCGGGGATCGCCCGCTCGGCCAGGTCGTAGACCCGCTTCCAGCCGCGCCGCTCCACGCAGACCACCTCGCCGTACATCAGCGCGCGCTCGACGGCGACCTTCGACTCGGACCAGTCCCACCACTCGCCCTTGTTCTTCGCGCCGCCCAGCTCCGTCGCCGTCTGCGGGCCCTCGGCGCGCAGCTGCTTGATCACCGCGTCGTACGCGCCGTCCGCGAGGTCGTGGTGCCAGTGCGGCCGGGTGCGGTAGGCGCGGCGGCGGAACGCGAAGTGCGGCCACTCCTCGACCGGCAGGATGCAGGCCGCGTGCGACCAGTACTCGAAGGCGTTGCTTCGTGGCGGAGCCGCGCCATCGGGCACAGCCGTCCAGTACGCGGCCTCGACCGCGGTCCGGCCCACCGCGCCGAGGCGGGCGTACGGGATCAGCTCGTGCGACCGGGCGAGGACCGAGATCGTGTCCAGCTGGACCGCGCCCAGGTGGCGCAGCACACCCCGCACCCCGGCCCGCCGGTCCGGCGCGCCGAGGAACCCCTGGGCGCGCAGCGCGATGCGGCGGGCTTCGTCGGCGGACAGTTCGGCGGCGGGCGGCGGCACAGTCGTCATGGTCCGCACCCTAGGCCCCGGCACTGACAGTCAGCCCCGGGCCGGGAGGTACGGCAGCGGGGCCGGCAGCTCCAGGTCGGACGGGAGCAGCGCGCCGACCCAGCAGTCCCGGAGCGTCCCCTGGTTCAGGAGGCCCGCCCGCAGCACGCCCTCCACCGTGAAGCCGGCCTTCTCGGCGACCGCGCGCGAGCCCGCGTTGCCGACCTCCGCGCGCCACTCCAGGCGGGTGCAGCCGAGGTCGGTGAAGGCCCAGCGGGCCAGGCCGAGCACGGCCTCCGTCATGTAGCCGCGGCCCCGGTGCGCCTTGTCCGCCCAGAAACCGACCTCCCAGCCGCCCGAGCGCGGGTGGTGCAGGCCGATCGCCGCGAGCGCCGGGCCGCCTGGTCGGAGGCGTACGGCCAAGTGGTACTCCGTGCCGGAGCGCCAGCCATCGGGCACCATGCGATTCAGGAAGTGATCGGCGTCCTGGCGGCCGTAGGGGGAGGGGATCGTCGTCCAGCGCTGGATCTCCGGATCCTGGCAGCTCGCGTACACCCCCTCCAGGTCCTCGGGGAGGAAGGCGTCCAGCAGCAGGCGTTCGGTGATCAGCGTGACGGGCTCCATGACGGGATTCTGGGGGTCCGGCGGAGGCGACGCGACCCCTTTCGTCAGGAGATTTCGTCAGGAGATTCGGGACGAGAGGCACCTTCTGAGCCCCTCGTGCGTTCTCTTTCCGGGCGGCAGTTCGCATCGAGGACTGCGGACCTCCCTGCGCGGCGGCCTCCTCGCTTACGATGGCCGTTGCGGTGGGGACCACCTGCCGTGCCCGTGCCAGAGTCCTCACAAGACCCAGTGCCAGGCCCGACCGGCAAGGAGACCAACCTCAGTGTCCGTCTTCAACAAGCTCATGCGTGCAGGCGAAGGCAAGATCCTGCGCAAACTGCACCGCATCGCGGACCAGGTCAACTCCATCGAAGAGGACTTCGTCAACCTCTCCGACGCCGACCTGCGGGCGCTGACCGAGGAGTACAAGGAACGCTACGCCGACGGCGAGAGCCTCGACGACCTGCTCCCCGAGGCCTTCGCCACCGTCCGGGAGGCGGCCAAGCGTGTCCTCGGCCAGCGCCACTACGACGTCCAGATCATGGGCGGCGCCGCGTTGCACCTCGGCTATGTCGCCGAGATGAAGACCGGTGAGGGCAAGACCCTCGTCGGCACGCTCCCCGCCTACCTCAATGCGCTCTCGGGCAAGGGCGTCCACCTGATCACGGTGAACGACTACCTGGCCGAGCGTGACTCCGAGATGATGGGCCGGGTCCACAAGTTCCTGGGCCTGGATGTCGGCTGCATCCTCGCCAACATGACGCCGGCTCAGCGTCGCGAACAGTACAACTGTGACATTACGTACGGAACGAACAATGAGTTCGGCTTCGACTACCTCCGCGACAACATGGCGTGGTCCGCGGACGAGCTCGTCCAGCGCGGCCACAACTTCGCCGTGGTCGACGAGGTCGACTCGATCCTCATCGACGAGGCCCGGACCCCGCTGATCATCTCCGGCCCGGCCGAGCACTC
>NZ_DATCVQ010000153.1:0-3280 GCF_036566765.1 Streptomyces sp.
CACTGCCCGGCGTCCGCGCCTTCGCCACCCGCGTCCACGCCCTCACCTGACCGCCTGGCCCCTTCCCCGCGAGAGGGGTTTAGGGGAATCCGTGCCGGGTTCATGCCCGTGGTCGGCAGGATGGGGGCATGGACCTTGGGGATGTGAGGCCGGGCGGGGTGCGGCCGTTGGTGGTGAGGGTTCCGGTGGAACCGGTCGAGGCCGCCGTGGAGGCCGACGCAGTCGACGCCGCGGTGCAGGCCGGTGGGGTGGCGGTCCGCGGCCCGCTGTTCGGTGTTGCCGCGCAGGATGAGGACGACGGGCAGCGGTGGCGGGTGGTGGTCGCGGTGTCGGCCGGCTGTCCGCAGACGGCGCGCGACAGCTTGAATTCGCTGCTGTGGTTCCGTGCGAAGGATGAGGCCCAGGACAGAGCGGAGCGTCGTGCTCTGCTGGCGGCAGTCGCCCGGCTGGAGAGCGAGCGCGTCGACGAGCTCACCGTGCTCGGGACCCGCTACCGGATCGTGCGCGCCGAGGAGTACGCCGGTCTGGGCGCCGGCGGCATCGAGCGTCCGCGCCCGACCGATCCGGAACCCGTCACCCCCGACTGGAGCCCCGGCACCAGGGACTCAGAGGTCGACGACGGCCTGATCTTGGACCCGGACGCGCCGCTCACCCCGGCACAGGCTGCGGAACGGCTGGCGCTGCGCAGTTTCGCCTACACCGGCTCCCGGTTTCCCGACGACGTACGCAGCGACTCACACCGGGCACTGGAGACGCACCCCGACGTCCTGCTGCTGCCCGCGACGTTCACGGTCGTGGAGCAGAACGGCACGGGATGGCGCCCGATCAGCTGCCCGCACGCCAGTGCGCATGACGCGCGGAAGACGCTGGACTTCTCCCTGACATGGTTCGAGCCGCGCAAGCGCGGTCTCATCCCCATGGACGCCGACCGGCACGTCGACGCCCGTACCCAGGCCGCCCAGAACGCCGACTCCGCAGCCGCAGAGCTGACTGCGTACGCCGAGGCCTCCGACCGGCTGCGCACCGGCCGGGTCGACCAACTGGAGGTCCTGGATGCCGTCTACCGGATCGGCCGCACCCGCCGCCTGCTGCGCTGGGGACCCGACGGGCCCGAAGGGCCGCGTCCGTCCGACGTCAACGACCACGCCCCCGAACGCCTCCACCCCGTGCTCGATGAAGACGGCAACATCCACTACGAGGGCGACGAAGGCTAAGACGACGCCGACGGGTTCGAAGGGCTGCGGGAGAAGTCCTGGCACCCGCGGACGGCGGCACCCGAGCGACGCTCGCCTTCCCCGCCGCACCCGAAGACGGCCGGTGACACCACCTCCTCGCAACGTCGCGGGGGAGTATCACCGGCCGGCCGGTTCATGCGCGGAGTCCATGCGCAGGCCTTTTACGCGCACTTCATGCGCACGGGTTCATACGCGCGGGGCGTCACATGGGGTCGACGCCGCCGCTGCCCGTCTGGTTCGCCTGCTTGCTCTCCTCCTGCAGGCGACGTGCCTTCTCCTTCAGGCGCTCACGCTCCGCCGGGTCGGTGGCACGCTCGGCGGCCTGCTCCAGCTGCTCCGCCTTCTGGCGCATCTGCCGGGACCGGCCGCCGGACTCGTCTGCAATGCTCATGATCACTCCTGAGATCTGGGGGGGGGAGCGGACGCCACCAGCGAACCAGCGCCCCGAGCCCGGCGCATCCGGAACAGTCACGCACCGCTATCGCCGCAGCACAGGCCACTCATACGGTGCCGGGCGGGATGCCCGTGCGAGGCGGGCGTGGCGCAAGCCTGGCCGTGGAGTCCGCCCGGTCGAACCGGTCGAAGTTGGACCAGGACCCGGCCGAGTGGATGCCGCCGCTGCCCGATGCGCATGCCGCTACGTCGGCGAGTGGACCGCCACCAAGCTCCGCTGGGGCCTCGCGCCGACCAGGCCGAGGCCAGCTCCTGGGATCCACACCGGCAGCGGACGTCGGGTCCGTGTGAAGCGGCTGTAGGAGCGCTCACGGCGAACCCGCCGTGATGCCCTCGCTCGCGCAACGTCAGCTGGTGGGTCTTCGTAGGCGCTCTTGAGTGACTCGACGGGCCAGGGTGCCGTCGGTCTCGATCACGACGAGGTCGGTGAGGGCCAGCCCCAGCGACTCGGTGAGGCTGGGGCCGCCGGCGAGGGTGGAGAGCGCCGATCGAAGAAGCGGGGACGGCCCTGCCCGTCCCAGCGGCCGAAGACGGCGAGCAGCCGGTCGGCGTACGCGGTGGGCGAGCCGTCGGGGCGCGGCGGCGGATGCTCCCAGGTGGCGCGCGGCAGCAGGAAGTCGATCCGGGGCGGGTCGAGTTCGAGCAGCGCGTCGTATACGTTCGAGGGCCCTGAGGACCTTGGCGTGGCTGCTGCGGCCGTCGGCGTAGCGTCGGTGCCGGTCGTTGGCGGCCTTTGTCGCCGTCGAGGGAGATGCCGACCCGGACGCCGAAGGTGCTGTTGACCTCATCCAGTTGGGGGAGACCCTGAGCTGGAGCCCGTTCGTGCGCACGCAGGCTCTCCACGACACACCGATCCCAGTTCGACACGCCGGGCAAGATCACACGATGGGTGGGGAGTTCGCCTGAGCAGGTTTGGCCGATCCAGGAGCGGCGGCGCGGAGGACGGTCACGTGCCGACACCGGCCGAGTTGGCGGAGGTCACGGACTGGATGCAGCGCGTCCTCGCCGAGGAGTCGACGTCGCCGGCGGTACTCGCCCTGCTCGCCGAGTCTGCCAACACCAAGAAGACACGAAACATCGCGAAGAACCGATCCGCATTCTCTACGGGCTGACCTGGGCGCGTTCGGCGATGGCCTCGGGCCGTCTGACAGTTCTGCCCACGTCGTAGCGGGTGGCGGGGTGCCGGTTCTTCGAGCCGAGCGGCCTGCCGGGGCCGGGCCGGTTGGGTTTCGGCGCACGGGCCGGACAGGGCAAGTTCGGCGGAGGATCGACCAGATGCCTTCGACGGGGTTGAGGTCGGGTGTGTAGGGCGGCAGGTGGTAGGCGGTGACCCAGTCATGCGCGTTCGGCGGCGTCATCGAGAATCCGGCTTCGTCTTCGAAGACGAGCCAGGCTCCGAGCGCCGCCGCGGGGGTTCCACGTGCGGCCGCACGTCCTTCACCCAGCCGGCTACGGCTGTCTCATCACGCTCGACGGCCAGGCGGGCCGGAACCTGATGACTCCAGCCGTGCCGTCGCAGCATCTGGGAGATACCCGACAACGTCATGCTCTCGTGGAAGCGCCGGCCGATCAGGGTCTTGATCCTGGCCGGC
>NZ_DATCVQ010000154.1:0-3582 GCF_036566765.1 Streptomyces sp.
CCCAGCACTTCGAGCACGCCGAGCCCCGCGGTCGCGTAGATCAGCGCCCAGGCCGCTCCGCCCATGAACAGGGCGGGGAGGTAGCGCTGCAACGGCATGCGCATGCTGCCCGCGAGGAAGTTGGCGGCGGTCTGGAAACCGACGGTCAGGAAGGAGACGGCCACCACCGGCGCACCCCACCGCTGGATCGCCCGCTCGGCACGCTGGAACTTGGCCGAGGAGATCCGACCGGCGAACCTGCTGCGCCGGGCACCAGCGCCGGCGAGCCACCCGACGGCGAACGTCCCTCCGGCTCGGAGCAGGACGATGACGTACAGGGCTCCGGCCGTGAGCGCGATCTCATCCACGACGCCTCGCCCCGGGCTCCGGGCTGGAACCCGGGACGCCCCTCACCCGCATGGGTATCCCGCCCCAGTGGGCGCGAGCCCGGTCACCGTCTCTCACCTGCGCCCGCCTCTGCCCGTTCCGTCCCATGGGTTGCCACCTGCGGCCCGGGACCAAAATCTGCAGGCCCGGCAAGGTCAGCCTAACCTAATGCGCATACGAGGCTACCGGTCACCGAGCGACCCGAAGATCGGCGGCCGGTAACCGAGACGGCTGCACGTCATTGCAGGCCGGTTCGGGCCGCTCTGGGCTGAGTCCCTCGCGATGGCTGCGGCCAGTCTCGCGGTGGCCACGCCAGCGAGCGCGGACAGCGTCTGGACCGGTCAGGACTTAGCGCACGTTCGCCTTCTGTTCGGTGATGGACCGTTCAGAACGTGCGCAGGGGATCGATCACGGCACCGGGGTTGAGGATGCCCGCCGGGTCGAGCGTCGCCTTGCCGGCTTGGAGGGTGGCGGCGAACAGGTCGGGGCGCTGCTGGTCGTACCACGGCCGGTGGTCGCGGCCCACGGCGTGGTGGTGCGTGATGGTGGCTCCGGAGGCGATCAGTGCGTCGGAGACCGCTGCCTTGATCTCGTCCCACTGCTCCACCGTCCTGCCCCAGGCTCCGGTGGCGTAGATCCCGAAGTACGGTGCCGGGCCGTCGGGGTAGACGTGGGTGAACCGGCAGGTCACCACGCCGGTGGCGTCGACCTGGCGCATGGCGTCCTGGGCCGCGTCGTCGACGGCTGCACGGAGGCTGTCGAATCGGTCCCATGTGCACGCGGTCTCGAACGTCTCCACGATCATGCCCTGAGCCGCGAGCGCGTCGCGCTGATAGGGCATCCGTACGAACGAGGAGCGCCAGGTGTCGGCGGCTCCGCTGTGTGCGGACAGGTCGGCATCGTCGGTGTCGGTGTAGCGCGGCGGCTCGGACAGGGTGCCGCCGTGATCACGGCACAGTTCCAGGGCGCGTTCCATCCAGGCGGTGACAGGGTGATCGGCGGATTCGAAGCCGAGTACCAGGACGGCCGTCGGGGAACCGGCGTTGATGAACGCCTCCACGGGGTCCAGGAGGCGGCAGTTGGAGGGATGCAGGCCCGACTGGGACAGGGCGCGAACCGCGTTCACGCCCGCGTCGTACTCGGCGAATGCCACCGACGCCCCTGCCCGCCACCGCGGGCGGTCCTGGAGCCGGACCCATGCCTCGGTGATGACGCCGAGGGACCCCTCGGAACCGAGGAACAGTCGGTCGGGGGACGGGCCCGCGCCTGAGGCGGGAAGCCGGCGGGACTGGACGACGCCGGCTGGGGTGACGACCCGGAGTGACTCGGTGAGGTCGTCGATGTGGGTGAGGACCGTCGCGAAGTGGCCCCCGGCACGGGTCGCCAGCCAGCCGCCGAGGGTGGAGAACTCGAAGGACTGGGGAAAGAACCGGAGCGTGTAGCCCTGCGGCCTGAGCTGGTCCTCCAGGTGCGGGCCGAGCACCCCGGCCTGGACGAGCGCGGCCCGGCTGGTGCGGTCGACGTCGAGGACCCGGTCCATCGACGTGAGGTCCAGACTGACCGCCCCCGCGTACTCGGCGCCGACGCGAGGCTCGACGCCTCCCACCACTGAGGAGCCGCCCCCGAAGGGAACGGCCGCGATGCCTGCTTCGCTGCACCAGTCCAGCACCTGGATGACCTCCGCCTCCGAGGTCGGGCGTACGACGAGGTCGGGGACGTGCGGCAGCTTCCCCAACAGCGCCCGGACCACGTCGCGGAACGCCTGCCCGTGGCTGTGCGCCAGCCGGTCGCGTACGTCCTCGGAGACGATCGACGCCAGAGCGGGCGGTGCCTGGACCCTGCTGGCGCCCACGCCGAACGACTCGATCGGCGGAGCCGCGTGCGCGGTCAGGTCCGCCCCCGGCAGCAACTCCGAGACCCTTCGGGTCAGCGCATCGCGCTCCGGGCCGACCACTGCATCCTCGACGTTGCCCCATCCCCACCACGAACGCGTCTTGCCTCGCACCGTCCGACACCACCGATCTGAACGCTGGGTAAGTTACCGGGCGGTCAGATTGGCATAGGATGCACTCATGAGCAAGCAGGAAAAGAGCACGCGAGGTGTGGGCACCAAGGGGATGCCCCGCAAGGACCGCGAACTGCTGATCCTGGACGCGGCGGCGGAGGAGTTCGGCACCAAGGGCTACGCGCGCGGGTCGACCGCGGTCGTGGCGGCGCGGGCAGGGATCAGCAAGCCCATGATCTATGAGTACTTCGGCTCCAAGGACGGCCTCTACCTGGCCTGCCTGGACCGCGCGGGCTCCCGCCTCGTCGCAGCGGTCGAATCGGCGCAGGACGGATCACCTGACATCACGCGTGCCGCACGCACCATGGAGGCGATCTTCCGCGCGCTCGAATCGCGCCTGCACGACTGGGAACTCGTCTACGACACCACCGTGGCGGCCGACAGCGCCCTCCACGCCGCGGCCGCCGAGTACCGGCGGGAACTCAACCGCATGGGAGCCGTCGGCGTGGCCGACGTCCTCGGCGCCTCACAAGCCCCCGAACCGCTCGACGCCGACCTCGTCACGCACCTTTGGTACGGGACGGTGAGCTCCGCGGTCGGCTGGTGGCGGCACCATCCCGAGCAGACGGCCGACGAGATGACCTCACGATTCCAGCGGGTCTTCGCGGCCCTCTTCGCGAACGACCGATCGAACATCGAGGGCGGTGTCCAACTGGGGCAGGGACAGCGGGGATAGCAGGGATAGGGCCGGCGCTGCTAGGGGGTGTCTTCAAATTTCGTACCCGCCTCGGGGGTGCGACGGTGACGGCGGCTTGGTGGGACGATGCCCCACCGTTGTGGGTGTCCTTAGAGTGGGGCCCGACATCGGCGCTGAATGGGTAGGGGTCATGGACGTGTTCGATGAGCGGGACGACGCTGCGCTCACGGATCTGTGCGGTGCTATGACCACCGCCCAGCGCCGCCACGCGGCCACGCTGGCGCTCTGGAGGCTGCGTGCGCCGCTGCTGATGCTCAGGCTCGAGCCCGCGTGGGGCCTTCACCGCACGGTTGTGGAGCGCGTATTCCGCGCCATGATCCTTCCCCCGGGCGAGGAGGAGTCTCACCGCGCCTACACGCAGGCGGTTGCGGAAATGGTCAGCACACCGTTCTTCACCGACCCGGAGGAAGGTGAACTGGACAGCATCATCGCGGAGGTCCAGGTGGAGGCCATC
>NZ_DATCVQ010000155.1:0-43549 GCF_036566765.1 Streptomyces sp.
GCTGCCCTCCGGGATGCCGACCCGGCTGCCCGCCACCCAGGCGGCCTTCAGCGAGATGTACGGCAGCGTGCTCACGATGGCCAGGGCGGACAGCGTCTTCTTCATGTTCATGGCTCCCACCCTCCTGTTCGGCGTGCGCACGACACCTCCTGCGCAGAGAGGAACCGCCTCCGCCGCACGGGGGAGGCGGGCTCGCGGGCCGGTGAGAATTGACCAGAGATTCTGATGCCGAAGTGCACCCTGATCCAGGTCACTCGATTGCATAAGATGATCTTCATGAACACGCAGAAGAACGCCTTCGCCCCCGTCCTGACCCGCGCCGCCGAGGCCGAGACCACCGCCGACCCGAGCGCCGTGATGACCCTGCTCGCCGACTCCGACGCCACCGGCGGCGCGCTCACCAGCTACCGCTCGACCTTCGCGAAGGGTGCGGTCGGCGCCCCGGCGCACTTCCACACCAAGGCGTCGGAGATGTTCTTCGTCCTCGACGGCTCGCTCCAGGTGCTGCTCGGCGAGGAGCTCACCGTCCTGGAGCGCGGCGACTTCCTGCTGGTGCCGCCGCACACCCCGCACGCCTTCGCGGCCGCGCCCGGCGACACCGCCGACGTGCTGTTCGTCTTCACCCCGGGCATGCCGCGCTTCGACTACCTGCGGCTGCTCGGCCGGGTCATGCGCGGCGAGGCGAGCGTCCAGGAGATCAAGGACTCCTCCGAGCAGTACGACAACCACTACGTCGACAGCCCGGTCTGGCAGCAGGCCCTGGCCGCCCGCTGAGCGACGCCGGCCGGCCCGCTGCCTCTCGCCCCCTTGTTTGAACGCCCGGCCCGTCCATAGATTCACCTGCAGGAACTGTGCTCAGCAAGGCGAACAGGGGCGTGTCGGTGGCAGCGGAACCAGTGTGGAGTGTGGACCCCCGGACCGGGAAGGCACGGGAGCAGGTCGCGGTGGAGGCCTCGGCCGAGGAGATCGATCAGGCCGTCCGGGCCGCGCACGGCGCCCGCGCCGCGCTCGCGGACCGGACCGCACGGGCCGCGCTGCTCCGGGCCGCCGCCGACCTGCTCGATGCGGCGGCCGAGCACGTCATCGAGGCCGCAGACGCCGAGACCGCGCTCGGCCCCACCCGGCTCACCGGCGAACTCGCCCGTACCACGGGGCAGTTGCGGCTCTTCGCGGACGCCGTCGACGAGGGCTCGTTCCTGGACGTCCGGATCGACCGGCCTGACCAGGACCGCACCCCGCCCTGGCCCGATCTGCGCCGGATGAAGATCCCGCTGGGCGTCGTCGCCGTGTACGCGGCGAGCAACTTCCCTCTCGCCTTCTCCGTCCCCGGTGGCGACACCGCCAGCGCCCTCGCGGCCGGCTGCCCGGTCGTCGTCAAGGCGCACCCGTACCACCCGGCCACCTCCGAGCTCTGCGCCTCCCTGCTGCGCCGGGCCGCGGCCGAGGTCGGACTGCCCGAGGACGTCGTCGTCCTGGTCCACGGCTTCGACGCGGGCGTGGAGCTGATCCGCCACCCGCTGGTCGCCGCCGCCGGGTTCACGGGTTCGGTGGAGGGCGGGCGGGCGCTCCACGACGCGGCGGCCGCCCGTCCCGTGCCGATCCCCTTCCACGGCGAGCTCGGCTCCCTCAACCCGGTCGTCGTCACCGCGGCCGCCGCCGAGGAGCGGGGCGCGGACATCGGCGCCGGCCTCGCCGCGTCCATGACGCTCGGCGAGGGCCAGTTCTGCACCAAGCCCGGCTTCGTGCTGGCGCCCTCGGGCGAGGCGGGCGACCGGCTCGTGTCCGCCCTGACCGACGCGGTGAGCGAGACCGAGCCCGGGGTGATGCTCTCCCAGCGGATGCGGGGCGCGTTCCTCACCGCCACCTACGAGCTGGCCATCCTCCCCGGGGTCACCGCACCGGTCCACCCAGGTCCCGGCGGGCCGTACACCGTCAACGCGGGCTTCCTGGCGATCGACGCCCGCACCCTCCTCGAGGAGGGGTACCGGACGCCTCTGATGGAGTGCTTCGGCCCGGTGACCATGGTCGTCCGGTACGCCTCGCGCGAGGAGGTCACCTCCGTCCTCGCCCTGGTCCCCGGCAGCCTCACCGCCACCCTCCAGGCCGCCGAGGAGGACCCCGAGGCCGCGTCCCTGCTCGCCGAACTCGCGCCGCTCGCCGGCCGCGTGCTCGTCAACGGCTGGCCCACCGGCGTCGCCGTCGCCCCCGCCCAGCACCACGGCGGCCCGTACCCGGCGACCACCTCCACGTCCACCTCGGTCGGCACGACCGCGGTCGAGCGCTGGCTGCGCCCGATCACGTACCAGTCGACCCCGGACCACCTGCTGCCGCCGGAGCTGCGCGACGACAACCCGCTGGGCCTGCCCCGCAGGGAGAGCTAGGGCCTGCCCGGCGGATCATGGCCGGGGCCGCGAGCCGGCCGGACTCATACCGTCACCACGATCTTGCCGGTGTGGGTGTTGGACTCCATCAGCCGATGGGCGTCCGGCATCCGCTCCAGACCGGCGAAGGTCTCGGCGACCACCGGGGCGAGCGAGCCGTCGGCCAGGCCCGCGCCGAGGAACCCGGCGGCCCGGCGGCGGCCCTCCGCGGTACCGGTGAACGTGAGGTTGTTGTACGTGTGCACGGTCTGCGGCCAGTTCATCGACAGCGCGACCGGACGCGGGTTCAGCCAGCCGTACAGCACCGTCGTGCCGCCCGGCGCCAGCGCGTCCCCGAGCCGCGCGAACTCCGGTCCGCCGATCGCGTCGAAGGCGATCTCCGCGCCCCGGCCGCCGGTGATCCGCCGCACCTCCTTCACCAGGTCCTCGCTCTCGGTCGCGATCACATGCGCCGCGCCGAGGTCGAGCAGCCGCTGCCGCTTCGCCTCGCCGCGGGTCGTGGCGATCGGGATCGCGCCGACCCGCAGCGCCGTCTGGATCGCGGCCGTGCCCACGCCGCTCGACCCGCTGGTGATCACCACATGGTCGCCGGCCTTCAGCCCGGCCGTCTCGATCAGGCCGCCGTACGCGGTGGAGTACGTCAGCCACGCCGCCGCGCCCGTGACGGCGTCCACGCCGGCCGGGCGGTGCACCGCGTACTCCTGCGGCAGCACGACCCGCTCCGCGTACACCCCGTGCACGCCGAAGTCGAAGTTGGCGGCGGACAGCACCGGATCGCCCGGCGCGAAGGCGGTCACGCCCTCGCCGACCGCCTCGACGACGCCGGCCGCCTCGTAGCCGAGCCGGGAGCCCGGCAGCGTCGCCGGGTAGTAGTAGCCGCCCGAACGGAACAGCGCCTCCGCCCGGTTGAGGCCGATCGCCGCCACCCGGATCAGGATCTCGCCCGGGCCGGGCGCGGGGAGCGGCACCTCCTCGACGGTGAGGACCTCCGGCCCGCCGATCTCATGGAACAGAACTGCCCTGGTCTGTGCGTCAGTTGTCATGCCGACGACCGTAGGCCGGGGGCGGTGAGACGATCCATGTCCGAAAGCCTCCGGACCATGTCCGCACGTCTGCGGCGGGTGCGGCTTGGGTACGGTGCGGGCATGGACGTACTGAGCGACGCGATCGCCGCGATGCGGACCGGGCGCCCGCACTCCTCGCGCACCCGCGCCCGCGGCGCCTGGGGGATGCGGTTCCCGCCGAGCGGTGGGGCCGGTTTCCACGTCGTCCTGCAGGGGACCTCGTGGCTGCTGCCGCCGGGGGACGCCGAGCCGGTCCGGCTCGGGCCCGGCGACGTCGTGTTCGACGCCCACGGCACCGGGCACGGTCTCGCGGGCCACCCGGACGCGCCGCTCCTCGACGTCACGCCGCTGCCCGACGGGTCCTGGCCCGCCTGGCCGGATCCGCGGCCCGGGGCGGAGGGCGCGGAGACCGTGCTGCTGTGCGGGGCGTACCAGCTGCGCCGCGCTCGGGCGCATCCGCTGTTCACGGAGCTGCCGGCGTACCTGCACATCCCGGCCCGGGTCGGCGCGCACCCGCGGCTGCGGGCCGCGATCGACCTGCTCGGGGCCGAGCTCGCCGACCCGCAGCCGGGCTCGGACGCGGTCGTGCCGGCCCTGCTCGACACGCTGCTGCTCTACCTGCTGCGCACCTGGTGGCTCGCGGAGCGCCCGGACCGTGCGACCGGCTGGTCGGGAGCGCTCGCCGACCCGGGGATCGCGGCGGCGCTGCGGGCGGTGCACGCGGACCCGTCGAAGCCGTGGACCGTGGAGAGCCTCGGCGCGGTCGCCGGGCTCTCCCGGGCCGCCTTCGCCCGCCGCTTCACCGCCCTGGTGGGCCGGGCCCCGCTCGCGTACCTGACCTGGTGGCGGATGACGACCGCGGGCCGCCTGCTGCGCACCGGCGACGCGCCGCTGCGCGCGGTGGCGGACCGGGTGGGCTACGCCTCGGAGTTCGCCTTCGCCAAGGCGTTCAAGCGCGAGTTCGGGGTGGCTCCGGGACGGTACCGGACGGTGGGGGAGGAGGCGGGCGCCGCGGGGGCGGGCGCGACCGTCGCGGCCCGGGCGGGCGCAACCGTCGCCGCTGCCCGCGCGTCCCACACATCATGATCAGACTCGCCATCGCCGACGACCTCGACGCCATAGCCGCCCTGCACCGCGAGGCGCGCGCCACGTACTACCGGGACCGGCTCCCGGAGGACGAGTACGACGGGGCGGAGGAGCTCGCGCGGTCCCGGGCGGCGTGGGGGAGCGCCGTGGCGGAGGGGCGGGTGCTGTGCGCCGTGCGGGACGGGGTGATCGCCGGGGTCGCGGCGAGCGGCGTCCGCGACGGCGTCATGCAGCTGAGCCAGCTCCACGTCGCGCCCGCGCTGTGGCGGCGCGGCGTCGGCAGCGAGCTGCACCGGGCCTGCGTCGACGCCTGGCGGGAGGGGGGCGTCACGGACGTACGGCTCGACGTGTACGAGCACAACACCCGCGCCCAGGCCTTCTACGCGGCCCGCGGCTGGGAGCCCGACCCGGACGTGCCGCGCGGCTCCACGCACCTCGTGCTCCGGCTCACACTCGCGCCGTCCGCGGAATGAGACGCGCCCGGTCCGCGTTGATGCCGGGAGTGAGCGGAGGAGACGCCTCCGGGCCGGGAGAGCCCTCCGGGCCGTAAGAGCGGGAGAGAAACGGACACATGCGCGTCGAGATCTGGAGCGACATCGCCTGCCCCTGGTGCTACATCGGGAAGGCCCGCTTCGAGAAGGGCCTCGCGGCCTTCGCCCACCGCGACGACGTCGAGGTCGTGCACCGGTCCTTCGAGCTCGACCCGAACCGGGCCAAGGGCGACACCGGCCCCGTCCTGGAGATGCTGGCGAAGAAGTACGGCCGCACCCTCGACGAGGCCCGCGGGATGGAGGAGCACGTCGCCGCCAACGCGCGCTCCGAGGGCCTGGAGTACCGCACCGAGGGCCGCGACCACGGCAACACCTTCGACATCCACCGGCTGCTCCACCTCGCGCGCGAGCGCGGCCGGCAGAACGAGCTGCTCGACCTCGCCTACCGGGCCAACTTCGCCGAGGAGCGCTCGGTCTTCGACGACGAGACCCTGGTCGTGCTGGGCGTCGAGGCCGGCCTCGACGAGGCCGAGGTGCGCGCGGTGCTCGCCGACCCGACCGCGTACGCCGAGGCCGTGCGGTCCGACGAGCGGGAGGCCGCCGAGCTGGGCGCGAACGGCGTGCCGTTCTTCGTGCTCGACCGCCGCTTCGGGATCTCCGGCGGCCAGCCCGCCGAGCTCTTCACCCAGGCGCTGGAGCAGGCCTGGTCCAGCCGCGTCCTCCAGCCGGTCGCCGTCACCGCCAGCGGGGCCGGCGACGTGCCCGTCTGCGACGTGGACGGGAACTGCGAGGTCTGACCGCGTTCCACGGATCTGACCGCGTTCCACGGGTCTGATCGCGTTGCAGAGGTCTGACCTCGCTCTATAAGAACTTCTTGGATGCAACCCTCAACCCTTTGTTATTGACTTTGAGTTGAGGGTTGTCCAGGGTGGGGGCATGGAGTTCGAGCCCCTCGGCGGCGACGAGTTCGCCCCGACGCAGACGTATCTGAACACTTCCACCTGTGGCCTGCTGCCGCGCCGGGCGGTGGCGGCCGTGACGGCCCTCGCCGCCGAGCTCGCGGCCGGGCGGCCCGGCGGGTCGGGTGACGACGAGGCCGTGGCGGCCGCGCGCGCCTCCTACGCCCGGATCGTGGGCGTGGACCCGGACCGGGTCGCCACCGGCGGCTCGGTCGCCGTACACGTCGGACTGATCGCGCAGTCGCTGCCCGCCGGGGCCGAAGTCCTCTTCCCGGAGGGCGAGTTCAGCTCGGTCATCGACCCGTTCCTGGTCCGCGGCGACCTCAAGCTCCGGTACGTCCCGCTGGAGCGGATCGCCGACTCCGTCGGCGCCGACACCGCGTTGGTCGCCCTCTCCTCCGTCCAGTCCGCCGACGGCCGCACGGCCGACCTGGCGGCAGTGCGCGCCGCGGCCGCCGCGCACGGGGCCCGGACCCTGGTGGACGCCACCCAGTCGGCCGGCTGGCTGCCGCTGCGCGCGGGGGACTTCGACTACACCGTCTCCGGCGGCTTCAAGTACCTGATCTGCCCGCGCGGCGTCTCCTTCCTCACCGTGACCGAGGAGGCCCAGGAGAGCCTCACCCCGATCCACGCGGGCATGGCCGCGAGCGCGGACCCCTGGGGCAGCGTCTACGGCCCGCTGGCCGAACTCGCCCGCTCCGCGCTGCGGTTCGACGAGCCCCCGGCCTACCTGTCGTACCACGGCGCGGCCGCGTCACTGGCGCTCCTGGAGGAGATCGGCATCGAGCGCGTGCACGCGCACGGCACCGCCCTGGCCGCCCGCTTCCGGGCCGGCCTGGAGCGGATCGGCCACCCCGCCGTGCCCGACACCTCGGTCGTCGTCGCCGTGCCGGGCCTCGGCGACCGCCACGCCGACCTGCTGCGCGCCGGGGTCGTCACCGCCGCCCGCGCGGGCAACCTGCGGGCCTCGTTCCACCTCTACAACACGGACGCCGACGTGGACCGCGCGCTGGACGTGCTCTCCGCCTGAGCCCCGCCGCCCTCCGCCGGAGGGCAGGTGAGCGGCTCGTCCAGCCCCTCCGCGTACAGCCCTTCCTCGACCCGGATCAGCAGCCGCTCCAGCGTGGCGCGCTCGTCCGGGTCGAGGTGCTTCAGGGTCACTTCTTCCAGGGTCGCCCAGGCCCCCGCCACCTTCGCCCGGAGCGCCTCGCTCTCCTCCGTGGGCTCCACGCGCACCGCGCGCCGGTCGGCGGGGTCGGGGGAGCGGCGCACGTGGCCGGCCTGCTCCAGGCGCTGGAGCATCTTCGTCATCGTCGACGGGTCGAGCCCCATCTCCTTGATCAGCACCGACTGGCGCGCCGGACCGCCCTCCCACAGCCGCATCATCAGGAACTCCTGTCCCGGGTAGAGCCCGAGGTCCCTGAGCAGCCGGGCCGCGGTCATCCGGTGCACCCGGAACGTCCGGGCCAGCGTGCAGCTGACCGGTGCGTGGTCCGTGACCGACGGCGGCCGCCGGCCGCAGTCGGCGTCGCCCTGGGCTCCGGGACTCTCGGCGGACATGGGTTCTCCTCGTGTGTGACGTTCGTTTCCCAGATTACCTTGGTCGGCCAATGAATGCGTTACAGTGGCATCCGGGCCATTTACTTGGCCGACCACATAAACCCTTTTCTCCTGCCCGGGGGCAGACATGACCACCGCGTTCGACCCGATCGACCTGGCCGGCACCCGCCTCGCCAACCGTATCGCCATGGCCCCGATGACCCGCAGCCGCGCCGAGGGCGAGACCCGCACCCCGACCGCCCAGGTCGCCGAGTACTACGCCCAGCGCGCCTCGGCCGGCCTGATCATCACCGAGGGCGCCCAGCCCTCGGCGGTCGGCCAGGGCTACCCGAACACCCCCGGCCTGCACAGCCGCGAGCAGATCGCCGCCTGGCGCGAGGTCACCGACGCCGTGCACGCCAAGGGCGGCCGCATCTTCGCCCAGCTCATGCACGCCGGCCGGATCGGCCACCCCGACGTACTGGACGGCGACCTGCACCCGGTCGGGGCCTCCGCCGTCGCCGCGGCCGGGCAGCACTTCACCGCCGACGGGCTCAAGGACCTCCCCGTCCCGCGCGAGTTGACCGCCGACGGGATCCGCGCCACGGTCGCCGACTTCGCCGCCGCCGCCCGCAACGCGGTGGAGGCCGGCTTCGACGGCGTCGAGATCCACGGCGCCAACGGCTACCTGGTCCAGCAGTTCCTCTCCACCGGCACCAATCTCCGCACCGACGAGTGGGGCGGCTCCGTCGAGAAGCGCATCCGCTTCGCGACGGAGGTGGCGCGCGCCGTCGCCGCCGAGATCGGCCCCGAACGCACCGGCCTGCGCATCTCCCCCGCCGGCACCGTCAACGACATGGCGGAGACGGACACCGAGGAGACCTACACCGCCCTGGTCGCCGCCATCGAGCCGCTCGGCCTCGCCTACCTGCACGTGGCCGAGACCGTCCCGGGCACCCGCGAGATCACCCTCGCCCTGCGCAAGCAGTTCTCCGGCGTCTTCGTCCTCAACCCGCACACGGACGGCCCGACGAACCGCGAGGCGCTCTCCCTGATCGAGGACGGCACCGCCGACCTCATCGCCTTCGGCCGGCTGTTCATCTCCAACCCCGACCTGCCGGCCCGCCTCAAGGCCGACGGCCCGTACAACGAGGGGGACTTCCAGACCTTCTACGGCGGCGGCGACCGCGGCTACACCGACTACCCGGCGCTCACGCCGACCGCGTAGCGCTCTTGTGCGGGGGAAGGGGCATGCCGCCCGCGCGGCATGCCCCTTCCGTGCGTCGTCAGACCCATGCCTCCGTGACCGCGCGCCGCGCGCCCTCCAGGTCCACCGTGCGGCCCGTCTCGCCGAGCGCCGCGCCCAGCGCCGCCAGCGAGGACTGCACCGCGCCCGGCGTCGCGTCCACGCCGTAGTGGTTCACCCGGATCATCTCCTTCGCCAGCGTGCCGCCGCCCGCGATCAGCGGCAGCGACGGGTCCGCCGCCAGCGCCTTCGCGACCAGCTCCGAAGCGTCCACGCCGGCCGGCGCGCGCAGCGTCGTCGCCACCGGGGCCGCGTCCCGCGCCTCGTACACGTACGGCTCCAGGCCGCCGCCGAGGGCCAGCGCGCCCGCCCGCGTCGCCGCGGCCGCCGTCGCGTGCCGGGCCGTCAGCGCCTCCAGACCCTCCGCCTCGATCCGCTCCAGGCACGCCTCAAGGGCCAGCATCTCCAGCTGCGCCGGGGCGTGAAGCAGCGCCTTGCGGCCGCCGTCGATCCAGCGCTCCTTCCAGTCGAGCAGCGACAGATACGAACGGCGCGGCGCGGCCGGGTTCGCCGCGAACCGCTCCCAGGCCCGCTCGCTCACCGACACCGCGGACACGCCCGCCGGGCCGCCCATCGCCTTCTGTGCGCCGATGATGCACATGTCCACGCCCCAGGCGTCCGGCAGCACCGGCTCCGCGCCGATCGAGGCCACCGCGTCCAGGTAGAACAGCGCGCCGTGCGCCCGCACCACCTCGCCGATCTCCGCGACCGGGTTGGTGTTCCCGGTCGCCGCCTCCGCGTGCACCAGCGACACGAACTCGATCTCCGGGTGCTCGGCCAGCGCCCGCTCCACCTGCGCGGCCGTCACCGCCGTGTGGAACGGCACCTCCAGGTCGACCACCATGGCCCCGCAGTCCCGCAGCCAGTTCCCGAAGGTCTGCCCGTACGGACCGGTCACCACGTTCAGCGCCGTCGAACCGGCCCTGGCCCCGCTGCGGATGCACCCCTCCAGCGGCAGCAGCGCCTCGCCCTGGGTGATCACCACGTCCTGCTCGGTGGAGAGGAGGGCGGCGACGCGGCGCTCGATGGACGCGAAGTGCGCGGCGGTCAGCGGAGCCAGGTCCAGGAGCGGGTGTGTCACGGTCACGGCGGTGCCTACTTCGAATCGGTGCGGTGCGGTGCGTTCTGTACGGGCGGAACCCCGGCTCAGGGTATCGAGCGGGCCGCGCCGGGCCGTCGGGCCTGGCCGGATCTTCGCTGTCAAACCGTGACATCCGACGCGTACAACCCTGACGGTCCATCCGGTGTCAAAGAGGGTGCCGGACAAGGGACGGGCCCTTTCCGGACACACCCCCACTGCCGCCCGGATCATCTTCAGTGCATCCAGGAGCCGCTCCATGCGCAAGAACCGCACCGCCGCACTCACCGCGGCGACGTTCCTCCTCATCGCGGGCGCGGGGATCATGACCGCGCCCGCCGCACACGCCGGGGTCCCCGGCGGAACCCGTGCCGACGACCGCAACTGCGACTTCAACGGCGACGGTTACGACGACGTCCTCGTCGGCGCGCCCGGCGCTCCCGTCGGCGGGAAGCGGGGCGCGGGCCTCGTCACCGTCCAGTACGGCTCGTCCCGCGGCATCGGCACCAGCCGCGCCGCGGTCATCAGCCAGAACACGGCCGGCGTGCCCGGCACGGCGGAGAGCGGCGACGCCTTCGGGAAGGCCGTCGCCACCGGCGACCTCGACGGCGACGGGTACGACGACGCGATCGTCGGCGTCCCCGGCGAGGACATCGGCACCAGGACGGACTCCGGCGGGGCCGTGGTTCTTTGGGGCTCCCCGAAGGGCCTGGTCGGGGCGAACAGTCAGGGCCTTGACAGCCTGCTCGGCGTCACCGCGGGCCAGCGCTTCGGCTCCGCGTTCGCGGCGGCCCGGTTCAGCGCCGAGAGCCCCGGCGACCAGCTGATCGTGCTCGACCGCCAGGCCGCGGAACTGCACCGGTTCGAAGCCGTGCCGCAGCGGAGCGCCGCCCGCGCCGACCGGATCAGCCCGCTCACCCGCAGCGCGCTGCGCGCGACCGCCGGCGCCGAGGACCCGGTCCGCGACATCGCCGCGAAGTCCCTCACCACCGGGGACTACGACCGCAACGGCTTCGCCGACCTGGTGATCAGCGGCACCAGCCGCGGCGAGGACCCCGGCCACGGCTGGTCCTGGTACATCGCCGGCACGTCCGGCGGGCTCGAGTACCAGCGCGCCCTGCGCGGCGGCCCGGTCGTCGCCTCCGGCGACATCAACCGCGACGGGTACGACGACCTCGTCACCGGCGAGCCGCACAGCCCGAACGACGGCGGCGACTGGATGACCGGCGGTCAGGTCGGCGTCTACCTGGGCAGCGGCCAGGGGCTGAAGGGCGCCGGCGGCGTCGGCGCCCCGCCGACGTGGTGGACGCAGAACTCGCCCGGCGTGCCCGGTGCGTCGGAGCGCGGCGACGGCTGGGGCGCGGACCTGTCCGTGGCCGACACCAACGGCGACGGCTACGCCGACGTCGCGATCGGCGCCCCCGAGGAGGACATCGGCACGGTCGCCGACGCGGGCATGGTCACCGTGCTGCGCGGCAGCTCCCGCGGGCTCACCGCGACCGGGGCCGCGGCCTGGACCCAGAACTCGCCGGGCGTGCCCGGCGGGGTGGAGAAGGGCGACAAGTTCGGCGGCCAGGTCCGCTTCGTCGACCCCAACCGCGACGGCCGGTTCGGGCTGCTCGCGGCCGCGCCCGGCGAGAACACCAACGACGGCGTGGTGTGGGTGTTCTCGGCCGGCTCGGGCGGCGTGACGGCGAGCGGCTCGTGGACCTTCGGCGCGGGCTCGTTCGGTGCGCCGTACGTGGACGGGCTGTACGGAGCGGCGATCGACGAGTGACGGACGACGAGTGACGGATCACGCATCCCGCACGGGCGCCCGCCCCTCGTACAGTGCAGACATGAGCGATCACGTGGTGCTGCATGTGAAGGGGCGGGTGCTCGTCGGACCGGAGGACGTCCGGGACGAGCTGTGGGTGGTCGACGGCCGGATCACGTACGACCGCCCCGCCGGGGCGGACGACGTCCGCACCGTACGCGGCTGGGCGCTGCCCGGTCTCGTCGACGCGCACTGCCACGTGGGCCTCGACCAGCACGGCCCGGTCGACGCGGCCACCAGCGAGAAGCAGGCGCTCGCCGACCGGGACGCCGGCACGCTGCTGATCCGCGACGCCGGATCGCCCTCCGACACCCGCTGGATCGACGACCGCGACGATCTGCCGAAGATCATCCGGGCCGGCCGGCACATCGCCCGTACCCGCCGCTACATCCGCAACTACGCCCACGAGATCGAGCCCGACGAGCTGGTCGCCTACGTCGGGCAGGAGGCCCGGCGCGGCGACGGCTGGGTCAAGCTGGTCGGCGACTGGATCGACCGCGGGGCCGGCGATCTCACCGCCTGCTGGCCGCGCGCCGAGGTCGAGGCCGCGATCGCCGAGGCGCACCGGCTCGGGGCGCGGGTCACCGCGCACTGCTTCGCCGAGGACTCGCTGCGGGACCTGGTGGAGGCGGGCATCGACTGCATCGAGCACGCGACCGGGCTCACCGAGGACACGATCCCGCTGTTCGCGGAGCGCGGCGTCGCGATCGTCCCCACCCTGGTCAACATCGCGACCTTCCCGAAGCTCGCGGCGGGCGGCGACGAGCGCTTCCCGCGCTGGTCCGCGCACATGCGGCGGCTGCACGAGCGCCGGTACGACACCGTCCGCTCGGCGTACGACGCGGGCATCCCGGTCTTCGTCGGCACCGACGCGGGCGGCTCGCTGGCCCACGGCCTGGTCGCGGCGGAGGTCGCGGAGCTGGTCAAGGCCGGCATCCCGCCGGTCGAGGCCCTCGCGGCGACCACCTGGGCGGCCCGCGCCTGGCTGGGCCGCCCGGCCCTGGACGAGGGCGCCCCGGCCGACCTCGTCGTCTACGACGACGACCCCCGGGCCGACGTCCGCGCCCTGGCGGGTCCGCGCCGCGTGGTCGTCAACGGCCGCGTGATCGCCTGAGGTTCCGTTTCCGGTGCGGCATGCCGGGAACATGGCGGCGGGCCGGCTCGTTGATCTTGATGCCGACCACCCCGAACCGAGGAGCGCCTTGACCGACACCTCTTCCGCCGACACTTCTTCCGGCGCCGCCTCTTCCGCCACCGCTGCCGTCACGTCTCTTCCGGCGCTCGCCGCGCAGGCGGAGCAGCTGATCGAGCTCGGGGTGCACGAGCTCGCGGGGATACCCGCCGACGAGCTGCGCGCCTTCGCGGAAGGCGCCGGCAGCGGACGTACGGACGCCCTGCTCGCCGTCCACCCGGACCGCGCCCCCGCCTCCGCCCTCGCGCCGCTGCTCCGCCGCGACGGCAAGCCCGGCTTCGTCGTCGTCGACATGCCCGACGTCGACGGCTTCGCGCCCGAGGGCGTCGAGCTGCCGGACGCCCCGCTCTACCTCGTGACCGGTGTCGACCGCGGTGACGACATGGCCAACTGGAGCCCGGAGGAGGCGCTGCCCGCCCTCACCGAGCGGGACCGCACGCCCCTCCTGCTCACCGAGGGCATCCACTGGGTGCTCCAGCAGCCGGAGGCCCTGGAGCGCAACCGCTGCTTCATGACCATCGGCTCGCGGCTGCGCAAGGCGAAGGGCGGCTTCGACGCCCGCACCCCGGCGATCTGGATCAGCAACGGCACGGGGCGGGACGGCCGCGAGCGGCGCAATGCCCCGAAGGTCGGCTGGTGCTGGTGGGGCAACCGCCACACCTGGCTGGGCTTCGGCTCTGCCACGGGGCGCACGTCGTAGGCCTTGTGGGGAAGGCCTGCTAGGGCCTGTCCGGCGGATCATGGCCGGGCTCGCGACGCCTGGCACGGCACCTCGCCGCGTTGCCGAAACGCCCCAATAGCTCCTTCCTCAAGCTCTCGGCTCCGTTCGAGCAGGGGAGACCCCATCCGAGGCGCTCCGGCGCCTTGCGATGCACCGCACCAGACGCCGCGACCTATCCGGCCCTGATCCGCCGGACAGGCCCTAGTCGGACGGCGTCTTGTCCTCGCGCTCCTTGTGGGCGATCTTTCCGACGGCTCCCTTGGCCTTGCCGGTGCCGGAGTGGATCTTGGTGCTGTACTTGCCCTTGGTCGTCGAGTCGACCATCCTCGCGGCCTTGTCCAGGCTCTGGTCGATCTTCTCCTCGTGCCGCTCGGCCAGCTGGGACACCTTGTCCTTCGCCGGGCCGAGCTTGGCCTTCAGCGAATCCATCAGGCCCATCGGGTCACCGCCCTTGGTCGAAAACGCCCATATCAACCTGAATCAACAGCGTACTCGTGCGCACGGACATTGCGCCGCCGGAGGTTTGGGAGACTGGGGAGGTGAGAAGTGCAGCTCCCGCGCCGCGGGTCATCGCCGTCGTCGGCCCCACAGCGGCCGGTAAGTCCGATCTGGGCGTGTACCTCGCCCAGCAGCTGGGCGGCGAGGTCGTCAACGCCGACTCGATGCAGCTCTACCGCGGGATGGACATCGGCACCGCCAAACTGACGGAGGAGGAGCGTGACGGCGTCCCGCACCACCTCCTCGACATCTGGGACGTCACCGAGGCCGCCAGCGTCGCCGAGTACCAGCGGCTCGCCCGCGCCGAGATCGACCGGTTGCTCGCCGCCGGCCGCACCCCGATCCTCGTCGGCGGCTCCGGCCTGTACGTACGCGGCGCCATCGACGCCCTGGAGTTCCCCGGCACCGACCCGGCCGTCCGCGCCCGCCTGGAGGCCGAGCTGGCCGAGCGCGGCTCCGGCGTGCTGCACGACCGGCTCGCCGCCGCCGACCCCGAGGCGGCCCGCGCGATCCTGCCCAGCAACGGCCGCCGGATCGTCCGCGCCCTGGAGGTCATCGAGATCACCGGCAAGCCCTTCACCGCCAACCTGCCGGGCCCGGACTCCGTCTATGACACCGTGCAGATCGGCGTGGACGTCGGCCGCCCCGAGCTCGACGAACGGATCGCCCTGCGGGTGGACCGCATGTGGGAGGCCGGACTCGTCGACGAGGTGCGCGCCCTGGAGGCCGTCGGCCTGCGCGAAGGGCGGACCGCCGCCCGCGCCCTCGGCTACCAGCAGGTGCTCGCGGCGCTCGCGGGGGAGTGCACCGAGGACGAGGCGCGCGCCGAGACCGTGCGCGCCACCAAGCGCTTCGCGCGCCGTCAGGACTCCTGGTTCCGCCGCGACACGCGGGTGCACTGGCTCAGCGGCGCGGCCGAGGACCGCGGGGAACTCCCGCACCATGCGCTGACGTTGGTCGAACGAGCGGTTACAGCCTGATCACGTGATGGCATCGGGACGCTCTGCCCGTCATTTCGGCGGTCGAGGGCGTGCCATCATCGAGCATCGATCGACCAAGTGGAGTCCGAGTGGGGAGGGCGCGTGGCGATGGAGGCCGGCCCTCGCGACAGAGAACAGCACGATGCACGGGACGCCCGGGAGGGCGCCCTGGGCGCGATCCGCGGCGGCGCCCGTGACGCGGACGCCGCGGCTCTGACGCCGGACGGCCCCGACGACGCCGAGGGCTCCTCCGTCGAGGTCGCCCCGGACGAGGTTGAGGTCGAACTCCGCCCGCAGCGGCGGCTGCGGATCTGGCAGCTCGCCCCCATCGTCGGACTGGCCGCGCTCGGCTCCCTGATGTTCGCCTTCCCGCTGGCCTTCGGCTCGGGCGAGGGCGGACCGGTCGTCGCCATGCTCGGCCTGCTGATCTGCTCCTGCGCCGCCGGCTGGGGCATGATGGCCGCCCGCAAGGTCGGCCACACCTGGCCCGGACTGCCCGCCCGCGGCTCCGGCGAGCGCCCCGACTGGCGGGTCCTCGCCCTGTACGTGGGCGTCAGCGCCGTCCTCGTCGCCCTGGCGGTATGGCGGGTCGCCCGCCTCCGCTGAGGACCGGCCCGGCCGCGTCCCACCCCGCGGTCGCCCGGGCCCGCCGTCGTACCCCACCCGTACGATGGATCACGTGACGAACACCCAGGCCGCTCCGCTCGCCTTCCTCAAGGGCCACGGCACCGAGAACGACTTCGTGATCGTGCCGGACGCCGACAACGCCGTCGACCTGTCCCCGGCGGACGTCGCCCGGCTCTGCGACCGCCGGGCCGGCATCGGCGGCGACGGGGTGCTGCACGTGGTGCGCAGCGCCGCCCACCCCGAGGCGAAGGCCATGGCCGACGAGGCCGAGTGGTTCATGGACTACCGCAACGCGGACGGCTCGGTCGCCGAGATGTGCGGCAACGGGGTCCGGGTCTTCGCCCGCTACCTGGAGCACGCCGGCCATGTCGCCGCCGGCGAGGTCGCCGTCGCCACCCGGGGCGGCGTCAAGCACGTCCACCTCGACAAGGACGGCTCCGTCACCGTCGCCATGGGCCGCGCCGTACTGCCCGAGGAGAGCGTCACCGTCACCGTCGACGGCCGCAGCTGGCCCGCCCGCAACGTGAACATGGGCAACCCACACGCCGTCGCGTTCGTCGAATCACTCGACCACGCCGGAGACCTGCGCGCCGAGCCGCCGTACCAGCCCGCCTCGGTCTACCCGGACGGCGTGAACATCGAGTTCGTCGCCGACCGCGGCCCCCGCCACGTCGCCATGCGGGTGCACGAGCGCGGCGCGTCCGAGACCCGCTCCTGCGGCACCGGCGCCTGCGCCGTGGCCGTCGCCACCGCCCGCCGTGACGGGCTCGACCCCGCCGAGAGCGGGACGCCCGTCACGTACACCGTCGACGTGCTCGGCGGGACGCTGATCATCACCGAGCACCCGGACGGACGGGTCGACATGACCGGTCCGGCCGTCATCGTCGCCGAGGGCGTCGTCGACCCGTCCTGGCTCACCTCCTGAGCCTCCCGGCGCGATCCATATCGCGTGTGAGACACCGAATCGCACGCGAAACAAACGGCACTCGCCCGATCCATCGCTCGAATGGGTGATCCGTTTCACGCTGAGCGAGAGCGGGACTCCGCCACGTGGTGGGGTCGGTAGCATCAAGCACCGGCCCCACGGGCACGCCTTGCCCGCCATCCGCCGGTCGACGCCGCCGGAGGTGCCCCATGAGTGCAGAGGCCACCAACCCTGACGCCCCCAGCCGCCGCCGCGCCCGCCCGCGGATCGACCTCCGCAGGCTGGGCCGCGCCGCTCTGCTCGGACCTGCCGCGCGGGACCGGCTGCCCGACGCCATCGGGCACGTCGCCGAGGCGCACCGCGCCCACCACCCCGACGCTGACCTGGCGGTGCTCCGCCGGGCGTACGTCCTCGCCGAGTCCTCGCACCGCGGCCAGTTCCGCAAGAGCGGCGAGCCGTACATCACCCACCCGCTCGCGGTGACCCTGATCCTCGCCGAACTCGGCGCGGAGACCACGACATTGACCGCCGCGCTCCTCCACGACACTGTCGAGGACACCGAGGTGACGCTCGATCAGGTACGCGAGGAGTTCGGCGACGAGGTCTGCTATCTCGTCGACGGCGTCACCAAGCTGGAGAAGGTCGACTACGGCGCGGCCGCCGAGCCCGAGACCTTTCGCAAGATGCTCGTCGCCACCGGCAACGACGTCCGGGTGATGTCGATCAAGCTGGCCGACCGGCTGCACAACATGCGCACCCTCGGCGTGATGCGCCCCGAGAAACAGGCCCGGATCGCCAAGGTCACCCGCGACGTCCTCATCCCGCTCGCCGAACGGCTCGGCGTCCAGGCGCTCAAGACCGAGCTGGAGGACCTCGTCTTCGCGATCCTCCATCCCGAGGAGTACGAGACCACCCGCGCCCTGATCGCCGAGAACAGCCGCGCCTGCGACGCGCTCGCCACCATCGCCGACGACGTCTCCGCCGTGCTGCGCGAGGCCGACGTCCCCGCCGAAGTCCTGGTCCGGCCACGGCACTTCGTCTCCGTCCACCGGGCCAGGCTCAAGCGCGGAGAGATGCGCGGCACCGACTTCGGCCGGCTCCTCGTGCTGGTCAACGAGGACGCCGACTGCTACGCCGTCCTCGGTGAACTCCACACCTGCTTCACGCCGTTGATCTCGGAGTTCAAGGACTTCATCGCGGCCCCCAAGTTCAACCTGTACCAGTCGCTGCACACCGCCGTCGCCGGACCCGACGGCGCGGTCGCCGAAGTCCTCATCCGCACCCACCGGATGCACAAGGTCGCCGAGGCCGGCGTCGTCGCCCTCGGCAACCCCTACGCGACCGCGGACGGCGCCGAACCGGCCGCCGCCGGGCCCGCCGAGGACGGCGAGCGCGCCGACCCCACCCGCCCCGGCTGGCTCTCCCGGCTGCTCGACTGGCAGGAGTCCACGCCCGACCCCGACACCTTCTGGACCCAGCTGCGCGACCACCTCGCCGAGGACCGCGAGATCACCGTGTTCCGGCCCGACGGCGACACCCTCGGCCTGCCCGTCGGAGCCACCTGCATCGACGCCGCCTACGCCGAACACGGTGAGGCCGCCCACGCCTGCCTGGGCGCACGCGTCAACGGCCGCCTCGCGACCCTCGCCACGGTGCTCGGCGACGGCGACACCGTGCAGCTGCTGCTCGCCCAGGACACCGCCCAGGACACCGCCTCCGGCCCCTCGCCCGACTGGCTGGAGCACGCCCGCACGCCCGCCGCCCGGATCGCGATCACCGCCTGGCTGCAGGCCCACCCGGAGAGCGCCAAGGCCCCGGCCGCAGCCCCCCGGGCGGCCGCGTCCGTCACCGCCGACCGGGGCGGGGCGGCCAACGCCGTCGTGGACCTGCCGGGCGCCCAGGTACGGCTGGCCGGCTGCTGCACCCCCGTACCGCCCGACGCGATCACCGGCTTCCCGGTACGGGGCGGCGCGGTCACCGTCCACCGGGAGGAGTGTCCCGGCGTCGACCGGATGAGGGCCCTCGGCCGCGCGCCGCTCCCGGTCCGCTGGGGCGACACCGCCGACTGCCGGGTCACCCTGGTCGCCGAGTCCTTCGGCCGGCCCCGGCTGCTCGCCGACCTCACCGAGGCCATCGCCACCGCCGGCGCCGCCGTCGTCTCGGCCACCGTCGAGCCGCCCAGCGAGCAACGGGTCCGGCACACGTACACCCTCCAACTGCCCGACGCGGCCGGTCTGCCCGCCCTGATGCGCGCCATGCGGGAGGTGGCCGGGGTCTACGACGTCAGCCGGGTCCGCCACCCGGCCTCCGCGACCGTGCGCTGACCTCCTTCGGGTGGCGGCCGCGCGCGTCGCCCGCTGCGGTGCACGGCCTCCTGGTAGCGGTAGGCCATGCTGCTCACCCCCCGACCTCCCGCTCCCCGCCGGCGGCTGCTGCGGGCCGCCGTCCTGGTCGCCGCATCGACCGCCCTGGTCGCCGCCGCGCTGCCCGCGCCCGGCCCGCTCGGCATCGGCGACCCGCTCTTCCCGCACCTCGGCAACCCGGGCTACGACGTCCTCGCGTACGACATCGCCCTCACCTATCCGGGGAAGAACACCCAGCCCCTGGAGGCGGTCACCGGCATCGAGGCGATCGCCACCAAGAGCCTGGACCACCTCAACCTCGACTTCACCCACGGCTCTGTCCGCGCCGTCCGCGTCAACGGGGCCCCCGCCGCGTACCAGACGAGCGGCGAGGACCTGGTGATCACCCCCGACGAGCGGATCGAGCAAGGGGAGACGCTGGAGATCACGGTCACCCACACCAGCGACCCGTCGGGACCGGCCGACACCGGCGGCTGGGTGCGCACCGCCGACGGCCTCGCGATGGCCAACCAGGCCGACGCCGCCCACCGGGTCTTCCCGTCCAACGACCACCCGGCCGACAAGGCGTACTTCACCTTCCGCATCACCGCGCCCAGCACCCTGACCGCCGTCGCCAACGGCCTGCCCGGCGACCGCACCGAGAACGGCGCGACCACCACCTGGACGTACCGCACCGCCCACCCCATGGCCACCGAGCTCGCGCAGGTGTCCATCGGCCGCTCCACCGTGCTGCACCGGACCGGACCGCACGACCTGCCGGTGCGGGACGTCGTGCCCGCCGCCGACGCGGACCTCCTGGAGCCCTGGCTGCGCAAGACCCCCGAACAGCTGACCTGGATGGAGGGCAAGGTCGGCGCGTACCCCTTCGAGAACTACGGGCTGCTCGTCGCCGACGCCGAGACGGGCTTCGAGCTGGAGACCCAGACCCTCTCCCTCTTCGAGCGCCGGCTCTTCACCGACACGCGCTACCCCGCCTGGCTGGTCGAGGCGATCATGGTCCACGAGCTGGCCCACCAGTGGTTCGGCGACAGCGTCTCGCCGCGCGGCTGGTCGGACCTCTGGCTCAACGAGGGACACGCCAGCTGGTACGAGGCCCTGTACGCCGACGAGACCGCCGGGCAGTCCCTGGACCGGCGCATGAAGGCCGCGTACGCAGCGTCCGACCGCTGGCGCGCGGCCGGCGGCCCGCCCGCCGCGCCCGAGCCGCCCTCCCCGGGCCAGAAGATCAGCCTGTTCCGGCCCGTGGTGTACGACGGCAGCGCGCTGGTCCTGTACGCCCTGCGCCAGGAGATCGGCAAGGAGGCCTTCGAGCTCCTGGAGCGGCGCTGGGTCGCCGACCACAAGGACGCCACGGCCACCACCGCCGACTTCGTCCGGCTGGCCGGCGAGATCGCCGGCCGTGACCTGACCGCCTTCTTCAAGGACTGGCTGTACGGCGAGAAGACCCCGGCGATGCCGGGCCACGCGGACTGGCGCACCACGCCCGTCACCGCCGCGAAACCCGGATGACGGCTCCCGTCCGGCCGTGTCACCATCTTCAGGTCGGCGACGCGGCCGGGCCCGGGAATCTTTCGAGCTCGTCACCCGTTGTGATCGACGTAACCGACTTTCCAATCGACGTAAGGATCAAATGACCTCCTCTTCATCCCCTTCCCAGGACGAGCAGAGCTTCGCGGACACCAGCCGCACCGAGAGCCTTCGGGCCGATGCCCTGATGGAAGAGGACGTCGCCTGGAGCCACGAGATCGACGGAGAGCGGGACGGCGAGCAGTTCGACCGCTCCGAGCGTGCCGCGCTGCGGCGTGTGGCGGGCCTCTCCACCGAGCTCGAGGACGTCACCGAGGTCGAGTACCGACAGCTCCGACTGGAGCGCGTGGTACTCGTCGGCGTGTGGACCTCGGGGACGGTGCAGGACGCGGAGAACTCCCTCGCGGAGCTGGCGGCCCTCGCCGAGACGGCGGGCGCCCTGGTGCTCGACGGCGTGATCCAGCGCCGTGACAAGCCCGACCCGGCGACCTTCATCGGCTCGGGCAAGGCGCGCGAGCTGCGCGACATCGTGCTCGAGACCGGCGCGGACACGGTCGTCTGCGACGGCGAGCTCAGCCCCGGTCAGCTCATCGCCCTCGAAGACGTCGTCAAGGTCAAGGTGGTCGACCGGACCGCCCTGATCCTGGACATCTTCGCCCAGCACGCCAAGTCCCGAGAGGGCAAGGCGCAGGTCGCTCTCGCGCAGATGCAGTACATGCTGCCGCGACTGCGCGGCTGGGGTCAGTCGCTCTCCCGGCAGATGGGCGGCGGCGGCGGTGGCGGCATGGCCACCCGTGGTCCCGGTGAGACCAAGATCGAGACCGACCGGCGTCGGATCCGCGAGAAGATGGCGAAGATGCGCCGGGAGATCGCGGAGATGAAGACCGGCCGCGACATCAAGCGCCAGGAGCGCCGACGGAACAAGGTGCCGTCGGTGGCGATCGCCGGCTACACCAACGCCGGCAAGTCGTCCCTGCTCAACCGTCTGACCGGGGCCGGCGTGCTGGTGGAGAACGCGCTGTTCGCCACCCTCGACCCGACCGTCCGCCGGGCCGAGACGCCCGGTGGCCGGGTCTACACCCTGGCCGACACCGTCGGGTTCGTCCGGCACCTGCCGCACCACCTGGTCGAGGCGTTCCGCTCCACCATGGAGGAGGTCGGCGACTCCGACCTGATCCTGCACGTGGTGGACGGCTCGCACCCTGCCCCGGAGGAGCAGCTGGCCGCCGTGCGCGAGGTGTTCCGGGACGTCGGCGCGGTCAACGTGCCGGAGGTCGTGGTCGTCAACAAGGCGGACGCGGCCGACCCGCTGGTGCTGCAGCGGCTGCTGCGCATCGAGAAGCACGTGATCGCCGTCTCGGCCCGTACCGGCCAGGGCATCGACGAGCTGCTCGCGCTGATCGACCGCGAACTGCCGCGGCCGCAGGTCGAGATCGAGGCTCTCGTGCCGTACACGCACGGCGGACTCGTCTCGCGGGTGCACGCCGAGGGCGAGGTGCTCTCCGAGGAGCACACGTCCGAGGGCACGCTGCTCAAGGCGCAGGTGCACGAGGAACTGGCGGCGCTCCTGACGCCGTTCGTCCCGGCCGCGCACTGACGGCCCCGTACAACGGCGGAAGGCCCCGCCCCCTCCTTCTGAAGGAGGGGGCGGGGCCTTCCGTGCTGTAGCCGACGTGTCGTCGTGCGGATCAGCGGGCGAACTTCTTGCTGACCATCTCGTGCGCGTCCTTGGCACCGCGGCCGAGCTGCGGTCCGGCGAGCCAGCCGTTGCCGCCGGCCGGGCCGATCGAGGTGTTCGACACCAGCGCCGGCTTCCCGTTCGGCATCGTGCGGATCCAGCCGCCGCCGGAGGAACCGCCGGTCATGGTGCAGCCGATGCGGTACATCGTGGGCGTGGCCGGAGCCGTGGTCAGCCGGGTGGGCCGGTCGATGCACTTGTGCATGATCAGGCCGTTGTACGGCGGGGCGGCCGGGTAGCCCCAGGCGCCCATGTAGCCCGCCGCGGCGTGCGTCGGCGCGGAGAAGTCGACCGGCAGCGCCACGCCGACGGTCTCCTCCAGGGACTTCCTGCCCCGCTCCGGCTTCACGTGCAGCACGGCGTAGTCGTACGGCCAGGCGGCGTTGGTGCCGCCGCGCTGGATCCAGTCGCCCGAGGTCACGGCCCAGTCGGCCCAGTACTGGCCGTACGGCGCGACCTCGTGCGGCTGCGCGTTGTTCAGCGCGGCCGCGGACTTGCCGAGGTCGTTGTAGGCCGGGACGAAGGTGATGTTGCGGTACCAGCCGCCCTTCTGACCGGCGTGGACGCAGTGGCCCGCCGTCCAGACCATGTTGGACTTGCCGGGCCGGCGCGGGTCCTTCACGATCGTGCCGGAGCAGACCATGTGACCCTGGGGCGAGTCGAAGAAGATCTTGCCGACCGGCGCCGCGTTCTTGTGGTACGGCGTCTTCTCCCGCTGCGCCCTGACGGGACGCGGGGTCGGGTCGGTGCCGCCGGCGCCGCCCGCGGTGGCCGCGATGGTCGGGTCGGGGCTCTTCGCCGACTTCATGCGCTCGGTGTCCCAGAGCCCCTCGATCACCGGGTTGACGAAGTCCTGGGCCTCGCGGAGCCAGGTCTCCTTGTCCCAGTTCTTCCAGGCGCCGCCCTTCCACTTGTCCGGGTCGACGCCGTGCTTCTTGAGCTTGTCGGCCAGGTCCTTGGGGAGCGCGGCTCCGCCGCCCTCTCCGGCGGCGGCCGGGCTGGACGCGTCGACGGGCTTGGCGTCGGGCGTGGGCTCGGTCGGGCCGCAGGCGGTGGCCGTCAGCGCCAGCGCCAGGGCGAGGCCGCCGAGAACGGCCGGCAACGGTCGTGCGGAACGCATGAGATGAATCCCCCTGAGAGACGTGCAACCGCGTCCATAAATGCCATGGACGCGTCATGAGCGGTGCACAGTATGCCGGGCGGAGGCGGGCGAAACCCCATCGGGCCCCTGCCGCGCCCGCCTCCTTCACCGATCTTTCACCGTGCAACGGGCCTACCTGGCCCGCGTACTGGGCAACGGACCCACTCGGCCCGCCTGCAGGGCAACGCCCGCTGATTGTCGTGCTGCGGAACAGGCCAACTGCTTCGCGTGCTGCGGAACAGGCCTACTGCTTCGCGTACTTCTGGCTCACCGCGTCGTACACGGCCTGCGCCTCCTTGCCCAGCCGCGGACCGGCCAGCCAGCCCGCCGTCACCGGGCCGATGGAGGTGTTGGACACCAGCGCCGGCTTGCCGTCCTGGCCCGTGGCCACCCAACCGCCGCCGGACGCGCCACCGGTCATCGTGCAGCCGATCCGGTACATCGTCGGCTGCGCCGCCTTGATGGTGAGCCGGCCCGGCTTGTCCTTGCACTGGAACATCTTCTCGCCGTCGTACGGCGGCGCCGCCGGGTAGCCGGTCGCCGTCATCGAGGCGATCTTCGGCACCGCGGGAGCGTTGAACTCCACCGGCAGCGCCGAACCGACCGTCTCCTCGAGCGACTTGCCGCCGCTGCCCTTCTCCGGCGTCACGTGGATGACGGCGAAGTCGTACGGCGCGCCCTGCCCGCCCCTCGACCCGCCCTGCGAGATCCACTGCTCGGAGGTCTTGGCCCAGTCCCCCCACCACACGCCGTACGGCGCGATCTGCTCGCGGGTGGCCTGCTTCAGCTCGGCCGTGGGCTTCGCGCCGTCGTTGTACGACGGGACGAAGACGATGTTGCGGTACCAGCCGCCCTTCTTGCCCGCGTGGACGCAATGCCCCGCCGTCCAGACCATGTTGGACTTGCCGGGGTGCGCCGGGTCCTGGATCACCGTCGCCGAGCAGACCATCGAGCCCTCGGGGCCGTCGAAGAAGACCTTCCCGGCCTCCGCCGCCTTGTCGTGGTACTGCGCCTTCACGCTCTTCGCCCGCACCGGCAGCGGGGTCGGGTCGGTGACGCCCTCGTCGCCGGAGATGTCCTCCTCCTTGACCGGCTTGTCGGGCCGCTCGGCGTCGCGCATGCGGTCCGGGTCCCAGAGGTCCTCGATGATCGGGTTGACGTAGTCCTTGGCCTCACGCAGCCACTTCTCGCGGTCCCAGTTCTTCCACTCGCCGCCCCGCCACTTGTCCATGTCGATCCCGTGCTCCTTGAGCCGGTCCTTCAGGTCCTGCGGGATCTCGATCTTGTCGGTGCCGGGCTGGGACGCCGGAGCGCTGGGCTTGTTCTGCGCGTTCTCCTCGGTCGGACCGCAGGCAGTGGCCGTCAGCGTCAGCGCCGCGACGGCGGAGGCTGCTGCCAGCAGCGGACGAATCGGTCGCATGAAGTGATCCCCCTGGGACTACGTCGACAAATGCAAGGCCCCACTATGCCCGCGCCGGTGGGGACGGTTCTCGCCCGGCCCGCGGTTCCGGCCGCCCCAAGGATCTTGCGTCCGGCCCGTGGCCCAGGGCTTCCCGCGTCGTTGGTACGTACGGGGGACACAGCTATGTGCAACGCAACTGTTACAGCGGGAGGACACGACACCGTGGCCGTGACCGAACCAGCTCCGGCGGTACGTCCGCACCCACGCGGGGGGAGCGGGACCACGACGGGGGAGGGGCGCGAGGGATACGAAGGGATCCTGCGGCGGCAGTCGTTGCGGGAGTCCGCCGCCCGCACCTACGCGCGCTCCCTGCCCATCGTCCCCGTCCGCGCCCGGGGCCTCACCATCGAGGGCGCCGACGGCCGGCGCTACCTCGACTGCCTGTCCGGCGCGGGCACGTTGGCCCTGGGCCACAACCACCCCGTGGTCCTCGAAGCCATCAAGAAGGTCATCGACTCCGGAGCCCCGCTGCACGTCCTCGACCTCGCCACCCCGGTCAAGGACGCCTTCACCACCGAGCTGTTCGCCACCCTGCCGGCCCCGCTCGCCGACGACGCCCGCATCCAGTTCTGCGGCCCGGCCGGCACGGACGCCGTCGAGGCCGCCCTCAAACTGGTCCGCACCGCCACCGGCCGCAGCGGCCTGCTCGCCTTCACCGGCGCCTACCACGGCATGACGGCCGGCGCCCTCGACGCCTCCGGAGGCGCCCCCGACGTACGCGTCACCCGGCTGCCCTACCCGCAGAACTACCGTTGCCCGTACGGCGTCGGCGGCGAGCGCGGGGCCGAACTCGGCGCCCGCTGGACCGAGAACCTCCTCGACGACCCCAAGAGCGGCGCCGGCGCCCCGGCCGCGATGATCCTCGAACCCGTCCAGGGCGAGGGCGGCGTGATCCCCGCCCCCGACGCCTGGATGCGCCGGATGCGGCAGATCACCCGGGAGCGCGGCATCCCGCTGATCGCCGACGAGGTGCAGACCGGAGTCGGCCGCACCGGCGCGTTCTGGGCCGTCGAGCACAGCGGCGTCGTCCCCGACGTGATGGTCCTGTCCAAGGCCATCGGCGGCTCCCTGCCGCTCGCCGTCGTCGTCTACAGGTCGGGGCTCGACGCCTGGCAGCCCGGCGCCCACGCCGGCACCTTCCGGGGCAACCAGCTCGCCATGGCGGCCGGCGCGGCCACCCTCGCGTACGTACGGGAGAACCGGCTCGCCGACCGCGCGGCCACCCTCGGCGCCCGCATGCTCGCCCGGCTCCAGGGCCTCGCCGCGACGCACCCCTGCATCGGCGACGTACGCGGCCGCGGCCTGATGATCGGCGTCGAGCTCGTCGACCCGGACACCGACGACCCCGCCGCCACCGTGCCGCCGCCCGCCCCCGCGCTGGCCGCCGCCGTCCAGCGCGCCTGCCTCGACCGCGGGCTCATCGTCGAACTCGGCGGCCGGCACAACGCCGTGGTCCGCCTCCTCCCCCCGCTCACCCTCACCGACGAACAGGCCGGGGCCGTCCTCGACCGGTTCGCCGACGCCCTGGCCGCCGCCGAGCGCGCCCAGCGGCGCCGGACCGACGCCGGACCCTCCCACTGAACCCGGACCCACCCGGACCGAACCCGGACCATCCCAAGGAAGCCCCCGTGAACGCCAGCCCCGCCCCCGAAGCGCCCGACGCCCCAGCCGGTCCCCCCACCGGATCCCGCGGCCCGCTCGCCGTCGACCAGGTCACCGTCCCGCGCCAGCAGTCCGGCCCGTACGACCCCCGGCCCGCGACCCCCGCGCCCCAGTCGGCGCCCGCGCTCGGCGACGACCCGCTCGACCACCCGGACCCCGAACGGGCCGCGGACGCGGCGGCCGTCGAGAACCTGCTCCGCTGCTGGGCACGGGAGAAGGACCTGCCCGCCCCCGACGGCGACACCCTGCGCGTCCCGCTCGACGCCAGCGGCGCCGCCCTGCTCGTCCCCGTCCGCTACTGGTCGCCCACCGGCTGGCACCGCTTCGGCACGCCCGTCCTGGAGCACGCCCCGCGCAGCGCCCCGCCCGTCGACGCCGTCACCGTCGCCGCGCTCATCAGCCGGGAGAGCGGCCGCTCCGAAGGCGCCGAACTCGTCGGCCGCGTCGCCGACTCGGCCCGCCGCACCGCCGAGTTCATCGCCGAGCGGCGGCGCGACCCCGGGCCGCCGCCGGCCGCGGACGCCTTCCTGGCCGCCGAGCAGTCCCTGCTCCTCGGCCACCCCATGCACCCCACCCCGAAGAGCCGCGAAGGACTCTCCGAGGCCGAGACCCGGCTCTACTCGCCCGAACTCCACGGCTCCTTCCCGCTCCACTGGATGGCCGTCGACCGGTCCGTACTCGCCGCCGCGTCCGCCTGGACCGAGCAGGGCCGGCCCGTCTCCGCCGCGCAACTGGCCACCGGCTTCGCCGAGGGCCTCCAGATCCCCGACGGAACCGTTCCGCTGCCCCTGCACCCCTGGCAGGCCCGCGAACTCGTGCACCGCCCCGTCGTCGCCGAACTCCTCGACGCCGGGCTGCTCCACGACCTCGGCCCGTACGGCCGCCCCTGGCACCCCACCTCCTCCGTGCGCACCGTCCACCGCCCCGACGCCCGGGCGATGCTCAAGCTCTCGCTGGGCGTCCGGATCACCAACTCCCGCCGCGAGAACCTCCGCAAGGAGCTCCACCGCGGCGTCGAGGTCCACCGGCTGCTGCGCACCGGCCTCGCCGAGCAGTGGCAGGCTGCCAACCCCGGCTTCGACATCGTCCGCGACCCCGCCTGGCTCGCCGTCGACACCCGGGACGGCGAACCGGTCCCCGGACTCGACGTGATGATCCGGCACAACCCCTTCGGCCCCGACGACGACGCCGTCTGCATCGCCGCCCTCACCGCCCCGCGCCCCTGGCCCGGCAGCACCCGGATGCGCTCCCGCCTCGCCGACCTGGTCATCCGCCTCGCCGCCCGCACCGGCCGGCCGACCGGCGCCGTCGCCGCCGAGTGGTTCCTGCGCTACCTCGACCACGTCGTCCGCCCCGTGCTCTGGCTCGACGGCGCCGCGGGCGTGGCCCTGGAGGCCCACCAGCAGAACACCCTCGTCCTGCTCGACCCCGAGGGCTGGCCGATCGGCGGCCGCTACCGCGACAACCAGGGCTACTACTTCCGCGAATCGCACCGCGACGAGCTGGAGAAGCGGCTGCCCGGCATCGGCGTCGTCAGCGACACCTTCGTCTCCGACCAGGTCACCGACGAACGCTTCGCGTACTACCTCGGCATCAACAACGTCCTCGGCCTCATCGGCGCGTTCGGCGCCCAGCGGCTCGCCGACGAGCGCGTCCTGCTCGCCGCCTTCCGCCAGTTCCTCGGCTCCGTCACCGCGCTCGGCTCGCCGCTCCCGCACCGCCTCCTCGAGGCCGCCACCCTGCGCTGCAAGGCCAACCTGCTGACCCGGCTGCACGGTCTCGACGAACTCGTCGGGCCCGTCGACACCCAGTCCGTCTACGTCACCGTCGCCAACCCGCTCCGCTCCTGACCGACGTCCAGCCCCCGTCCACCCGCCGAGAGGAGAGCGCCCCCGTGCCTCCCGCCGATGCGCGCACCGACACCGGAGCCCCGTCCCGCCCGCCGTCCCCCGCGGGCGCGGACGACACCACGCTGGAGCTGCGGCTGCCCGACGACTTCCGCGCGCTGCTCGCGGCGGCCGAGACCGGCCCGCCCGAGGCCGACGACCTGCTCGACTCCGTCGCCACCTGGGGCCCCGCCGACACGCCCGCAGGCTCCTTCCGGCTCACGCCCGTACGGATCGAGCACGACCTGAAGACCGTCGCCGGCTGGATGAACGATCCGGCCGTCGCGGCCTTCTGGGAGCTCGCGGGCCCCGAGACCGTCACCGCCGAGCACCTGCGCGCCCAACTCGACGGCGACGGCCGCAGCGTGCCCTGCCTCGGCGTCCTCGACGGCACGCCCATGAGCTACTTCGAGATCTACCGCGCCGACCTCGACCCGCTGGCCCGCCACTACCCGGCACGCCCCCACGACACCGGAGTCCATCTCCTCATCGGCGGCGGCGCCGACCGGGGCCGCGGCCTCGGCACCGCCCTGCTGCGGGCCGTCGCCGGGCTCGTCCTCGACCACCGGCCGCGCTGCACCCGCGTGGTGGCCGAACCCGACCTCCACAACACGCCGTCCGTCTCCGCGTTCCTGAGCGCCGGGTTCCGCTACTCCGCGGAACTCGACCTCCCCGACAAACGCGCCGCGCTCATGGTCCGCGACCGCGCACTGCGGCACGTGCTGTGAACACCCCTCCGCCTTTACACCGCGCCACCCCAGCGGTTCCCACACCGAGGAGTCCCCGTGTCGATGTCCCCTGCCACCCACGACTCCGCACCACTGCTCGCGCCGCCCGAGCTGAACCCGGCCGCCTGGACGCGCGTCGGCGCCCGTCTGCTCGCCAAGACGATCGGCGAGTTCGCGTACGAGGAGATCGTCGAGCCTCAACCACGTGACGCGGTGTCCGCCTCGGGCAGCGCGACCTACGCCCTCCCCCTCGACGACGGATCGGAACTCACCTTCGCCGCCCGCCGCGGCGCGTACGGCCACTGGCGCGTCGACCCCGAGACGATCACCCGCGACGGCAGCCGCCTCACCGACCCGCTCGACTTCCTCGTCCGCGCCCGCGAAGGCCTCGGACTCGACGGGGCCACCCTCGGCCACCTCATCCGCGAGCTCACCACCACCCTCGCCGCCGACGCCCGGCTCGACCACACCGCCCTGAGCGCCGCCCGGCTCGCCGACCTCGGCTACGCGGAACTCGAAGGCCACCAGACCGGCCACCCCTGGATCGTCGTCAACAAGGGCCGCATCGGCTTCTCCGCCGGCGACGCCGCCCGATGGACCCCCGAGGCCCGGCAGGCCACCCGGCTGCCGTGGATCGCGGTCGCCTCCTCGCTCGCCGCGTACCGCGGCACCGCCGCCCTGGCCACGCCCGACCGGCTCTACGAGCGCGAGCTGGACCCGGCCGTCCGGGACCGCTTCGACGCGGTGCTGCGCGGCCGGGGCCTGGACCCGCGGACGTACCTCCTGCTGCCCGTCCATCCCTGGCAATGGGACGAGATCCTGCTCCCGCTCTTCGCGCCCGCCGTCGCGGACGGCACGATCGTCCCGCTCCCCGCCGACGACGACCTGCGCGTCCCGCAGCAGTCCGTCCGCACCTTCCTCAACACCAGCCGGCCCGAGCGGCACACGGTGAAACTGCCGCTGTCCGTGCTCAACACGCTGGTCTGGCGCGGCCTGCCGACCGAGCGCACGCTCGCCGCCCCCGCCGTCACCGCCTGGGTGCACGGCCTGCGCGACGCCGACCCCTTCCTGCGCGACGAATGCGGCGTGATCCTGCTCGGCGAGGTCGCCTCCGTGACCGTCGAGCACCCCCTCTACGACCGGCTGCCCGAGGTCCCGTACCAGTACAAGGAGCTGCTCGGCGCGATCTGGCGCGAGCCGCTCCGGCTCCCGCCGGGCGAGCGCGCCCGCACCCTCGCGTCCCTCCTCCACACCGACCCGGACGGCCGGGCCTTCGTGGCGGAGCTGGTCGCCCGCTCCGGGCTGACCCCCCGGGCCTGGCTCCAGCGCCTCTTCGCCGCGCTGCTCCCGCCGCTGCTGCGATTCCTCTACCGGTACGGCACCGTCTTCTCCCCGCACGGCGAGAACGCCATCGTGGTCCACGACGACCAGGACGTGCCCGTACGCCTGGCGATCAAGGACTTCGTGGACGACGTGAACATCAGCGCCCGGCCGCTGCCCGAACACGACTCCATGCCGGACGACGTGCGGGCCGTGCTGCTCACCGAGGAGCCCGCGTTCCTCACCCAGTTCATCCACTCCGGGCTCTTCGTCGGCGTCTTCCGGTACCTCGCCCCGCTCTGCGAGGAGCAACTGGACGTCCCCGAGGGTGAATTCTGGGAGCTGGTACGCGCCGAGATCCTGCGCCACCACGCACGCTTCCCCGAGCTGAAGGAACGGTTCGAGCTCTTCGACCTGCTCACCCCGCGGATCGAGCGGCTCTGCCTGAACCGCAACCGTCTGCACCTGGACGGATACCGGGACCGCCCCGAGCGGCCGCACGCGGCGGTCCACGGCACCGTCGCCAATCCGCTGGCCTGATCGGTTCGCCCGGGTGTTCGTGTGATCGGAGTGTCAGTGGTGCCCCGTAGGCTGGTCGGGCTATGACGAAGCCATCCCTCCCCGATCTCCTCCATGCCGCCGTCGCCGCCGTCGGCGGTGTGGAGCGGCCCGGCCAGGTCACCATGGCCGAGGCGGTCGCCGAAGCCATCGACGGCGACTCCCACCTCCTCGTCCAGGCCGGCACCGGCACCGGAAAGTCCCTCGGCTACCTGGTGCCCGCGCTCGCGCACGGGGAGCGCGTGGTCGTCGCCACGGCGACACTGGCGCTCCAGCGGCAGCTGGTCGAGCGCGATCTGCCGCGTACGGTCGACGCGCTGCACCCGCAGCTGCGCCGGCGTCCGGAGTTCGCGATGCTCAAGGGCCGGTCGAACTACATGTGCCTGCACCGCCTCCACGAGGGCGTGCCGCAGGACGAGGAGGACGGCCTCTTCGACCCGTTCGAGGCCGCCGCGCCCACCAGCAAGCTGGGCCAGGACCTGCTGCGGCTGCGGGACTGGGCGGACGAGACGGAGACCGGCGACCGGGACGACCTGACGCCGGGCGTGTCGGACCGGGCCTGGGGGCAGGTGTCGGTCTCCTCCCGCGAGTGCCTGGGCGCGAGCAAGTGCGCGTACGGAGCGGAGTGCTTCGCCGAGGCCGCCCGCGAGCGCGCCAAGCTGGCCGAGGTCGTGGTGACCAACCACGCGCTGCTCGCCATCGACGCCATCGAGGGCGCCCCGGTCCTGCCGCAGCACGAGGTGCTGATCGTCGACGAGGCGCACGAGCTGGTCTCCCGGGTCACCGGCGTCGCCACCGGCGAGCTCACGCCCGGCCAGGTCAACCGGGCCGTGCGCCGGGCCTCGAAGCTGGTGGACGAGAAGATCGCGGACCAGCTGCAGACCGCCGCGGAGGGCTTCGAGCGGCTGATGGAGCTGGCCCTGCCGGGCCGCCTGGAGGAGATCCCGGAGGACCTGGGCTACGCGCTGATGGCGCTGCGCGACGCGTCCCGCAACGTGATCAGCGCCCTCGGCTCGACCCGCGACAAGTCCGTCCAGGACGAGGACGCCGTGCGCAAGCAGGCCCTCGCCTCGGTGGAGTCGGTCCACGGGGTCGCCGAGCGGATCACCCAGGGCTCCGAGTACGACGTCGTCTGGTACGAGCGGCACGACCGCTTCGGGGCCTCGCTGCGGGTCGCCCCGCTCTCCGTCTCCGGGCTGCTGCGGGAGAAGCTCTTCGCCGAGCGGTCGGTGGTCCTGACCTCGGCCACCCTCAAGCTGGGCGGCGACTTCAACGGGGTGGGCGCCTCGCTCGGGCTCGCCCCTGAGGGGACGGAGGGCGAGGACATCCCGGTGTGGAAGGGGATCGACGTCGGCTCGCCGTTCGACTACCCGAAGCAGGGGATCATGTACGTCGCCAAGCACTTGGCCAAGCCGGCCAGGGACGGCGACCGCAAGGACATGCTGGACGAGTTGACCGAGCTGATCCAGGCGGCGGGCGGGCGGACCCTCGGGCTGTTCTCCTCGATGCGGGGCGCGCAGCTCGCTGCGGAGGAGCTGCGCAGCCGGATCCCCGAGTACCCGGTGCTGCTCCAGGGCGAGGACACGCTCGGCGAGCTCATCAAGGCGTTCTCCGCCGACCCGCAGACCTGTCTGTTCGGCACGCTGTCGCTCTGGCAGGGCGTGGACGTCCCCGGGGCCAGCTGCCAGCTGGTCGTCATGGACAAGATCCCCTTCCCGCGCCCGGACGACCCGCTGATGAGCGCCCGGCAGAAGGCCGTGGAGGAGGCTGGCGGGAACGGCTTCATGGCCGTCGCGGCGACCCACGCGGCGCTGCTGATGGCGCAGGGCGCCGGCCGGCTCGTACGGGCCACGGGCGACCGCGGCGTCGTCGCCGTACTGGACCCCAGGCTGGCCACGGCGCGGTACGGCAGCTATCTGAAGTCCTCGATGCCGGACTTCTGGTACACCACGGACCGCAACCAGGTCCGTAAGTCGCTGGCGGCGATCGACGCGGCGTCGAAGGCGGCGGACGCCTGAGGGCCCCTGCCGTGCCCGCCGGGGCCCTGTCGTGCGCCTGCGGGCGCACAGCAGGGCCCCGGGACCGGCGCAGTGGGTCCCGGGGCCCGGTCAGAGCCGGCGGAGTGAGGTCACACCCGCCGCAGCACCGCCACCACCTTGCCGAGGATGGTCGCCTCGTCGCCGGGGATCGGCTGGTACGCCGCGTTGTGCGGGAGCAGCCAGACATGGCCGTCCTCGCGCTTGAAGCGCTTGACCGTGGCCTCGCCGTCCAGCATGGCGGCGACGATGTCGCCGTTCTCCGCGACCGGCTGGCGGCGTACGGTGACCCAGTCGCCGTCGCAGATCGCGGCCTCGATCATCGAGTCGCCGACCACCTTGAGCACGAACAGCTCGCCGTCGCCGACCAGCTGGCGGGGGAGGGGGAAGACGTCCTCGACCGACTCCTCGGCGAGGATGGGGCCGCCGGCGGCGATCCGGCCGACCAGGGGGACGTACGACGCGGCGGGCTTGCCCGTGGTGTCGGTCGGCTGGGTGCTCGGCTGGTCGGAGCCCCGTACCTCGTAGGCGCGCGGCCGATGCGGGTCGCGGCGCAGGAAGCCCTTGCGCTCCAGAGCCATCAGCTGGTGGGCGACGGAGGACGTGCTGGACAGCCCCACCGCCTGGCCGATCTCACGCATCGACGGCGGGTAGCCCCGCCGCTGGACCGAGTCCCGGATGACCTCGATGACCCTGCGCTGCCGGTCCGTGAGGCCCGAGCTGTCCGCCCGGATGCCGGGAGGTCGGCCGGGCAGCGAGCGCGCGGGACGCGCGGGCTCGAGCCCTTCCGGGTTCGTGGCTGCGTCGTTCATGGCATGCACCGGCTCGAGTCGGCTCTGGGAGCGGTCCTGGGCAGTGATGGTGGCACTGTCTGCGGTGGTGGTCACGTCGTCGGCCCCTCCTATCGAATGGTCTCCCTAGCTGGACAACGGTAGTAGCTTTCGAAAGGTTGCGCCAAACACACGTTCGAGTGAAAAATCGCAGATTCGCTTACGCGTGTGCGTGACTGGGTGTATATGCGAGCCCGTTCCCGGTGGTAATTCGGTCCGTCACGGTACCCGCCACCGCCTGCCCGGGAGGGGGTGGGGTGCGCTCCCAGTGTGGCGCCCGAGGCCTCCGAATCCGCGTAACCCGGTGTCCAGGAGTCGCGTCGCGGCGGAGCCCCGTGTCGGGTCCGCCGGGGCCTTCCCGTACGCTCTTCGCCGATCCCCGGTGTTCCTGGACGCGCGCTGACGCGCGCTGAACGCGCGACACGCGCGATGCGCCGAAAATGCGGCCCGACACCAGATCTAGTGGTTGGATGGCTACAGCCACCCAGAAGTTGTGGTCCCCGGTCCGCCGGGGGCAAGCGCATCACCTATGCTGGTGGCTGCTTCGAAGGGCCTTGACCGGGCCGGTCGAGGCTATTCAGTCGTGCCGTGAGGGAGGGTCGGAATCGTGCATTGCCCCTTCTGCAGGCACCCTGACAGTCGTGTCGTCGACAGTCGCACCACCGACGACGGGACGTCGATCCGACGCCGGCGTCAGTGCCCCGACTGCTCCCGCCGTTTCACCACGGTGGAGACCGCGTCACTCATGGTGATCAAGCGGTCGGGCGTCACCGAACCCTTCAGCCGTACCAAGGTCATCTCCGGCGTCCGCAAGGCGTGCCAGGGGCGACCCGTCACCGAGGACGCCCTCGCCCAGCTCGGCCAGCGGGTCGAGGAGGCGGTGCGCGCCACCGGCAGCGCCGAGCTGACCACCCACGACGTGGGCCTGGCCATTCTCGGCCCCCTGCAGGAACTCGACCTCGTCGCGTACCTGCGCTTCGCATCGGTGTACAAGGCCTTCGAAAGCCTGGAGGACTTCGAGGCCGCCATCGCGGAACTTCGCGAGCGGCCTCCCGCTGAGGAATGCGGGACCGGAGCGACCCCCGGGGTCCCCGTTCCCGCTGTCGCCGCCGACTGACCGGCGGTGCCGGGCCGAGGAAGGCCCGGCGACCGGCCGCGGAGCGGCCGACAAAAAGACTTGCCCCGGGTGTCGTGAATCGGCGCCCGTGGCAGCAGTACAAAACGCAGTACAGAAGATGGTGCCCTGGGATTATCTGGGCGCCGCAGAGTGTTTTGCCCGTATATGGGAGGCGGCATGACAGAGACGGCGAGCGGTCCGGCACGTGGTTCCCGCGCCAAGGGAGCCAAGACGAGCAAGGGCCTGCGCATCGAGCGCATCCACACCACCCCCGGCGTGCATCCGTACGACGAGGTGGTCTGGGAGCGTCGTGACGTCGTCATGACCAACTGGCGCGACGGCTCGGTCAACTTCGAGCAGCGTGGCGTCGAGTTCCCCGACTTCTGGTCGGTGAACGCGGTCAACATCGTCACCAGCAAGTACTTCCGCGGGGCCGTCGGCACCCCGCAGCGCGAGACCGGTCTCAAGCAGCTCATCGACCGGATCGTGAAGACCTACACCAAGGCCGGTGAGGAGTACGGCTACTTCGCCTCGCCCGCCGACGCCGAGATCTTCGAGCACGAGCTGGCCTACGCCCTCCTGCACCAGATCTTCAGCTTCAACTCCCCGGTGTGGTTCAACGTCGGCACGCCCCAGCCGCAGCAGGTCTCCGCCTGCTTCATCCTGTCCGTCGACGACTCCATGGAGTCGATCCTCGACTGGTACAAGGAAGAGGGCATGATCTTCAAGGGCGGCTCCGGCGCCGGCCTGAACCTCTCCCGCATCCGCTCCTCCAAGGAGCTGCTCTCCTCCGGCGGCAACGCCTCCGGCCCGGTCTCCTTCATGCGCGGCGCCGACGCCTCCGCAGGAACGATCAAGTCGGGCGGCGCCACCCGCCGCGCGGCCAAGATGGTCATCCTCGACGTCGACCACCCCGACATCGAGGACTTCATCCAGACCAAGGTCAAGGAGGAGGAGAAGATCCGCGCCCTGCGTGACGCGGGCTTCGACATGGACCTGGGCGGCGACGACATCACGTCCGTCCAGTACCAGAACGCCAACAACTCGGTCCGAGTGAACGACGAGTTCATGAAGGCCGTCGAGCAGGGCGGGAAGTTCGGTCTGCGCGCCCGCATGACCGGCGAGGTCATCGAGGAGGTCGACGCCAAGTCGCTCTTCCGCAAGATGGCCGAGGCGGCCTGGGCCTGCGCCGACCCGGGCATCCAGTACGACGACACGATCAACCGCTGGCACACCTGCCCCGAGTCCGGCCGGATCAACGGCTCGAACCCGTGCAGCGAGTACATGCACCTGGACAACACGTCCTGCAACCTCGCCTCGCTGAACCTCATGAAGTTCCTCAAGGACGACGGCAAGGGCAGCCAGTCGTTCGACGTCGAGCGCTTCGCCAAGGTCGTCGAGCTGGTCATCACCGCGATGGACATCTCCATCTGCTTCGCCGACTTCCCGACCCAGAAGATCGGCGAGAACACCCGCGCCTTCCGCCAGCTCGGCATCGGCTACGCCAATCTCGGCGCCCTGCTGATGGCGACTGGCCACGCGTACGACTCCGACGGCGGCCGCGCCCTGGCCGGCGCCATCACCTCGCTGATGACCGGCACCTCGTACAAGCGCTCCGCCGAGCTCGCCGCGGTCGTCGGCGCGTACGACGGCTACGCCCGTAACGCCGAGCCGCACCAGCGCGTCATGAAGCAGCACGCCGACGCCAACTCCGCGGCCGTCCACGTGGACGACCTCGACTCGCCGATCTGGGCCGCCGCCACGGAGGCCTGGCAGGACGTGATCCGTCTCGGCGCCAAGAACGGCTTCCGCAACGCCCAGGCGTCGGTCATCGCCCCGACCGGCACCATCGGTCTCGCGATGTCCTGCGACACCACCGGCCTCGAGCCCGACCTCGCCCTGGTCAAGTTCAAGAAGCTGGTCGGCGGCGGCTCGATGCAGATCGTCAACGGCACCGTCCCGCAGGCCCTGCGCCGCCTGGGCTACCAGGAGGAGCAGATCGAGGCGATCGTCGCCCACATCGCCGACCACGGCAATGTGATCGACGCCCCCGGGCTGAAGACCGAGCACTACGAGGTCTTCGACTGCGCCATGGGCGAGCGCTCCATCTCCGCGATGGGCCACGTCCGCATGATGGCCGCCATCCAGCCGTGGATCTCCGGCGCTCTCTCCAAGACCGTGAACCTGCCGGAGACGGCCACGGTCGAGGACGTCGAGGAGGTCTACTTCGAGGCCTGGAAGATGGGCGTCAAGGCGCTCGCGATCTACCGCGACAACTGCAAGGTGGGCCAGCCTCTCTCCGCCAAGAAGAAGGAGGAGGAGAAGGCCGAGGTCACCGCGAAGTCCGAGGCGACGATCCGCGAGGCCGTCGAGAAGGTCGTCGAGTACCGCCCGGTCCGCAAGCGCCTGCCGAAGGGCCGTCCGGGGATCACCACCTCGTTCACCGTCGGTGGCGCCGAGGGCTACATGACCGCCAACTCCTACCCGGACGACGGTCTCGGCGAGGTCTTCCTGAAGATGTCCAAGCAGGGTTCGACGCTCGCGGGCATGATGGACGCCTTCTCCATCGCCGTCTCCGTCGGCCTGCAGTACGGCGTCCCCCTGGAGACGTACGTCTCCAAGTTCACCAACATGCGCTTCGAGCCGGCCGGCATGACGGACGACCCGGATGTGCGGATGGCGCAGTCGATCGTCGACTACATCTTCCGCCGCCTGGCGCTGGACTTCCTGCCCTTCGAGACCCGCTCCGCGCTCGGCATCCACTCCGCCGAGGAGCGTCAGCGGCACCTGGAGACGGGCTCCTACGAGCCCACCGACGACGAGATGGACGTCGAGGGCCTGGCCCAGTCCGCCCCGCGCACCCAGGAGCTGAAGGCCGTCGCCGCCCCCGCGGCGAAGGTCGAGATCCCGGCCCCGAAGGAGGCGCACACCTCCGCGGAGCTCGTCGAGATGCAGCTGGGCATCAGCGCGGACGCCCCGCTCTGCTTCTCCTGCGGCACCAAGATGCAGCGCGCCGGCTCGTGCTACATCTGCGAGGGCTGCGGCTCGACCAGCGGCTGCAGCTGAAATTGAGCACCACCAGGCCTGAAGTGCCTGGTCAGAGCGGGGAGTCGGCGAAAGCCGGCTCCCCGCTCGCGTCATTCAGCCCTTTTCATCCTCGGTCTGGCCTGGGCAGGTGCAAGTGAGGACGGCCTGAACCAGGGTGGTGATGCGGATGATGGAACACCTCAGCTCCCGCAACTCGACCAATGCGGCGCTGAATCATTGGTCATCAGCGGCTGGTTCTGCGTCGTAGGGCTCGAATTCGATGTATCCGAGGGGATCCTCGTCGCGGCGTCCGAGCGGGGGCAGGCCCTCGGTCGCGAACCGGCCGCGCAGCCACTCCAGCAGGGTTTTGGTGAGGTCGCGGTTGAGCGGTGGGCCTTGGTCGGCATGGCGCGGCACAACGATCAATGGCCAGTCGTCCGGCGTGGCACCTTCGGTCAGCCAGCACAGTTGGTCGCCGTCGATGGAGTCGGCGAAGGGCAGGAATCCCCCGGGCTCGGGATAGACAGCCAGGGGATGATAGTCAGGGAACTCGGCTCGCTGCCCCTGGTAGGTCTCCGCGTACCACTCGGCCCACGGTGCGAGTGCGTACTGGTCCTCGCCGAAGGGGATGCTGAAGCGCAGCCAGCCGCACCAGGAGCCGGCCCCGTACCGCTCCATCAGTTGTATGTACTCGCCGGGCAGACGTGTACCCAGCCGTTCGTACAGCCAGTCCCAGTTGTGCTGACCGAGCGCGGGTGTCTCCGGCGGCGGGACGAGTGCGATCAAAGTCTCCAGCCCGTTGCCTGTGGTGAGCGCCGCCCGCTGCTGAGCGGTTGGCTCCGGTCGCCGAGGCGGCGGTGTCCACGGAGTGTGCTCCAGGTCGGTTTGCATGCCACTTCGGGCTGCCACGGGGCGCATGCCGTCGGCCACGAGACGGGCCAGCGTCGGCACGAGCGGGGTCGCGAAGCGCCGCCAGGGGTCGCGGCCCGCGTTCGCGTCATCCTGACAGTGCAGGACGACCGGCCACTGGTCGGGGTCGTCGGACGCTGTGGTGTCCCAGTAGAGGGTATCGGCGGTACGGGTGGCTCCGAAGGGAAGGACGCCGGGAGCGTCACGCCCAGTCTGCTGGACCCAGGCCCCATAGTCGAACCAACCGCGGTTGACGCATGGCATATGAAGCCAGAGCCAGGCGCCAATATCGAGTGGGCCGTACGCGGCGGCGATGGCCTTGTAGTCGGCGGGCAGGCTCGTCCCCAACCAGGACTCGACTGCCGCCCAGTCGACAGGTACGGCGTAGTCGGCCGGCGGATCGCCGAAGATCTCGGCGAAGGCGTTGACGTGTGGATCTGAAGCATTCACGGGGCTATAGACCTTTTTACCGGGAGCGAACGGGTGTTGACCGGGAGGGCGGGGAAGCACATGAGCTTCTCCCAACCTGCGGAAAAGGCAAAGTGGTTGGGCTGACAATGCGGTGAAGCCCCTGGTAGATGGGTTTTCGCAAGAGAACCGTCTCCACCAGAGGCTTCGAATGCTTGTCTACCCGTCGGGTGTCGATGTGTCCAGTTATGCCCTACGCTTCCTGTCCACCCGTCTGCGGCAGCACCGTCGCGCGATCGGCTCCCGGTGGCGGCGTCTGAGCGCCGGCCGGCAGGCCCTGCTCACGCTCGCCCACCTGAGGGTGGGACACACGTATGCCCAGCTCGCGGCCGGGTTCGGAGTCGGGATCACGACCGCCTACCGGTATGTCACCGAGGCTGTCGAACTCCTGGCCGTCCTCGCCCTGCATCTGGCCATCTCAGAGTGAGGATGGAAAGAGATCATTGCTGGTTGCATTTGATGCAACCGATCACGGGGCTGCGGATTAGTTCGCCTCTGCGGCGATCCGGTCCCGGGCCCGTTCTATTTCGTTGATATGGGCTTCCGTCCACTGCCGGAGCGCGGTTATCGGTTCTGCGAGGCTGCGGCCGAGTTCCGTCAGGTCGTACTCGACCCGTGGCGGGATGGTGGGGTGCACCGTGCGGGTGACGAAGCCGTCGGCCTCCAGGCTGCGCAGTGTCTGGGTGAGCATCTTCTGCGAGACGCCCTCGATGCGCCGGCTCAAGTCGGTGTATCGCATGGTGCCTTCGAGGAGTGCGTCCACGACCAGGATCGTCCACTTGCCGGAGATGTGGTCGAGGACCTGGCGAGTCGGGCACTTCGCCGAGTAGACGTCGGCCGGCAGCCCGGATGATTCCACCACGGTCTTCATGCCGGGAGAGTAACGCACTAAAAGGTGCCCTCTTTCGTAGAGAGAGCGACTCTCCAATAGTTAGCGACATGACGACTCACGCCATGACCGTCGCAGACGCCATCCGTACCCGCCGCACGGTCCGCCACTACCTGCCCGACCCGATCCCGGAGACCACGCTCACCTCACTGCTCGACCTCGCCATCGAGGCGCCCACCAGCTGGAACCTGCAGGATCGATCGATCGTCGTCGTCACCGGCGACGAGGGGCGCGAGGGGCTGACCTGGGCCACTGGCGGCCAGCCGCAGCCGCAGGAAGCCCCCGTCGTGCTGGTCTTCGTCGCCGAGTTGCGGTCCTGGCAGGACGACCACAGCGACGTCTATGAACAGGCTCGCGGCAACGGAGCATGGAGCGACGATTTCATCGCCATGTTCTCCGCCGCGTCGAAGGCGTTCCAGGAAGGCCTCGACGAGCGTGGACTGCTGAGGGAGTACGCGGTCAAGGATGCCGTGATCGCGGCCTCCTTCCTGATGCTCGCCGCGACGGAGATGGGCCTGGCGACCTCGCCGATGAACGGCTGGGACGAGGAGAAGGTGAAGAAGGTGATCGGTATCGACGGCCGCGACGACCTTGCCATCGCCCTGCTGGTATCGGTCGGTTACGCGGCGGAGGTACGGCCGCATCCGGGTCGGCGCGCCCCGGAGCGCAACATCGTCCGCGAGCGGTATGGCGATCCGGGGAATACGGCCCGCCAGGAATAGGTGCTCTGCGCCAGTAGCGGCGTATGGCTGAATGAAGTGGGGACCGGTGCGATGCACCGGTCCCCGCTTCCTTCGGTCCGGAATTCCTGATTAAACGCGCTGGGCGCCCATCAGGGCCGCGAACTCCTGAGGGTCCGCGTCGAAGCCGCGGGCGATCGGGTGGTACTCCCAGCCGTCCGCGCCGTCCCGGGTGAACTCCACGACCGTGGCCGCCGTCGCGTGCGCCAGCTCGGCGAAGTCGTCGGCCAGCAGGTCGCGGTGACCCTCGCGGACCAGGACCCCCGTGTTGGCGATGTCGCCGAAGGTCCGGCGCCCGCCGCCCTGTTGTATCGCCACCCCCACCACGACGCGCGCGTACGCGGGGGAGAGCCGCTCCAGTTCCACGGTCATCGCCTCGTCGTAGCCGAAGCCCTGGCCCGTACGGCTGTCCCGGTGCAGCGTGATCGTGCCGTCGGGGGAGCGGCTGCCGAAGTGGACCAGGAAGACCGGAGCCCCGAACGGATCCTCGGCGCCGTACACGCCGGCGATGATGTCGAGGTCGTGCGCCGGCGCGCCGATCGGAGCGGGGTCCCACTTGAGCGTCACCTCGACCTTGCCGACCCCCTTGTTGAGACCGCCCACCGTCAATCCCCTCTCTCGTAGCTCTCGCTTCGGACCTGTCGACCGATCAACTGCCCGTGGTCGCAGGCAGGTTGTTCATCGTGTCATGCCGTTCGCCCGGCCTCCGGCTCAGTGCGGGTAGCTGCGCGGCGGCCGCTGGCGTACGACCTCGTCGCGGAACTCCTCGATGATGCTGCTGACCTGGCGTATCAGGTGGGTGTGCTCGATCTGGTCGAGATAGAGGCAGCGGTCGGCCAGACCGCGCAGTTCGAAGGCGAAGTACAGGGACATCAGCGGGTTCACGAACAGTTCGCTCCCGCGCGTGCGGTCGGTGAACTGGACGTCTCCGAAGGAGCCTTGGACCGCCGCGGCGATCGAGCCGTTCACGATGCTGGGATGGTCCGGTGACTTGTGCCGGGCGTGTGCCACGGCGTCCAGGAACAGCGCACCCTCCCTGGTGGCCCGGGAGACCGAGAACGCCCCCAGGTACGCGCCGTCCCGTTCCAGCGCCGCGATGTTCTCCAGGACGAGGCCGTGGCTCACGCCGTGGTACGCGTCGACGCCGAAGCCGATCGAGACGACGAGCCGCTCGGTCAGACCGGGGAGATCGTCGAGTCCGGCGAGGGCGGCGACGCTGGCCATGTCCTCCTCCGGGGTCCCGAGGCCCGACTCGTCGCCCCGCATGAGGATGTCCGTGCCGCCGTCGACGAGGACCACGGCGTCGATGTCGTAATGCTCGATCAGCGCCCGGTACGCGGCGCGCAGCGGCTGCACGCCGACGCGGGCGAAGGCGTGGACGGTGCTCGGGTACCCGTGCAGCTTCAGCCACTGCGCGAGGGTGCGCTCGGGGAAGTACGTCTGGTGGGGCGCGGATTCGGGCGTGACGACGGCGACGTCGGGCGCGAGCCAGGAGTCCTGCGGCAGCCCTTCGATCGCGCTGAAGGCGAGGTTGGCGAGCCGGACCTCTTTGCCCTGGTGGAGCAGAGAAAGGGCGATCGGCAGTCCCGCGTAGATGTCGTAGCCGCCGCCCGCGCCGGCCACGAGGACGCGGCGGGCCGAATCCAGCCGGGAGAAAAGGGGATTGGTGCGCAGTGCCGTCATGCGAATCATTGTGCGAGAGGCCGGCGAAGACTACTCGTGAGTTTCGGGGGTGATCGCTCCGCAGACCTCTGACGAGGCGTTGTCCGGAGCCGTACGATGGCGCGGTGCTGGTCAAGTGGATTCGCTGCACTGTGGTGGACCGTCGGGGGTTCGAGCGAGGGCAGCGGAAGTGGGCGGGGCTGCTGGGGGAGCCGGGCTTCCGGGGGCAGGGCGGAGGATGGAGCCGCCGACGGCCCGATGTCGCCCATGTCTTCGCGTTCTGGGAGAGCCGCGCGTTCTACGACTCCTTCATGGCGCGGGCGCACGACCGGCTCGCGGCTTCGCAGGTCGGCACGTTCAAGGACGCCCAGGTCAAGCTCTTCGACCACCGCTTCGACGTGAAGACCGGGTTCGAACCGCGCTTCGCCGACGCGGACGTGGCCCGGGTGGCGCACTGCCGCGTCCACGAGGAGCGGGTCGAGCACTTCGCGCTGATGCAGGAGAAGGTGTGGAATCCGGCCATGGCCGGGTCGCCGGGAATGCTGCGCGGGCTGTTCGGCGAGGCGCCGGGGCACGAGTTCCTGGTGCTGTCGCTGTGGCACTCGGCGGCGGAGCACGGGAAGTACCGCACGGAACGGGTGGAGCGACTCGGGCTGCGGGCCCAGACCGAGGCCGATGTCGCGGCTATGGGCGGGGACGTGGTGCAGCTGGAGGGGGCTTGGACGGTGTGACGGGCGGGGTTTGATCGTGCGGCGTGGGGTGCGCGGCGTGGGGGTGCGGCGTGGGGTGCGCGGCGTGCGGCGTGCGGCGTGCGGCGTGGGGC
>NZ_DATCVQ010000156.1:0-12036 GCF_036566765.1 Streptomyces sp.
GGCCGCGCAGCCAGTCCGCCCCGGCGGCCGCGCTCGGGAAGCGCAGGGCGCGGGGCAGGCCGGCGAGCTTGCGCCGGGCGGGCGAGCCCTCGGGCTCGGTGACCGCGCGGCAGGACTGCAGCAGCCGTACCGTCCGCTCCAGCATCCTGGCCCGGGCGAGCTGCATCTCGGCGGGCCGGTCCTCTTCCTCCATGATCGCGCGCAGCGGGGCCGCGAGGTGCCCGGGCACCTCGTACTGGTCGTCGTCCGCCGCCCGCACCAGGCCCAGCGCGGCGAAGTCGGAGAGCGTGGTCGCGGCGGCGGAGACGGAGCAGCCGGCCAGCGCGGAGGCGGTGTGGGCGTCGGCGAGGCCGAGCGGCGCGAGGGCGAGCAGACGCAGTATCCGGGCGGCGGCCCGCGGCAGGGACTCGTACAACAGGCGGAAGGCGCGGTCCTGCGGTTCGCCGGTCTGTGCGCGCATCCGCTTGGCGAGGTCGGCGACGGAGGACTTGGGGTGGGCGGCGAGCCAGCGGCCGGCCAGGACGAGCGCGGCGGGCTTGCCGCCGCAGACCTCGGTGAGCGTCTCGGCGGCCTGCGGGTCGACGGTGATCCGCACCGAGCCGGTGAAGGTCTCCAGGAGCTCGATCGCGGACTTCGGGTCGAGGCCGCCGAGGGTGCAGGGCCGTACGTCGGGGATTCCGGTCAGCGGGCCCTGGGCGACGGCGACGACGAGGCATTCGGGGTTGTCCGGAAGCAGCGGGTCGACCTGTTCGGCGTCCACGCAGTCGTCGAGCAGGACGACCGTGCGGCGCACGGCGAGCGCCTCGCGCAGCGTCTCGGCCAGCTCGTCGCCGTCGGCCCCGGCGGGCCCGGCGATGCCGAGGGCGTCGAGCAGCTCGCGGGCGGTGCGCTCGGTGGGAACGGGGGCGCCGTCGAACTCGGTGAGCCGGGTGCGCAGGATGCCGTCGGGGTACGCGCCGGACAGGCCGGCAGCCAGTTCCTCGGCGAGCGCGGTGCGGCCGGAGCCGGGGCGGCCGGCGATGAGCAGCACCCGCGCGCGGGGGGCCTTGCGGCCGGCGATCGTGTCGAGCCCGGCGCGCTCGATGTCGGCGCGCAGCGCCTTCAACTCCCGTTGCCTGCCGAGGAATCGGCGCATGCCGTGCGCCGTCACCGCCTGATCCGACACGGGCCGCACTCCCGTCTGACTGTGCACACGCTCCGTCCCGCGGGGGGCTCCGCACGGGCGATCACGAGCGTAGTTCAGCGGGGGACGCCTCCCCGGCGGAGCGCGGCGGACATTTCCCCCGATCGGATCAACAGATCGTCAGACCGGCAGTGCACGGGCTCGGCCGTCCGGGCCCGCGCACCCTCTCGGCTATGCCTCGAACGGGCGGGCCGGCCACGGCGCGTCGGCCGGGCGCAGCGCGTCGACGCCGTCGCCCGCGCGGGCCGCCGACAGCGACAGGACACCCACCACCAGGCAGTTGTTGTGGAGTTCGCCCGCGAGGACCCCGCGCACCAGCTCGGCCAGCGGGACCCGGGCCAGCTCCATGTCGGACTCCTCCTCGGAGACCTCGAACCGCTCGCCCTCCGCTTCCGACAGGCCGCGCGCCAGGAAGATCCGCACCGCCTCGTCGCAGCCGCCCGGCGTGGTGTACACGTCCGTGAGGACCCGCCAGTCCTCCGCCTTGACGTGCGCCTCCTCGTACAGCTCCCGCTGGGCCGCGTGCAGCGGGTTCTCGCCGGGCACGTCGAGCAGGCCCGCGGGGATCTCCCACAGCTTGTGCCGCACCGGGTGCCGGTACTGACGCAGCACCAGGACCCGGTCCTCGGCATCGAGCGCGAGCACCGCCACCGAGCCGGGGTGCACCTGGTAGTCGCGGCGCGCGACCGTGCCGTCCGGCATCACCACGTCGTCCGTACGGACGCTGGTCTTGTTCCCCTGGAACGGCGTCGTCGTCGCGACGATCTGCCATTCCTCGGGGGTGTCCTGCAACTCCATCAGCGTCCGTCCTCCCACACAAGAAACCGGGGTACGCGTCCCGAAAAGGGACCCGTACCCCGGCAACGGTAACAAGTGACGCTACTCCGCCGTCTTGCGCTCCACCGCGGCCTTGACCAGGCCCGCGAACAGCGGGTGCGGGCGGGTCGGACGGGACTTCAGCTCCGGGTGCGCCTGCGTGGCGACCAGGTAGGGGTGGACCTCACGCGGGTACTCGACGTACTCGACGAGCTTGTTGTCCGGGGAGGTTCCGGAGAAGACCAGGCCCGCCTTCTTCTCCAGCTCCGCGCGGTAGGCGTTGTTCACCTCGTAGCGGTGGCGGTGGCGCTCCTCGACGTACGGCTGGTCGGCGTAGACCTCGCGCACGACCGAACCCTCGGCGAGCTTCGCCGGGTACAGGCCCAGGCGCATCGTTCCGCCCAGGTCGCCGGCGCCCTCGACGTACGCGAGCTGCTCCTCCATCGTGGAGACGACCGGGTGCGCGGTGGCCGGGTCGAACTCGGTGGAGTTCGCCTCGGGGATGTCCGCCAGGTTCCGGGCCGCCTCGATGACGATGCACTGCAGGCCCAGGCAGATGCCGAGCAGCGGCACCTTGTTCTCGCGGGCGTACTGGATCGCGCCGACCTTGCCGCTCACGCCGCGGTCGCCGAAGCCGCCGGGGATGAGGATGCCGTCGACGTCGCCGAGCTGCTTCTTCGCGCCGGCCGGGGTCTTGCAGTCGTCCGAGGTGACCCACTTGACCTTGACCCGGGCCTTGTTCGCGAAGCCGCCGGCCCGCATGGCCTCGGTGACGGAGAGGTACGCGTCGGGCAGGTCGATGTACTTGCCGACCAGCGCGATGGTGACCTCGTGGTCGGGGTTGTGGACGCGGTCGAGCAGGTCGTCCCAGGTCGTCCAGTCGACATCGCGGAACGGCAGGTCGAGCTTGCGCACCACGTACGCGTCCAGGCCCTCGGTGTGCAGCACCTTCGGGATGTCGTAGATCGACTTGGCGTCGATGGCGGCGACCACGGCGGCCTCGTCCACGTCGCACATCAGCGAGATCTTGCGCTTGATGGCGGTGGGGACCTCGCGGTCGGCGCGCAGCACGATCGCGTCGGGCTGGATGCCGATGTTGCGCAGCGCGGCGACCGAGTGCTGGGTCGGCTTGGTCTTCAGCTCGCCGGACGGGCCGATGTAGGGCAGCAGCGAGATGTGCACGACGAAGACGTTGTCCCGGCCGACCTCGTGGCGGACCTGGCGGACGGTCTCCAGGAACGGCAGCGACTCGATGTCGCCGACCGTGCCGCCGACCTCGGTGATCACCACGTCGACGTCGTCGGTCGCCATGCGGCGGATCCGGGACTTGATCTCGTTGGTGATGTGCGGAATGACCTGGACGGTGTCGCCGAGGTACTCGCCGCGCCGCTCCTTGGCGATGACCTGCGAGTAGACCTGGCCGGTGGTGACGTTGGCCGAGCCGTCGAGGTCGACGTCGAGGAAGCGCTCGTAGTGGCCGATGTCCAGGTCGGTCTCGGCGCCGTCGTTGGTGACGAACACCTCGCCGTGCTGGAACGGGTTCATCGTGCCGGGGTCGACGTTCAGGTACGGGTCGAGCTTCTGCATCGTGACCCGCAGGCCCCGGGCCTTGAGGAGCGCACCCAGGCTGGAGGCGGTCAGGCCCTTGCCGAGGGAGGAGGCGACACCCCCGGTGACGAAGATGTGCTTGGTCGTCGTGGTGTTGGGCGGCATCGCCAAGAGGGGGCTCCCGTGGTCGCGTTCTGGAGGTGGTGCCGGCGTCCGCTCCGGAAGAATCCAGGGGCGCCGTCGCTGCGGTTTCGGGGTCCTCGGCTGTCGCCGTTTCCCACCGGTCCACGGGGTACCAGGGTATCAGCGACGAGGGGAGACCGCTTCCGGCCACACGGGGCACACGGGCGCATACGGACGGCGACCGGGCGCGCCGCCCCGGGCGGTGAATTCACCATCCGGTCACCCGACAATCCGCTCCTCCCATCCGATCGGCCACTTTTCGCTCCCCCGTTCGGAGCAGCGGCGTTGTCGGGACGGCCGCGCGGATCACTAGGGTGCGACGTATCCTGCTCGGACACGTTGCCGAGCCGGGCCGGCCAACGGCACCACCCCCGCTGTCAACCGGTCGCGCAGGACTCGTCAACGACCCTTGACCCGCTGACCTTCGCAGACCATTGCAGTAAGCGCCCCGCGGGGCGGACGTGGCCGTTCGACTGGAGATGCACGTGGCCGGGCGCATCGAGGATTACGCACTCATCGGAGACATGCAGACCGCTGCCCTGGTCTGCCGGGACGGTTCGGTCGACTGGCTGTGCCTGCCGCGCTTCGACTCGCACGCCGTCTTCGCAGGCCTCCTGGGGACCGAGGAGCACGGCTTCTGGCGGATCGGGCCGGCCGTCCCCAACGGCGGCACGCCGCCGCACGCCGACCGGCGCTCCTACCGGGGCGACTCGCTGGTCCTGGAGTCGGAGTGGGACACGCCGCGCGGCACGGTCCGGGTGACCGACTTCATGCCCCCGCGCGACGGCGCGCCGCAGCTGATCCGGATCGTGGAGGGCGTCAGCGGCCGGGTGCAGATGCGCTCCGCGCTGCGGATGCGGTTCAGCTACGGCCGGATCGTGCCCTGGGTGCACAAGGTCGGCGACCGCACGGTCGCCGTCGCGGGCCCCGACTCGGTCTGGCTGGACATGGACGCCGAGACCCACGGCAAGGACCTGACGACCTACTCGGACTTCACCGTCACCCCCGGCGACCGGGTCACCTTCACGATCAGCTGGCAGCCCTCGCACAAGGAGCCGCCGGCCCTTCCGGACCCCGAGGGCTCGCTCGACGCGGCCGTGGACTTCTGGCGCGAGTGGGTCGAGCACTGCACGTACCACGGCCCGTACCGGGAGGCCGTGGTCCGCTCCCTGATCACGCTGAAGGCCCTCACGTACGCGCCGACCGGCGGCATCGTCGCCGCGCCCACCACCTCGCTGCCGGAGGAGATCGGCGGGGTACGGAACTGGGACTACCGCTACACCTGGCTGCGCGACGCGGCGATCACCCTGTCCTCGCTGCTGCGCACCGGCTACCGCGAGGAGGCCCGCGCCTGGCGGGAGTGGCTGCTCCGCGCGGTCGCCGGCGACCCGGAGAACCTGCAGATCATGTACGGCATCGCGGGCGAGCGGGAGCTCGGCGAGCAGGAGCTGGACTGGCTGCCCGGGTACGAGAACTCCGCCCCGGTCCGGGTCGGCAACGGCGCGGCGAACCAGCTCCAGCTCGATGTGTACGGCGAGGTCACCGAGGCGCTGCACCTGGCGCACATGACGGGCCTGTCCCGCAACGACTACGCCGCGCTGCTCCAGCTGAGGCTGATCCAGTACCTGGAGGACCACTGGGACCAGCCCGACGAGGGCATCTGGGAGGTGCGCGGCCCGCGCCGGCACTTCGTGCACTCCAAGGTGATGGCCTGGGTCGCCGTCGACCGGACCATCAAGCTGATCGAGTCCGGCGACGCGGACGGCCCGCTGGAGCGCTGGCGGGAGCTGCGCGACGACATCCACCGGGACGTCTGCGAGAAGGGCTACGACCCGGAGCGCAACACCTTCACGCAGTCGTACGGCTCGAAGGAGCTGGACGCCTCACTGCTGCTGATCCCGCAGATGGGCTTCCTGCCGCCGGACGACAAGCGGGTCATCGGCACGATCGAGGCGATCCAGCGGGAGCTGTCCACGGAGGACGGTTTCATCCTGCGGTACCCCACGGAGGGCGCCCACGCGGGCGTGGACGGGCTGACCGGCGACGAGGGGGCCTTCCTGGCCTGCTCGTTCTGGATGGCGGACGACCTGGCGATGATCGGCCGCGTGGACGAGGCCCGCAAGCTCTTCGAGAAGCTGCTCGGGCTCCGCAACGACCTGGGGCTGCTCGCGGAGGAGTGGGATCCGCGGCTGCAGCGTCAGGTGGGCAACTTCCCGCAGGCGTTCAGCCATGTGCCGCTGATCGACACGGCGCTGCGGCTGACCGCGAGCGGCGCGTACGGGGGCTGAGCCCGCGCTTCGCGGCTGGAGCGCGGGGCAGGGGCGACCGGCCTACGATGAGAAGGTCCTGTCGCCCCTCGCGGAAGGGGGGCTCCCATGGGTCCCCACATCTCCGAAAGCGCCCTGGCCGGGCTGGTCGAGGACCTTGCCGGTGAGGTGATCATCCCCGGCGATCCGCACTACGACGAGGCCCGCGCGATCCACAACGGCATGATCGACCGCCGCCCCTCGGTGATCGCCCAGTGCGCGACCCAGGCGGACGTGTCCAACGCGATCCTGTTCGGCCGCGAGGCGCAGCTGCCCATCGCGGTGCGCGGCGGCGGCCACAGCGTCGCCGGGAGCTCCATGATCGACGGCGCGCTGGTCGTCGACCTGCGCCGGATGCACGGGGTCGTCGTGGACCCGGAGGACATGACGGTGCGGGTCGAGGGCGGGGCGACGATGGGGCAGATGGACCACGCCTGCCAGCCCTTCCATGTGGCGACCACCGGCGGCCGGGTGTCCACCACCGGCGTCGGCGGCTTCACGCTGGGCGGCGGATCGGGGTGGCTGGAGCGGAAGTTCGGGCTGGCCAGCGACAACCTGCTGGCCGCCGATCTGATCACGGCCGAGGGCAAGCACGTCCACACGGACGCGGAGGAGAACCCGGAGCTGTTCTGGGCCCTGCACGGCGGCGGCGGGAACTTCGGGGTGGCGACCTCGCTGACGCTGCGGCTGCACGAGCTGCCCGCGGTGAGCATGGTGATGCTGCTGTTCCTGCCGGAGATCGCGCCCGAGGTCATGCGGACGTTCCGCGACATCGCCGCCGACGCCCCCGACGAGGTGGGCGGCGGCGCGATCTACATGCCCGCGCCGCCCGAGCCGTTCGTCCCCGAGGACCTGGTCGGCAAGCTGGTCTGCGGAACGGTGTTCACGTACGCCGGTCCGGTGGCCGACCTGCGGGAGCTCGCCGCCCCGCTGTTCGCGCTGAAGCCCGTGATCGAAATCGTCGCGGACCTCCCGTACACGGAGCTGCAGTCCATGCTCGACGACCCGCCCGGACTGCGGAACTACTGGTCGGCCGAGTACCTGACCGGCTTCCCGGACGAGGCGGTGGACCGGTTCTGCGAGCGCGCCGCGGCGATGCCGATGCCCGCGGCCATCCAGCAGGTGCTGTTCCTGATGGGCGGGGCGGTGGCCGCCGGGCCGTCGCAGTACCCGCAGCCGTGGCGTACCGCGCCCTGGGCCCTGCACCCGTTCGCGACCTGGGAGGACCCGGCGATGGACGAGCGGGCGATCCAGTGGGTGCGGGACGTGCGGGCCGATGCGCGGCCGTGGTCGATGGACGCCGTGTACCTGAACTTCGTCGGCGCCGAAGGCGAGCAGCGGGTCGTCTCCTCCTTCGGGGAGGAGAACTACCGCCGGCTCACCGCCGTCAAGGCCGCGTACGACCCCGACAACGTCTTCCGCTTCAACCACAACATCGCACCGGCCGGCTGAGCCCGCTCAGCGCAGCGCGGCAATCACCTCCCGCGCGGCCCGCTCGCCCTCGGTGGCGCCGCCCTCCATGAAGCCCTGGAAGTCGTAGCTGCAGTGCTCGCCGCCGATGTGCACGTTGCCCTGGGCCACGCCCTCGTAGCCCGCGTACCGGTGCAGATAGCCGACGGGCCAGCAGGAGTACGCGCCGAGCGAGTACGGGTTGCGGTGCCAGGCGGAGAGCTGGGCGCGGCCCGTGTACGCCCGCGACGTGCCGGGGAAGAAGGCGTCGATGCCCGCGAGGTAGCGAGTGACGAGGCTCCGCACGTACGGGTCGGACTCGGTGGAGAACGGCCCGGCCGGGGTGAGGGACCGGGCGAGGCTGCCGCCGCCGTACTGCAGGAGGATGCCGCCGGTGCCGCCCTGGATCTTGGTGGTGTCCCAGGTCTGCTGGACCTCCGTGTCGGTGAAGCAGTCGCCGGCGGAGACGCCCGGCCAGGCGCCCGTGCCGCGCCAGGGACGGGCGCCGAACTGCATGTTGAGCTTGGTGCAGTACCCCATCCGGGCGTCCCGCAGCAGGTTCGTCATCAGCGGGTCGAAGCCGGCCCGGGAGACGTCGAGGTTCTGCAGGATCGGCAGCGGAACGCACAGGATCGTGTGGTCGGCGGTGACGGTCCGGGTGGCGCCGGCCTCGGTGAAGGTCAGCGTCTGGGTGCCGTCGGCGTTGGCGCGCACGGCGCTCAGCGACCAGCCCATGCGCAGGGTGCCGGGGGCGAGCGCCCCGGCGACGGCGTTCGGGAGCCGGTCGTTGCCGCCGACGATGTGGTACCGCTCGTTGGACAGGCCCCAGACGTTGAAATGCCCCGGATTGGTCTGATAGCCCATCAGCAGGACGAGGGCGAGCGAGGACTGCTCGGTGGTGTCGGCTCCGTACTCGACGTTGTAGGCGACGTCGATGAACCGGCCGAGCGGCGAGGCATGGCCGCCGGGGACCCGTGACTCGATCCATTCGTATATCGACATGTCGTCGAGTGCGGTGCCGGTCGGAGTGGTCTGATTCCACCGCACCTCCCCCGCCTCGGAGAGGTCGCGACGCAGGGACTGGTAGACCGCCTTGAAGTCCTCGTCGGCCTGGTGCCGGGGGTAGTACGCGCCGTTGAACCAGAGGACCTCCTCGGCGCCGGTCGGTCCGCCGCCCAGGAAGTCCTCGACCTGGAGGTCGAAGCGACGGCAGAGCTCCAGGATCTTCTTGTGGCTGGTGTCGATGAGCTCGCCGCCGATCTCGGAGGTCTGCCCGTACGCCCAGTGGTCCCGCTGGGTCCACATCCGGCCGCCGACCCGGGACGGGTTGGCCTCGTAGAGCGTCGGGCTCAGGCCGGCGTCCTGGAGGGTGAGGGCGGCGGTGAGGCCGGAGATGCCGGCGCCGACGACGGCGACCCGGGCGGGGGTGACGGCCCGGGCGGCCGCCGGGGCGCCGACGGCCGCGCCCGCGGAGACGGCGATCCCCGCCGCGGCGGCGTACTTGAGCAGGGACCGGCGGCCGAGCGCGTCGGCGCGCATGTCGCGCAGTTCGTCCACGGGGAGGTTCAGCCGCCGGGCGTCGGCGTGCTCGGCGGCCAGGGTCTTCAGGAGGTGCATCGGGTTGGTGCGTGCCATGGGGCGCTCCTGGAAGGGGGAGGGGTGTCAGCTGTGGGTGGCGGGGACGGCGGGCTCCGTGCTCCCGTCGTCGGTGCGCTCGGCGGCGTCCTCCAGGACGATCCGGCCGATGATCTCGTAGCGCTCGGGCCGCTTGAGCTTGAGGTAGAAGCCGAGCCCGAGGCCGCCGAGGAAGACCAGTCCGACGATCCAGGGGATGGTCTTGTAGAAGAGGGAGTCGGCGGCGAGCCCGGCCGCGGTCTCCATGTTCATGATCAGCAGCACGACGACGGCGATCATGCCGAGCCCGCCGAGGAGCGGGGCGGTGAAGGTCTTGAACCAGTGCCGGTCCTCGGGGTGGTTCTTGCGGAAGTAGCCGATCACGGCGAACGAGCACAGCGTCTGGACGATCAGGATCGCCATCGTGCCGAGGATCGCGAGCAGCGTGTACAGGTGGATGTACGGGTCCTGCCCGGTGAGCCAGAACGCGCCGACCAGGACGACGGCGATGACGCTCTGCACGTACGAGGCGATGTACGGCGAGCCGTGCTTGGCGTGCGTACGGCCGAGCGCCGGGTGCAGGAAGCCCTCGCGGCCGATCGCGTACAGGTAGCGCGAGGCGCACTGGTGGAAGGCCATGCCGCAGGCGAACGAGCCGGTGAGCAGCAGCCACTGGAAGGCGTCGACGGCCCACGCGCCGATGAAGGACTCGGTGGGCGCGAAGAACAGGTCGAGCGGCGAGGAGGAGGCCGACAGCTTCACCGATCCGGCCAGACCGTTGCCGGCGATCGTCATCCACGACACGTAGATGTAGAAGAGGCCGACGCCGATGACGGAGATGAGGGTGGCGCGCGGGATGACCCGCTTGGGGTCGCGGGACTCCTCGCCGTACATCGCGGTCGACTCGAAGCCGACCCACGACCAGAAGGCGAAGAAGAGCCCGAGCCCGGCGGAGGCGCCCGTGAAGGCGTTCTTCGGGTTGACCGGCTCGACCGGGATCCCGTCGGGCCCGCCGCCGGCCAGCAGGACGGCGGTGGCGACCGCGAAGAGGACGGCGATCTCCGCGATCAGCATGACGCCGAGCGCCTTGGCGGTGAGGTTGATGTCGAAGTACGCGAGGACCGCGGTGACGGCCAGCATGGCCGCCGCGTACACGATCCACGGCAGGTCCACGCCGAGCTGGTCGGCGACGGTGGTCTTGGTGAAATAGGCGAAGACGCCGACGATCGAGGCCTCGAAGACGATGTACGCGAGGACGGCGAGCATGCCGGAGGCCATGCCCGCGATCCGGCCGAGGCCGTGCGAGATGTAGCCGTAGAACGCGCCGGCGGCGGTGATCCGCTTCGCCATGGCGACGTAGCCGACGGAGAAGACGGTCAGGACGACGGTCGCGAAGAGATAGCCGGCGGGCGCGCCGGTGCCGTTGCCGAAGCCGACGGCGATGGGAAGGTTGCCGGTCATCGCGGTGATCGGGGCGGCCGTGGCGACCGCCATGAAGACGACGCCGACGAGCCCGACCGAGTTCGCCTTGAGTCGGTGGACCTCCGGGGCGGCCTGAGCCGCTGGGGTGGGGTTCTCTGCCATGGCGCGAGAGCATCCTCGCGCGTGACGTAGGCCACAAGCGACAGGCGGTCGCACAATTCGCGCCACGGGGCGACGAGTTGTCGCCCCGTTGTACGAACTGTCCGCCCCCGTGACCGTGGGGTGATGTCGCTGAAACACCGGCGCGGGTAGCGTCCGACCCCATGGACAATCAGGGCGGGATCACCGTACAGCGGGCCCTTGAACTTCCGGGGCTGCGCGGCGGACTCCCGGAGGTCGTCGCGGGCGCGGACCGGTTGCAGCGGACGGTGCGCTGGGTGCACGCGGGCGAGGTGCCGAACATCGCGTCGCTGCTCAAGGGCGGGGAGCTGCTGCTGACCACGGGGCTGGGGCTCGGCACCCGGCCGGCGGAGCAGCGGGCGTTCGTGCGGCGGCTCGCGGAGCGCGGGATCGCGGCGCTGGTGGTGGAGCTGGGGCCGCGGTTCGCCCGGCTGCCGGCCACGATCGTGGAGACGGCGCGGGCGGCGGGCCTGCCGCTGGTGCAGTTGCACCGCGAGGTGCCCTTCGTCGCGGTGACGGAGGAGATCCACACCGAGATCGTCAACGGTCACTACGCGCTGCTGCGGCAGGCCGAGGAGGTCCACCGGCAGTGCACGGAGGCGCTGCTCGGCGGGGGCGGGGTGCCGCAGGTACTGCGGATCCTGGCGGACTTCGCGGCGAACCCGGTGTTCCTGGAGACCCCGGACGGGCGACTGCTGTACGCGGCGGGCACGGAGTCCGGGCCGGCGGACCCGCTGCAGGTGTGGGAGGGGCTGCGAGGCCAGCGGGAGGCACGGGAGTCGGGCCCGCCGGTGGGCTCGGCGCTGGTGGACGTGCCGGGCGGCGGGCCGGGCTCGGGGAGCGTGAGGGCGCGCCTGGTACTCCTCTCGGTCTCGGGTCCCCTGTCTCCGGTGCACCGCATGGCGGCGGAACGGGCGGCAGGCATCCTGGCGGTCGTCCTGATGCAGGCGCGACAGGAGGAGGAGCTGGCCGCGCGCGGCCGGGGCGACTTCCTGACGGACCTGGCGGAGGGTCGGATCACCGCGGAGGACGCGCCGGCGCAGGCGCGGGTACTGGGCTTCAAGCCGGGCGACGGCCCGCTGCTGCCGGTGGTGATGCGGCTGGCGCCGGAGCTGGCCCCGTCGGGGAACTGGGCGGTGCTGGCGCGGGCGGTCCTGGAGGAGCTGTCGTCGGTGGGCGTCCCGGTGCTCCTCGGCGTCCGCCCGGTGGAGGGCCGGGTGCCGCTGCTCCTCGGCCTGCGGTCGGAGTCGGAGCGCACAGCAGTCGCGGACCGCGTCGCGGCGGCGCTGCGGGCGGGCGTGGAGCGGGCCGGCCTGGAGCGGGCCGGGGCGCACC
>NZ_DATCVQ010000157.1:0-4631 GCF_036566765.1 Streptomyces sp.
CCGCGCCCGCCCTCGCGCGCCCCGCCAGGCGCGCCCGCGCCGCCGGCCGACTCGGCCGACACGCCGTCCTGCTTCCCCGCGGACTTGCCGGGCGCGGGCTTCGCGCCCTCGTCGCTCACGCTCATACAGCCGCTGAGTCCGGCGCAGGCGGCGACCGCCAGCGCGGTTGCGGCCCATCTCACGGGGGTGGGCAGTGGGCGCACGGAGGGCACCTCCAGGCATGAGGGGCACGGACGGAACACGCGCCCCGGCCGCAGCCGGGGAAGAACGCGTTTCTCAGCCCAACTCCCCGCGCGCCACAAGGGACACGCCCGAAGGCGAAGGGATCCGCGCGGACCCGACAGGAGGCCCCTGGGTCGCCGGTACCTCAGGCCCCGTGGACACCCGTCGCCCCAGCCGCCCCCCGTGGACGCCCGTCGCCCCGCGCGCCCCGCCCCGCACCCGTCAGCCGTACCCCAGCGCGTGCAGCCGCTCGTCGTCGATCCCGAAGTGGTGCGCGATCTCGTGCACCACGGTGATCTCCGTCTCCGCGACCACGTCCTCGCGCGACTCGCACATCCGCAGCGTCGGCCCCCGGTAGATCGTGATCCGGTCCGGCAGCACGCCGGCGTACCACTCGCCGCGGTCCGTCAGCGGCGTTCCCTCGTACAGGCCGAGCAGCTCGGGATCGTCCGGAGAAGGCTCGTCCTCCACGAACACCGCGACGTTGTCCATCAGCCGCGTCAGCTCCGGCGGGATCCTGTCCAGCGCCTCGGCGACCAGTTCCTCGAACTCCTCGCGTGTCATCTCCAGCACGGGGCCATTGTCCCTCCGCCGTCCCCCGTCCGGGGCGGCTCTCGCAGGCGGCGGGGAAACCGTTTTGGCGATAGCCGCCGGCATCCCATATGCTTCTCACGTCCCCGACGCGCTGATGAAGCGCCCAGGTGGGCCCTTAGCCCTCATCGTCTAGTGGCCCAGGACGCCGCCCTTTCAAGGCGGTAGCACGGGTTCGAATCCCGTTGGGGGCACGCACCACCGTGTGCGAGACTAGTTCTCGCGCACAACCTAGGTCCTGTGGAGCAGTTGGTTAGCTCGCCACCCTGTCAAGGTGGAGGTCGCGGGTTCAAGTCCCGTCAGGATCGCTGAAGCTGGAAACGGCTTCGTGGCTGGGTAGCTCAGTTGGTACGAGCGATCGCCTGAAAAGCGATAGGTCGCCGGTTCGACCCCGGCCCCAGCCACAATCAGAAGGCCCCCGTCCTCAGGACGGGGGCCTTCTTCATGCCGCCGCCTCCACTCCGCCCCGGCCCCTCCTCTTCACGCCTCCTCGCGCTCCCGCCGGCCCGACCTCAGGCCCCGTGCCGCGAACACCGCCGCCACCACCGCGACCACACCGACCAGCAGCGCCCCGTCCGGGACCGTACGGCCCAACGCCGCCACCCGCTCCTCCACGGCGAACGAGTCGTCTGCCGACAGCAGCCCCGGCAGCGCCGTCGTGCCGTCGAAGACCAGGAAGAGCGTGCCGAGCACCACGAAGAACAGCCCGGACAGCAGCGAGGTCGAGTGCGCCTCGAAGCGGCCGAGCCGGACGGGGCGGCCCCGCAGCCAGCGCCGCCGCCCCAGGTCGTACCGCTCCCAGAGCAGCGCGAGGACGAACAGCGGGACCGCCATGCCCAGCGCGTACACCGCGAGGAGCAGCCCGCCGAACGCCGGGCTGCCGCTCAGCGCCGCCACCGTCAGGACGCTGCCGAGGATCGGGCCCGCGCAGAAGCCGGCGAGGCCGTACACCAGGCCCAGGGCGTACACGGAGAGCGCCGTGGTCGGCCGGATCCGGCCGCTGACCTCGGCGATCCGGCGCGAGGCGAAGCCCAGGCCGAGGATCTGCAGCAGGCCGAGCGCGATGATCAGCCAGCCGCCGGACGTGACCAGGAGGTCCCGGTTGCCGTAGAACAGCCGTCCCGCGAAGGAGCCGGCCGCGCCCAGCGGTACGAGGGTGGTGGCGAGGCCCGCGTAGAAGATGCCGGTACGGGCGAGCAGCCGGCCCGGCGAGTCGATCGAGTACGCGAAGAAGGCCGGCAGGAGCAGGGCGCTGCACGGGCTGAGCAGCGCGAGCAGACCGCCCAGGAGCGCGGCCAGATAGCCGATGTCGCCGCTCATCGCGTAGTCGCCCCGCCCACGGCGCCGGCCTCCGTCGGCGATGCCGACGGCCCCGCCGCCTTCGTGCCCTTCGCCTTCGCGGTCCGGGCCGCCGCCTCGATCGCCCGGGTGAAGGCGTCCAGCGGCTGTGCGCCCGCGAGCGGGCGGCCGTTGACCAGGAAGGACGGGGTCGAGGTCGCGCCCAGCGAGTACCCCTGCTCCTGGTCGGCGCTCACCGACTCGCGGGCCGCCGCGCTCTGAGCGTCGCGGGCGAACCGCGCCAGGTCCCGGACCCCGGCCTCCTTCGCGAGCGCCGCGAGCCGGTCCGCGCCGAAGCCCTTCTCCTTCACGCCCTCCGCGTACGCCGCCCGGTGGAACTCCCAGAACCGCCCCTGCTGCCCCGCCGCCCACGACGCGCGGGCCGCGGCCTCCGACTCCTCGCCGAAGATCGGGAAGTTCCGCCACTCGATGCGCAGGGTGCCGTCGTCGACGTACTTCTTCACCAGCCGCGGCTCGGTGTTCCGGGCGAACTGCGCGCAGTACCCGCACTTGAAGTCCGCGTACTCGATGAGGACCACGGGCGCGTCGGCCCGCCCGAGCGCCAGCTCGTCGGCCGCGTCCCGGCGCGCGTACGCCTCCAGCTCCGGATAGACCTCGGCGGTCGGCTCGACGGACGCGTCGGCGAGGGCGGCGTCGCGAGAGGCCGGCTTCGTGGCGGTGTACGAGACGAGGCCGAGCACGGCGGCGGCCAGGGCCACCCCGGCCACGATCACGATCGGCTTGGACTTGGGCACGCGGAAACGCTCCTGGACAGCGAGGGAGGAGGGTGGGAGGTCGGGTCGGTGTGTCCCGAAATATTACGCACGCCCGTGGCGCACGCCTCGTAAATCGGTTCGCCGGTTCTCGTCCGCAGGTGCGATCCTGGACTCCGTATGTCTACTTCCTTCGCCGCCCTCCAGACCGTGCTGGCCGAGGTCTCGCTGCGGGACGCACACCGGCTCGGCCGCCGTCTCGAAGGCGCCCGCCGCATCCGCAAGCCCGAGGCCCGTCAGGCCGTGCTGGACGAGATCGCCGCCGAGGCCGGCAAGGCCAAGGAGCGCGTCGACGGGCGCGCCGCCCGCGTGCCCACCGTCACGTACCCCGAGCAGCTGCCCGTCTCCCAGAAGAAGGACGTGATCCTGGAGGCGATACGCGACCACCAGGTCGTGATCGTCGCCGGTGAGACGGGCTCCGGCAAGACGACGCAGATCCCGAAGATCTGTCTGGAGCTGGGCCGCGGTGTGCGCGGCATGATCGGCCACACGCAGCCCCGCCGGATCGCCGCCCGCACGGTCGCCGAGCGCGTCGCGGACGAGCTGAAGACCCCGCTGGGCGAGGCGGTCGGCTGGAAGGTCCGCTTCACCGACCAGGTGAACCCCGACGCGACCTTCGTGAAGCTGATGACGGACGGCATCCTGCTCGCCGAGATCCAGACGGACCGCGAGCTGCGCGCCTACGACACGATCATCATCGACGAGGCCCACGAGCGGTCCCTCAACATCGACTTCCTCCTCGGGTATCTGGCCCAGCTGCTGCCGAAGCGCCCCGACCTCAAGGTCGTCATCACCTCGGCGACCATCGACCCCGAGCGGTTCTCCCGGCACTTCGGTGACGCCCCGATCGTCGAGGTCAGCGGGCGTACGTATCCGGTGGAGGTGCGATACCGCCCGCTCCTCGAAGAGGCTGAGTCTGATTCTGGGGGCGACGACTCCGACCGCGACCAGATCACCGCGATCTGCGACGCCGTCGACGAGCTCCAGGCGGAGGGCCCCGGCGATGTCCTGGTCTTCCTCTCCGGCGAGCGCGAGATCCGCGACACCGCGGACGCCCTGAACAAGAAGAACCTCCGCCACACCGAGGTGCTCCCTCTCTACGCGCGCCTGTCGCACGCCGAGCAGCACCGGGTGTTCCAGCGCCACACCGGCCGCAGGATCGTTCTGGCGACGAACGTGGCCGAGACCTCGCTGACCGTCCCCGGCATCAAATACGTGATCGACCCGGGCAACGCCCGGATCTCCCGCTACAGCCACCGCACCAAGGTCCAGCGGCTGCCCATCGAGCGGATCTCGCAGGCCAGCGCCAACCAGCGCAAGGGCCGCTGCGGCCGTACGTCGGACGGCATCTGCATCCGCCTGTACTCGGAGGACGACTTCCTCGCCCGCCCCGAGTTCACGGACGCGGAGATCCTGCGAACGAATCTCGCCTCCGTCATCCTCCAGATGACCGCGGCCGGGCTCGGCGACATCGAGAAGTTCCCGTTCATCGACCCGCCGGACCACCGCAACATCCGCGACGGTGTGCAGCTGCTCCAGGAACTCGGCGCGCTCGACCTGGAGGAGAAGTCCCCCGGGGAGGGGAAGAAGGGGCAGCGGCTGACGCAGCTGGGACGCAAGCTCTCGCAGCTGCCCGTCGACCCGCGCCTGGCCCGTATGGTCATCGAGGCCGACCGCAACGGCTGCACGCGCGAGGTCATGGTCATC
>NZ_DATCVQ010000158.1:0-21686 GCF_036566765.1 Streptomyces sp.
GGGCGCGGCGGTCACGCTCTCGTGGTGGGGCGTGCACACCGTGATGGCGGGCACGGCGTACGACCCGCCCCAGGCGCTGCCCATCCCGGCAGGCGCGGTGACGCCGGCCGGGGAGCCGAGCACGCCGGTGGCCTCGTCGACGCGGCGGCCCGTCGGCCCCACCCCCTCGGCCACGCGGACCCCGGAAACCCCCGCGAAGCCTCCGACGTCCGCGCCGCCGCGCAGACCCACCGCCACGACGAAGCCGGACACCGGACGCGTGAAGAGCTACGCCGTGGACGGCGGCCGGGTCGTGTTCGACCTGGGCGACACCTCGGCGGAGCTGGTCACGGCCACCCCGTCCGCCGGCTGGCAGATGCAGGTCTGGAAGCAGCCGACCTGGATCCGGGTCACCTTCACCCGTGACGGCCGCGAGCTGTCGGTCTTCTGCGTCTGGCACGACAGCGCGCCCCGGGTGGAGATCGACGACCGCTGACGTCCGTCCGGGCATCCTCCCGCCGAACGCGCGCGCGTCGCGCCCGGGCCGCCCGGGGGCTCTGGTACGACGGCAGCCTCGACGACTCCGAGGAGGGCCCGTGACCGACTACGAGAAGCGGATCGACCGGACCGAGGAGCAGGCCCGGGTGCTGGCAGAGGCCATGACGCTGCTCATCGACGCCCGGCGGAAGGCCGCCACGATGATCCGCGACTCGGGGGCGGAGCTGACGCCCGGGGAGCGTGACTTCGTCGGCAGGCCCTGCATGGCGGAGCTGGAGCACCCGCCGACACCGCACACCTGCGGCTGCCGCGCCTTCAAGGGTCCCGACAGCACCTTCTGCATCGGCAAGTGGTTCGACTCCACCGTCCCCGACGTCGGCAGCCCACCCGGGATGCAGGTCTGCGGGCACCCGGAGTCGGACCACGTCGAGATCTGAGCCGGCCGGCCTGAAGCCGGCCTGCCGGATCCGGCCTATCGGAAGACCGCTGCCGGCGGTACGGGCGAGGGCTTGGCGCTCGCGTCGGTGACCGGGGTCGCGCCGCCGGTGAAGTCGGTCAGGGCGCGGCCGTGCTCGACGCGGCCGGCGTGCGGGTCGCTCGCGACGCGGCGGGTCAGTTCGGCGACCGGCAGCGGGACGTCGGAGGCGAGCAGGACGGCGTTGCCGAAGCGGCGGCCGCGCAGCACGGTCGGGTCGGCGGTCAAGGCCAGCTCGGGGAAGACGGCGGCGGCGGTGGCGATCTGGCCGCGCAGATGCGCGAGCGGCGGCCCGTCGGCCAGGTTGGCCGCGTAGAAGCCGCCGGGCCTCAGCACCCGGCGGACCTCGGCGAGGAACTCGGTGCTGGTCAGGTGGGCGGGCGTGCGCGCCCCGCTGAAGACGTCGGCGACGACCAGGTCGGCCCAGCCGTCCTGGACCTTGCCGAGCCCGGCGCGGGCGTCGGTGGACCGGACCCGTATCCGGGCGCCGGAGTCGAGCGGCAGCTCGCGGCGGACGAGCTGGACCAGCGATCCGTCGAGCTCGACGATCTGCTGCGTGGAGCGGGGCCGGGTCGCGGCGACGTACCGGGCGAGCGTGAACGCGCCGCCGCCGAGGTGCACTGCCTGGAGCGGCCGGTTCGGCGGCGCGGCGAGGTCCACGATGTGGCCGAGCCGCCGCTGGTACTCGAAGGAGAGATGGGCCGGGTCGTCGAGGTCGACGTGCGACTGCGGGGCGCCGTCGATCAGCAGCGTCCAGCCGCGCGGGCGCTCCCGGTCGGGTATGAGCTCGGCGAGGCCCCCGTCGACGGTCTCGACGACGGGGCCGACCGCGGTCGCCCGGTCGCGCTGCTTGTTCCTTGCCACCTGTCCATTATCGGCCTCCCGGAGAGACCGCCGCCCGCCGTCAGTGGGAGCCGCCCGCTGTCAGTGGCAGCCGTCCGCCGCCTCGATCAGCCGGGCCGCCTCGCCCAGCGCCTCGCGCAGCACCGCCGGGTCCGTCACCGGGCCGGTGTCGCCGGGCGGCAGCAGCCAGTCGGCGGGGGCGGCGGCGTCCTCGCGGGCCGGGATCTCGGGGAGGCGCAGGCCGCGCCCGTCGGTCTGGGTGCAGGCGCTGCCCGGCATGTCCCAGCCCTCCGCCGTACCGGGCGGCACCAGGAAGCCGAGCGTGTCGCAGGTCCCGTCGTGCAGCACCGGGCCGACCGCGGGGGCGCCGCCGCGGCGCAGGATGTCGACGGCCTCCAGGCCCTGCCGGACCGGCACCGTCACCAGGTCGCAGGGCTCGCCGTGCGACGCGCTGGCGTCGGGCGAAGGGCCGGTCGACGCGGTGGTCTGACCCGTCGACCGAACGGTCGTCGACCCCGTCGTCTGAACTGGCGTCTGAACTGTCGTCGGACCCGTCGTCTGAACTGTCTGCGTCTCGGTCCGCGGGCTGATCTCCATGCCGGTCTCCAACAAGGGATCCCCTCCTCGTGCCAGAGGAGACACGTTCCGTCTCTCCGCATGGTTCAACGCCCGTACCCGTCAACGGCTACGGCGGCACGCCGCCGCAAAGGATGGCAGTTCATGGCAGATCGCGGGGGAGATATCCCGTTTGTAGCCAAACACCGCGTGCGCGACCGGCCACAGCAGGTACGTTCTTGCCCCGCCGGAACACCGGCAGCACCAGGAGAGGGCTCGGCCATGGCGACGTCACGGGCAGTTCCCAATCTCGCCTTCCGCAGACTCCGCGGACAGCACTCGCCGGCGGAGTTCGCCGCCGCGGTCCGCCGGGCGGCGCGGGAGATCGGCGAGCAGGTCGCCTGCGACGCCCGCTACATCGGACGGGTGGAGGCCGGAGAGATCCGCTGCCCCAACTACGCGTACGAGCGGGTGTTCCGGCACATGTTCCCCGGTCTGACCCTGGCGGACCTGGGCTTCGCGGCTCGGGAGGCGGTACGCGGGCGACGGACGACCGTCGCGGCCGGTGCGCCCCCGCCCGCCCTCTCCACCCGGAACGATGAGGAGAGCGACGTGCTGCGTCGCGCATTCATGACGAGCGGCACCGCCACCGTGGCGGCCGCCTCGCTGGGACTCGGCGGCACCGCCGCCGCGATCCCCGCCCCTCGGGCCCCGCACAGGATCGGCGACGCCGAGGTCAGGGCCGTCGAGGACGCCGTACGGCAGATTCGGCTGCTCGACGACCGGCACGGCGCCGAGGGGCTGTACAAGGTCGCCGCCCAGCCACTGCGGGCCGCGTACGCGCTGCTCGACGCGGGCGGCGCGAGCCGCCGCTCGACCGAGGAGCGGCTGCAGTCGGGCGCCGGCGAACTGGCCCTCTCGGTCGGCTGGCTCGCCCATGACTCGGGCCGCCACGAGGACGCCCGCTCGCACTACGCGGAGGCCCTGGCCACCGCGCGGGTGGCCGGCGATCCGGCCCTGGAGGCGCACGCCTTCTGCAACACCTCGTTCCTGGCCCGCGACGGCGGCCGGTTCCGCGAGGCGGTCCGGGCGGCGCAGGCCGGTCTGCGCGCGGCCGCCGCGGTGCCGTCGGCGCGGCTGCACTCGCTGCTGTCGCTGCGCGAGGCGGGGGCCTGGGCGGGGCTCGGCGACCGGACCTCCTGCGAGCAGGCGCTGGGCCGGGCGCACACGTACTTCGCCAAGGGCGCCTGCGACGCGGACCCGGAGTGGATGTCGTTCTTCGGCGAGCCGGAGCTGGAGGCGCTGGAGGCCCAGTGCTGGTCGGCGCTTGGCGAGCACGGCCGGGCCGCCCGGCACGCGCACCGCGCGACGGTCCTGCAGAACCCGCACTTCGCCCGCAACCTCGCCCTGTACCGGGCGCAGCTCGCCGCGGACCTGGCCCGCGCGGGCCGGTCGGACGAGGCGGCGGAGGAGGCCCGCCGGGTGCTCGCGTCCCTGGACGGCGTCCAGTCGCACCGGATCCGCCGCATGCTGGAGACGACCCGGCAGGCGCTCGCCTCGTCGTAGCAGGGCCGGGCGTACGGGGCCTACGCCTCCATGTGCCCGGTGTCGTTCCAGCGCTCCACCGCGGGCGCGCCGTACTGCCAGCCGAGCACCGACAGGCTCGTCGGGTCGAGCTTGATCCGGGAGCCGAAGAACACGTCCTCGCCCAGCCAGCGGGCGGCGATCGTGCGCAGGATGTGGCCGTGCGCGAAGACCAGGACGTCCCGGTCCGCCGAGCGCGCCCAGGCCACCACCTCGTCCGCGCGGGCCGCCACGTCCGCGCGGGTCTCGCCCTCCGGCACGCCGTCGCGCCACAGCAGCCAGCCCGGGGCGCGCTCCTGGATCTGCGGCGGGGTCAGCCCCTCGTACGCGCCGTAGTCCCACTCCATCAACGCGTCCCAGCGCTCGGCGCGCTCGCCGAAGCCGGCCAGCTCGCAGGTCTCGGCCGCGCGGACCAGCGGGCTGGTGCGGATCTCGACGCCGGGGAGGCCGTTCCACGCGCCCCGGTGCAGTCGCTCGCCGAGCAGCTTCGCGCCGCGGCGGCCCTCGTCGAGCAGCGGGATGTCCGTCCTGCCGGTGTGCCGGCCCAGGAGCGACCATTCGGTCTGGCCGTGACGGGCGAGCAGGATGCGCGGTGCCATGAAGGCTTCTCCCTGAATGTCCTCGAATGGGTCCACGAAGGCGTACGTCCATCATCCCGCACACGAACTGGCGTCCACATCCGGGCAACCTCCGCCCCGTCCCTCGCGTCCCCCAGAGGTCAGGACCGATCAGGGATTCGGATCAGTGCACCTCGGGGGGACGTACGGATGCCGCTGCCGCAAGGAGCCCACGGGGGCCGGCCCCGCTGGTGGAGCGAGCTGCTGGTGCTCGTCGTGGTGTACGCGGCGTACTCGGGCGGCCGGCTGCTCGCGCGCGGCGACGTGCAGACCGCCGTCGACCACGGCCTGGCGATCCTGCGGATCGAGAAGCTGCTCAACCTGAACGCCGAGAGCCCACTCAACCGCCTCTTCACCGCCACCCCGGAGCTCGGCATACCCGCCGACTTCGCGTACGCCTCGCTGCACTACCTGGTCACCCCGGCCGTGCTCGTCTGGCTGTTCCGCCGCCGCCCGACCCGCTACCGGGCCGCCCGCACCTGGCTGATGCTCTCCACGCTGCTCGGCCTGGTCGGCTTCACGCTGCTGCCGACCTGCCCACCCCGGCTGCTCGACGTGAGCCACGGATTCGTGGACACGATGGCGCAGTTCAGCGCGTACGGCTGGTGGGGCGGCGAGGCGAGCGCGCCGCGGGGCCTCGGCGGGCTGACCAACCAGTACGCGGCGATGCCCTCGCTGCACGTCGGCTGGGCGCTGTGGTGCGGTGTGATGCTGTGGCGGTACGGGCGTACGCCGCTGGTCAAGGCCCTCGGCGTCGCCTACCCGCTGCTGACCGTGATCGTGGTCATGGGCACGGCGAACCACTACTTCCTCGACGCGGTCGCCGGGGCGGCCGTGATGGGGCTCGGGCTGCTGCTCGCGGCCCCGTTCATGCGGGGCGTGGACCGGCTGCGGCTCCGCATCACGGGCAGCGCGCCGCCGGTGCGCTCCCCGATTGTCAGTGGCGGATGCGACACTTCCGCGGGTGAGCGAATCCCTGGCCAGCGGAGCGCACCGAGCTCCTCAAACGACACTCCGGCACAAGCTCGCTGAGCTGCGCGGACCGGCCGTCGTGCCGCGTCCGATGGACGCGCGGGCGCTGGCGGCGCTGGCCGCCAACCCCGGCTGCCGGCGGCGCGCGCTGCTGGACGGCGCGGGGGTCGACAAGACCGTGCTGGCGTCGAAGCTCGGGTCCCCGGCGGCGTACGGGCAGTCCCAGTTCGCCATCATGCGGGGCAACGCGTTCGAGGCGAAGGTGAAGGCGGACGGCGGCCGGGAGCTGCTGCGGCTGCTCGGTATCGACGACGCGGCCGAGGTCCACGTGCCGGACCTGGCGGCGGCCGGACCGGAGGGCCGGGCGGCGCGCACGTCGCTGGCGCTGCGGGAGGCCGCCGAGGCCGGGGCGTGGACGCTGCTCGACCACCCGCTGCTGGCCCTGGAGGTCGCGGGCTCGCCGGTCTTCCTGGAGCCGGACGCGGTGGTGGTCCGTCCGGACGGGCGGTGGACGGTCGTCGAGATCAAGTCCTTCCCGATGATCGACGGTTCGGCGGATGCGGCGAAGGTCGGCGCGGCGGCCCGGCAGGCGGCCGTGTACGTGCTGGCCCTGGAGCGGATCGCGGCGGTCACCGAGGGCGCGCGGGTGGCGCATTCGGTGCTGCTGGTGTGCCCGAAGGACTTCTCCAACCTGCCGACGGCCTCGGCGGTCGACGTGCGCAAGCAGGTGGCGGTGACCCGCCGCCAGCTGGCCCGGCTTACCCGGATCGAGGACATCGCGGCGGCGCTGCCGGAGGGGCTCACGTTCGACGTGGAGACCTGCTCGGCGGAGCAGCTGACCGAGGCCGTGGAGGCGGTGCCGCACGCGTACGCGCCGGAGTGCCTGGCCGCCTGCGAGCTGGCCTTCCACTGCCGGGAGCGGGCCCGGTGCGCGGGGGCGGTGGAGGTGCTCGGCCGGTCGGTGCGGGGCGAGTTGGGCGGGCTGACGACGATCGGGGCGGTACTGGAAGCGGCGCGCGGCTCGGTCGGGGCCGAGGCCGCGGACGAGGCCGAGGATCCGACCGTCACGGCGGTCCGGCGGGCGCGGGCGCTCCGAGCCGAGGCGCTGGAGGCGGTCGCATGTCGCTGATCTCCACGCTGGCCCGGATGGAGGCCGTCGAGGCGGGCCGCGCGCAGCCGCTGGCGACCGTGCGCCACCGGTACGTGGCCGAACGGCCGCTGGTGTTCGTCCCGTTGACGACAGCCGGCGAGGCGGGAGCTCCGCTCGGGGCGCTGGTCGGCACGGACGCGGAGGAGCCGCGGCTGCTGGTCGTGCCGCAGCCGCGCGACCGGGACCTGCGGTTCGCGTTCCTCGCCGACCTGGCCGACGAGATCCTGCCGTACGTCGACTCGTTCGCGGACGCGGTCGAGGCGGTGGAGAAGAACGAGACCGACGCGGAGACCGGGAAGAAGGTCAAGGTCGAGGTCGAACTGTGCGCGGACGCACCGCAGTTGATCGTGCCGAGCCGGGCCGGCGTCGAGTACGTACGGCTGCTCGGGCGGTCGACGCGGTTCCGGCGGACGGCCGAGCAGGACCCGGAGACGCCGTTCCCCGCGCCGCCTCGGGTGCCGCTGCTCGGCCGCTGGCTGACGCACTTCGGGGAGCGGGCCCGGGTGCCCGGCTCCTCGCTGCTGCTCGCGGCGACGGACCTGCTGAACCGGCACTGGGCGACGGGCCAGTCGTCGCTGGAGGACCAGCACTTGGGCGCGCTGCTCGCCTGGATCGACGCGCCGGACGGGGAGTCGGGCGCGGAGGCGGCGCTGCGGGCCGAACTGGGGCGGGACGCGGCGGGTCAGCTGCTCTGCCCGCCGGCCGGTCCGGCGACGGACCCGGCGTTCGACAACCGGCTGCTCGCGCCGGCGATCGAGCGGTACGACCGGGCCCGGCAGGCGCTGGGCGCGGCCGAGGACGGCGCGAGCGCGGACGAGCGGCTCGGCGAGCTGCACCGGGCCGAGCGGGAGATCCGCCGGCTGATCGCCGCCCAGCTGAAGCCGACATGGGACGCGGTGTGGCGGGCGGTCGAGCTGCTCCGGGAGCTGCCGGAGGGGGCGCGGGTCCCGGACCGCTGGACGCGGGACCGCTGGTCGTTCACCGGCCACCGGGACCGGGTGACCGCCGGCGAGCCGCCGCAGCCGCGCCGGGACGACGCGGTGACGGCGGCCCGGAAGCTGGCCGCGCGCGAGCAGGCGCAGGGCCAACTGGAGGCGCAGGAGGCGCTGGACGACCCGCTGGTGCTGGCGGGCCGGCGGCTGTCCGGGGAGGCGTTCACGGCCGAGGTCGTCGAGGTGACGATGGCCTGGTCGGAGTCGAAGCGCCCGGCGCCCCGGCCGCTGCTCACGGTCCGCACGGAGGACCGGCCGCATCTGGGCGAGGGCGTGAAGGTGTTCCGCTCGCTGGACGGCAAGCCGCAGTCGGCCCAGTTCGTCGGGCGCCAGGAGGACGGCTCGCTGGTGCTGCGGATCCTGGACAAGATGGGCCGGGGCAAGGAGCCGGCGGAGGGCTCGGTGCCGGAGAAGGGCGAGCGGATCGCCTGGACGCTGTTCGAGCACGAGCAGCGGGTGGGCGCGAAGCTGCCGGACCCGGAGGAGACGCCCTGGACGCACGGCGGTCCCCCGCGCGCCGACGTCGCCGAACTGCCCGACGCCGTGACCGCGGAGGACCTGCTGTGAGCCCGGACGTTCTGGACCCCTCCGCGGCGGCCGCGAAGGCGACCCGCGAGATCCTCGCCGACACCCTGCACGGGGACGCGCGCGGCGTCGTCGTCGACTCCCCGCCGGGCGCGGGCAAGTCGACGCTCGTGGTCCGCGCCGCACTCGAACTGGCGTCGGCAGGACGGCCGTTGATGGTGGTCGCGCAGACGAACGCGCAGGTGGACGACCTGGTACTGCGGCTCGCGGAGAAGGAGCCGGGCCTTGAGGTGGGCCGGCTGCACTCCAACGACGGCGACCCGTACGACAAGGCGCTGGACGACCTGGAGCAGGTGCGGAAGTCCGCGAAGGCGGGCGACCTGGCCGGGCTGCCGGTGGTGATCTCGACGGCCGCGAAGTGGGCGCACGTGAAGAACGTGGAGCCGTGGGCCCACGCGATCGTCGACGAGGCGTACCAGATGCGCTCCGACGCGCTGCTCGCGGTGGCGGGGCTGTTCGAGCGGGCGCTGTTCGTCGGCGACCCGGGGCAGCTGGACCCGTTCTCCGTGGTGGGCGCGGAGCAGTGGGCGGGGCTCTCGTACGACCCGTCGGCGAGCGCGGTCTCCACGCTGCTCGCGCACAATCCGGAGCTGCCGCAGCACCGGCTGCCGGTGTCGTGGCGGCTGCCGGCGTCGGCGGCGCCGCTGGTGTCGGACGCGTTCTACCCGTACACGCCGTTCCGCAGCGGGACGGACCACGGGGACCGGCGGCTGGCGTTCGGCGTGCCGTCGGACGGCTCGGCCCCGGACCGGGTCCTGGACGAGGCGGCGGAGTCCGGCTGGGGCCTGCTGGAGCTGCCTGCCCGGCACACGCCGCGTACGGACCCGGAGGCGGTCCGCGCGGTGGCGCTGGTGGTACGGCGGCTCCTGGACCGGGGCGGCGCGGCGGTGAGCGAACGGGATCCGGACCCGACCCCGCTGACCCCCGACCGGATCGCGGTCGGCACGGCCCACCGCGATCAGGCGGCGGCGGTACGGGCGGCCCTGGCGGAGCTGGGCGTCGCGGGCGTCACCGTGGACACCGCGAACCGACTGCAGGGCCGGGAGTACGACGTGACGGTCGTCCTCCACCCCCTGTCGGGCCGCCCCGACGCGACGGCCTTCCACCTGGAGACGGGCCGCCTGTGCGTCCTGGCCTCCCGCCACCGCCACGCCTGCATCGTGGTCTGCCGCGCGGGCGTCGCCGACCTCCTGGACGAACACCCCTCGACCGAGCCGGTCCAGCTGGGCGTCACGGTGAAGTTCCCGGACGGCTGGGAGGCCAACCACGCGGTCCTGTCCCACCTGGGCGAACACCGCGTGAGCTGGTCCCCGTGAGCCCCGGGCCGGCGGGCTCCCGCAACACCGCGCACGGCAACCGGTGGGGCAGCTTCTGCGGGGCCGCCCCGTCCCGCCGGACGGAGTCCGGCACGCCGCCGGAGGCGGCCGAAGGATGCAGTCCGGACGGTTGGGAGGCGAACCACGCGGTCCTCTCCCACCTGAGCGAACACCGCGTGTCCTGGTCGCCGTGACGGGGCGGCGCACGCCCTCTTGCGGGGCGCGGGAGAATGGAAGGCGGCCCGGGTGTTCGGGCCGTGCGTTTGCGAGGAGGAACCACATATGGCGGAACCCGAGCGGAGCGAGCAGCGGCGGCTCCGGCCCGCACCGCTGATCTTCGAGCCTGCCGAGGCCACCGCCGACCCCGAGCACTTCTTCGACCTGGAGTCGATAGAGGACCCGCGGGAGCTGCTGGCCCGGGCGACGGAGCTCACGATGGCCTTCCGGGCGGCGGCGGACCGCGCGGTCGAGTTCCAGGCGATCGCGGCCGCGCAGCTCGCGGACCCGCGCCGGTTCGACCGGCTCACGGACGCGGACATCGCGGAGCGCGCGGAGTGGACGCCGGACTACGCCCGCAAGATGGTCGAGTTCGGCCAGGACCTGATCCGTACCGGCGGCAAGCCCACCGAGGACTGACCGGGGCCGCGGCCTCGGCGGCCCCGGCCTCTGGCGCGTAGCCCTGGCATATGCCGGGGCGCAAGATACTCCCCCGCGCCCCGCCCCGTCCCGGTTTCCGGCAACCCGGCGGAACCGGATCGTCACTCCCGGTAGACCTTTCTTCATGACGACCGACATCTTCGCGTTGCTCCGTGACGAGGGCCGGCACCACACTGCGCAGGTCACCGCGCCCGGGGCGGACTGGCTCGCGTCCGCCGCGGCGTACCCGCGCTCCACGCTCTCCCTCTGGGAGACCCGCCCCACCGCGCCGGTCGTCCTGCCCTGCGGCACGGTCTTCGACGTCGTCAACGTGCCGTCGATCTTCGGCCGCCGGATGCTGGACCGGCTCTGGGAGGACGGCCCGGGCTCCGGACCGGTCGCCGAGCACCGCGGCCGGATGCTGCTGTTCACCGCCCCCGGCACGGCGCATCGCCTGCCGTCGCTCCTTGCCTGGGAGGAGTGGGGCGACGCGGTCCCGCCGCTGCTCTGCCACGGCGTGGGCGACGCGGTGACAATCCCCCCGCTGACCCCGTCGCCCGCCGGCGGCCCCCGCTGGCTGGTCGCCCCCGACACCCGGCAGCCCTGGCTCCCCGGCCCGGAGGTCCTGCTGTGGGCCTGTGTCCGGGCGGTCCGCAGCGCCTCCGCCGCCGACGTGCGGATTTCGATTTTTCCTCCCGCCGATCAGGATGCTAAGGTCTACGACGTCAGCAAGCGCCGCTAGCTCAGTTGGTTAGAGCAGCTGACTCTTAATCAGCGGGTCCGGGGTTCGAGTCCCTGGCGGCGCACAGACGGAAGAAGCCCCTCGCGGAAGCGGGGGGCTTCTTCGTTGCGCCCTGAATCACGTCAGTCCGCCTTCTCCGGGACCGTGATCTTCACCGTCCACGCCCCGCCCGGCGACCGGTCCGCGACCTCCACCCGCACGCCCTCCCCGGGCACGGTGAACGTCTCGCCCTCGGCGACCGGGGCGTCCGCGAGCGGCGGGTACACCGAGCGGTCCCAGCACGCCTCGGTGCGCGGATGGGCGTCCAGGACCTCGACGGGGCCGTCGCCGGACGCCGCCCCGGCCCGGACCCGGTAGACCAGCACGCCCTCGGTGCAGGTGTCGGCGTCGTTGCCGGTCGCGCTGCGCGCCTCGATCGCCAGCACCGAGTCCTCGCCGGTCCGCACGACCGCGAGCCGGGTGCCGACCGAGCCGCCCGCGGCCGGCGCGGCGGCCATCGCGTCCAGGCTGACCAGGCTGGTCCCGGTGGTCTGCACGCAGTGCACCTGCCGCCGGTCCAGCCAGCCCAGCTTCCACTTGTGCCAGCCGAAGAGGTCCGGGGCGAGGCCGAACTGGCTGCCCATGACGTCCCAGTCCCCGACATGGGTGTCCCAGTCGCCCTTGCCGTCCACCGGCCGGTGGTAGAGGTCGGGCAGATCGAAGACATGCCCGGTCTCGTGGGCGAGGACGTTGCGGTCCGGCGGGTGCCGCTCGAAGACCGTGACGACGCGCTTGACCTCCGTACCGTCGACCGTGAGCGGGCTGTCCAGGTTGACGACCTTGGTGGCGTCGGAGTCGACGCCGGGCGCGTCCGGGTCGGCGACGAGGTAGATGATGTCGAACCGCGAGAAGTCCACCTCGCCGTCGGCGGCGGCGAGCGCGTCGCGCAGATAGGCGGTGCGCTTGTCCGTCGCCCAGTCGCGCCGTATGTCGTACGCGGTGGAGTCCCGCGGCATCTCGATCCACGCGGGGAGCGGGTGCGGGCGGAGGGCGAACCGGCCGTAGGAGGCCCGCGCGAAGAAGTCGCCGGTCGCCGGGAAGTGGTCGGCGGCCAGCTCGGCGGGCGAGAGCAGCGGGGCGGCGTCCGGGAAGGACAGGAAGAGCATGACCGCGTCGAGGGAGCGGGCGGGCTTGGGGTAGGCGGGGTTCCAGGTGTCCAGGCCGAGGGAGTGGTGGACGGCGGTACGAGGGAGGGCGCACGGGCCGGCCGCGGGCGCGCCCACGGCGGGGCCCGCCACGAGCCCGGTGGCGGCGAGTGCCATGAGGGAGGTGAAGGCCGCCCCGCCGGCACGCAGCCGCGGACGTTCCACTCCCTCGGGTGTCTGCTGACCCTCCACGTAGACCTCCGGCTGCGGCATGCGGGACACCTCAACCACCTTGTGATGTTTTCTGAGATTTCGCCCCTTTTCGGTCCCCCAGTCGGGTGAGTGAGCGGCGCGCCGGTCGACGCGCCGGACTCACCGAACGTCACATTCGGTCACGTCGTCGCAGTCCGCGTGTCACACCCGTGCAGAAACGATCGGGCGGCCTGAGCCGTGGGCATACTCACAACAGCGGACGGCGTCCACTGCCCGTTCGGAGCTGGAAGGGCCGCGTCGGCAGCCTCTATGATCGGCACACTTTCCATAGGCCGACCCCCCGAACACACCTGTACGGAAACGACTGCACTGCGGGAGCGAGCGGTGAGCGGAACCTCCGAAGGACCGGCACACGTACCGCTCTCCGCCGCGCCGGGGACCGCCCATTTGATCACGGAGCGTCATCACGACGTCCTGGTCGAGGAGTCGGCCGACCTCCGCCGCCGAGAGTCCGAACTGCGCGACTACCGCGCCGCGTTCCGGGTGGCCCAGCTGGCGATGGCGGTGGTGGACGAGGAGGGCGTGGTGGTGGCAGCCAACGAGGCGCTCGCCTCGCTGCTCGGCACGGACCCGGGCTCGCTGCACGACCAGGCCGCCGCCGACCTCGTCGACCTGGCGTCGGACGGCCGGACCTGGCACGCGTACCACGAGGTCCTGCGCGGCCGGCGGTCCCGGTTCCGCTGCACGCGGCGGCTCAAGCACCCCGACGGGCGGTCGCTGTGGGCGGAGGTCACGGTCGCGCCGGCAGCGGACAGCGGGCGGGTGCTGCTGTCGATCGCGGACATCAGCGACCGGCGCGAACTCCAGGCGCGGCTGCGGCATCTACAGATGCACGACCCGGTGACCCGGCTGCCGAACCGCACGCTGTTCTTCGAACGGCTGGCGGTGGCACTGGAGACGGCGGCGCACCAGTCGTCCCCCTCGCACACGGCGCACCCGTCGCACCCCGCGTACCAGTCACACCAATCGCATCAGTCGCATCAATCGCATCAGTCGTACGGGCATGGCGGAACAGGGCGAATCGGACTCTGCTATCTCGACCTGGACGGCTTCAAGGCGGTCAACGACACGATGGGGCACCGGGTCGGTGACCGGCTGCTCGCCGCGGTGGCCGCACGCCTCACCGAGTGCGCGGACAACGACGGGTACACGAGAAGCGGCGGACACCTGGTGGCGCGGCTCGGCGGGGACGAGTTCGCGATCCTGGTGGAGGACTCGACCGGCACGGAGCAACTGGCCGATCTGGCGCAGTCGGTGCTCTGCGCACTGCAGCAGCCGTTCGACCTGGCCGGGCAGCGGCTGTCGGTCTCGGCGTCGATCGGCGTGGTCGAACGGGCGGCGCACGGGACGACGGCGACCGGCCTGATGCAGGCCGCGGACACGACGCTGTACTGGGCGAAGGCGGACGGGAAGGCCCGCTGGACGCTGTTCGACCCGGAGCGCAACGCGCACCGGATGACCAGGCAGGCGCTCTCCTCCACGCTGCGACCGGCCGTGGAGCGCGGGGAGTTCGCGCTGGAGTACCAGCCGCTGGTGGACATGGCGGACGGGGCGGTGCGCGGGGTCGAGGCGCTGGTGCGCTGGAAACACCCGCAGTTCGGGACACTTGCGCCGAATCGGTTCGTCGGGATCGCGGAGGAGGACGGCTCGATCGTCGAGCTGGGCCGGTGGGTGCTGCGCACGGCGTGCCGCCAGGCACGGCAGTGGCAGAAGGACCATCCGCGGGAGCGGCCGCTGTTCGTGAGCGTGAACGTGGCGGTGCGCCAGGTCTGGGACTCGGACCTGGTCGCGGACGTGGCGGGCATCCTCGCGGAGACGGGCCTGGCCCCGCACCTGCTCCAACTGGAGCTGACGGAGTCCGCGGTGATGGGCTCGGCGGGCCGGCCCCTCCAGGCGCTCCAGGCGCTGAGCGACATGGGCGTGCGGATCGCGATCGACGACTTCGGCACCGGCTACTCGAACCTCGCCTACCTCAGCCGCCTGCCGGTCTCGGTCCTGAAGCTGGACGGCTCCTTCGTCCGGGGCTTCCAGGACGAGGCCCACGCGAACCCGGCGGACGAACTGATCGTCGAGGCCCTGGTCCAACTCGCCCACCGCCTGGGCCTCACGGTCACGGCCGAGTGCGTCGAGACGTCGGGCCAGGCCACCCGCCTGCGCCGCATCGGCTGCGACACCGGCCAGGGTTGGCTCTACTCCCGCGCCGTCCCGCCGGACCGCATCGCCGAGCTGATCGGCATCACGCCGCTGCCGGTCTGAGACGGTCCGGCACGGTCCGGCCCAAGGACATGGAACTGCCCCCGGCCGGAGGGACATCCGAGCGGGGGCAGTGGATCAGGGGTGAGGTCGGTCAGGGGGGCAGGTGTGAGGTCGGGTCAGGGGATCGGGCGTCAGGTCGTCAGCAGGCGCCGAGGTCCTGCCAGACGCCCCATTCGCCGGTGGTGCCGGGCTCCTCGTTCTGGGTCCACCACTTGGCCTTCCACTTGTGGCCCTTGTGGGAGACCTCGTTGCCCGCGGTGTAGACCGTGCCGGCCACGTACGCCGCCGCCGTGCAGGACGCCGGGTCGGTGGGGGTCGGCGTCGGGTTCGTGGGAGTCGGGGTCGGGGTCGGCGTCGGGTTCGTCGGGGTGGGCGTGGGGGTGCTCGGGGAGCCGCCGACCGCGGTGACGATGTCGTTGAAGAGCGTCGCGTCGGCATCCAGGCCCAGCAGCGAGTACATCATCGCGCCCGCGAGGCCGCGCTGGTGCGCGTAGTCCGCCCGCGCCTGGATCGTCCGCTTGTCCAGGCCGGTGAAGAACTCGCCGTCCTTGTAGAAGTACGCCGACTTCGCCTCGTCGTCCCAGAACGTCGTGGCCGGGTTGTCGACGATGCCGCCGAGCTCCTTGTAGTGCGCGATGCCCGCCTGCTGGCTGACCGGGCGGGCCGCCGACGCGCCGGTGGCCGGCTGCGCCAGGCCGTTCTTCGTCCCGGCCGGAACGCCCTTCCAGCCTCGGTAGTAGAACTCGTACCCAAGCGTCAGCTTGTTCGCCGGGAAGCCGCCCGCGATCCCGTACGCCGGCTTGCCGTCGATCCAGGAGTCGATCGCGTTGTCGATCGAGTACTTCTCCGTGCCCGGCTTGATGACGTCCGTCGGGTCCGACGCGCCCGAGTACAGCGGCGACTGGTGGTACGTCGGCCCGTCGCCGTCCCAGGCGCCGTGCATGTCGTACGTCATGATGTTCGCGTAGTCGAGGTACGCGCCGATCTTGTCCGTCTCGATGTTCTTGATCTTGTCCTGGCCGGCCGGCAGCGCCGCCGTCAGCAGGTACTTCTTGCCGCCGTGCGCCGCCCCGTACGCGTCGAGCTGCGCACGGAACTCGGCGAGCAGGAGGGTGAAGTTCTGCTTGTCCTCGGCGGCGTAGTGGTTGCCGAGGTGCCCGTCGGGCGAGCCCGGGTACTCCCAGTCGATGTCGATGCCGTCGAAGATCCCGGCCGCCGTGCCCGGACCGCCGTAGCCGCCCTCGACCGGCAGGTCACCGGCGATGTACTGCTTGATGCAGGACGCCACGAGCTTCTTCCGGCTCGCGTCCGTCTTGGCGGCGTCGGAGAAGTACTTGGAGTACGTCCAGCCGCCGAGCGAGATGTTGATCTTCAGCTGCGGGTGCTTCGCCTTCAGCTCCTTGAACTGGTTGAAGACGCCCACGATCGGCTGGTCCCACTTGTCGGCCACGCCGTCCACGCTGTCCGCCGCCGAGAAGGACCGCTGGTAGTCGGCGTACGAATCGCCCGCGCCGTCACCGGCGTTGGGGTTGGCGTCGTCGCCGGCCGCCTTGTTGGCCTCGAAGCAGGTCAGGTCGGTCGGGTGGATGTTGCCGAACGAGTAGTTGATGACGTCCAGCTTGGCCGCGATCCCCCGGGTGTCCAGGTGCTTGGGATAGAAGGCGTTGCCGTAGACGCTCCACTGGTCGTAGTACGCGATCTTCACGCCGCCCGAGGAGGCCGCGGGCGCGGCGCCGGCGGCCTGGGCGGAGCCGAGGGCGGCCGTGGCGGCGAGCGCGCCGGCGGCGAGGGCCGTACTGACGAGTGCGGCGATCAGGGGTTTGCGGGGGTGCACGTGCGGCCTCCGAGGGGGGTACGCGGTACAGGAGTTGGAGCAGTGATAGCGGCCGCGTGAACAGCGCGTCAATGGTCTGAACCAAATTGAGGACTAGACCAATTCGCGGGAGAACGCCCTTGTCAGAGACGTGCAGCAGAAAACGGAACCGCTCGCCACCACAGGTGACGAGCGGTTTAAGGTTCACTTAGGGAGGGTGTGCCAGGTCGTTCGGCGATGAACCAACCAGCGGCGGAAACCCAGGCGTTACGTCCGTTGCGCCGTGCGCCGCCGTTACGCCGGCAGGTCGTACGCGTCCGCGATCAGCTCGTAGCTCCGCACCCGCGCCTCCCCGCCGTGCGCGTTGGCCGTGATCATCAGCTCGTCCGCGCCGGTCCGCTTCCGCAGCCCGTCCAGGCCCGACCGGACCTCGTCCGCGGTCCCGTGGATCACGTTCCCGAGCCAGGAGTCCACGAACTCCCGCTCCAGCGCGCTGAACCGGTACGCCTCCGCCTCCTCCGGCGTCGGGATCAGCCCCGGCCGGCCGGTGCGCAGCCGCAGCATCGACAGTGCGCCCGTCAGCACCTGCCGGCGGGCCTCCTTCTCGTCGTCGCTCGCCAGCGCCGAGACGCCGATCAGCGCGTACGGCGCGTCCAGCACCTCGGAGGGGCGGAAGGAGTCCCGGTACAGGTCGAGCGCCGGGATCGTGTTCTGCGCGGAGAAGTGGTGGGCGAAGGCGAACGGCAGCCCCAGCACCCCGGCCAGCCGGGCGCTGAAGCCGGACGAGCCGAGCAGCCAGATCGGCGGCCGGCCCTTCGGGCCCTGCACCGGGCCGGGCACGGCGTGGATGCGGGCGTACGGGTGCCCGTCCGGGAAGTCGTCGTCCAGGAAGCGAGTCAGCTCGGAGAGCTGCTGCGGGAATTCGTCCGCACCCTCGTCGAGCCGCTCGCTGCGCCGCAGCGCGGCCGCGGTCGCGCCGTCGGTGCCCGGCGCGCGGCCGAGCCCGAGGTCGACCCGGCCCGGCGCGAGCGCCTCCAGGGTGCCGAACTGCTCGGCGATCACCAGCGGGGCGTGGTTGGGCAGCATCACCCCGCCGGAGCCCAGCCGGATGCGCTCGGTGTGGGCGGCGAGGTGGGCGAGGATCACGGCGGGTGAGGAGGAGGCGACCCCGGGCATGGAGTGGTGTTCGGCCACCCAGTGGCGGTGGTAGCCGCGCCGCTCGGCGAGACGGCTGATCTCCACGCTGGTGGCCAGCGCCTGCGAGGCGGTGCGGCCGCTGCCGACGGTCACCAGGTCCAGGACGGACAGCGGGACGGACGAGCTCCCGCGCGCCACTCCCCGGATCGGGTCGCCCGCGTGGTCGCTCTCCTGCGTGCTTCCCTGGTCGCCCACCTGGTCGCTCACGTTGTCGCTCACCTCTGAGAGTCCTCCTGCGCATGACGGACACGTACCGCAGCAGGTAACAGGAGGGTGTCTCCGGTTATTCCATGGGTCGGCCGGCGCCGCGCTGACCCCCGCCTTTGGCCGAAAATCATGCCCATGGCATATGCCAGAGTGATGCCCCCCAGCGTACGGGGCTGGTGGTACGCATCAATCTCGCCAACAGCCGCCCGAGAAGCGGCGCTTGGCGGCTATCGTGGTAGGGAAGCTTGCGGTCACAACCTGGTAGGGGGAAACCGTGGCGCTGATGCCCGAGCCCACAGCACCGTTCCACTCGGTGCAGTACGCCCTGCGTGTTCTGGAGGCGGTCGCCCGGCACGCGGGCGGTGTCACGGACGTCCAGATCGGACGCGAGACCGGCCTGCCCGTCGGTCATCTGTCCTCCCTGCTGCTCATGCTCCGCCGCGAGGGGTACGTGGAGCAGGTCGCCGACGGCGCGTACGTCATCGGCGACTCGCTGGTCCTGCTCGGCTCCGGGGCCACCCGGCGCGAGGCCCTGGAGCTCAAGCTCCAGGAGACCCTCCGCGAGCTGCGCGACTCCGTGGGCGCGGCGGTCTACATCAGCCGGTACATCGACGGCGAGGTGAAGATCACCCAGTTCGCGGACGGGCCGCGCACGCCCGCGGTCAACGAGTGGGTGGACTTCCGCTCGGCGGCCCACGCCAGCGCGGTCGGCAAGTGCCTGCTCACCCAGCTGGACCAGAACGGACGCCGCGACCACCTCTCGCGCCACAAGATCGCCCGGCTGACCTCCCGGACGATCACCAACGAGAAGGTCCTTTTCTCCAAGCTGGACAGCCAGCCCGCGTCGGTCCCGGTCCTCGACCTCCAGGAGTACGCCGTGGGCACGGTCTGCGCGGCGGTCCCGCTGACCGCCGGCTCGGCGGTGGGCTGCCTGGCGCTCTCCCTGCCGATCGAGCACGCGCACCGGCTGCGCGCGGCGGCCGACGCGCTGAACCGGCGGGCGGCGCCGGTCGTGCTGTCGCTGGCGATCTGAGGAGCGGCGATCTGAGGAGGGTGGTCCGGGGCACCCCTCCGGACCAGGTACTATTAACTCTGTCAGCACGCGCCGCTAGCTCAGTTGGTTAGAGCAGCTGACTCTTAATCAGCGGGTCCGGGGTTCGAGTCCCTGGCGGCGCACAGACGGAAGAAGCCCCTCGCGGAAGCGAGGGGCTTCTTCGTTGCGCAGGCGTCTACGCCTGGAGGTAGGCGAGCACGGCCAGCACCCGGCGGTGCGTGTCGTCGGCCGGCGGGAGGTCGAGCTTTCCGAGGATGTTGCCGATGTGCTTGCCGACGGCGGCCTCGGTGACGACGAGGCGGCGGGCGATCGCGCCGTTCGAGTGCCCCTCGGCGACCAGGCCGAGCACCTCGCGCTCGCGCGGGGTCAGCGCGGCGAGCGGGTCGCGGCGGCGGCGCAGGAGCTGCCGTACGACCTCGGGGTCGACGACCGTGCCGCCGGCCGCGACCCGGGTGAGCGCGTCCAGGAACTCCTCGATCTGGCCGATCCGGTCCTTGAGCAGATAGCCCACGCCGGTGCCGTCGCCCGCGTCGAGGAGTTCGGTGGCGTAGCTGCGCTGCACGTACTGGCTGAGCACGAGCACCGGCAGGGCCGGGCGCTCGGCGCGCAGCGCGACGGCGGCGCGCAGCCCCTCGTCCTGGAAGCCGGGCGGCATCCGAACGTCGGTGACCACGATGTCCGGGTCGTGCGCGGCGACGGCGTCCCGCAGCGCCTCGGCGTCGCCGACGGCGGCGGCGACCTCGTGGCCGAAGCGGGCGAGCAGCCCGATCAGCCCCTCGCGCAGGAGGACGCTGTCCTCGGCCAGGACTACGCGGAGGGAGGAGGACACGGGATCTCCACTCGGATCAGGGTCGGACCGCCGGACGGGCTGGAGATCGTCAGTGTGCCATCGAGGACGGCGATGCGGTCGGCGAGTCCGGTGAGCCCGGAGCCGCGGTCGGGGTCGGCGCCGCCGCGCCCGTCGTCCTGGACGAGGAGGGTGAGGCGGGCGGGTCCGGGGTCGTACCGGGCGGTGAGCCGGGCCTTGGTCGCGCCGCTGTGCTTGCCGATGTTGGCGAGGGCCTCGCAGCCGGCGAAGTAGGCGGCGGACTCGATGGCGGTGGGCAGGCGGGGCAGGTCGAGGTCGGTGTCGACGGGCACCGCGGAGCGGTCGGCGGCGTCCGCGAGGGCCGCGCCGAGGCCGAAGTCGGCGAGGACCTGGGGGTGGATGCCGTGGATCAGCTCGCGCAGCTCGGTGAGGACCTGGCCGGCCTCGTCGTGGGCCTTGGCGAGCTGGTCGCCGAGCGGGCTGCCGGGCGGGGCGTCGAGCCGGGCGAGGCCGAGGGTCATGGTGAGGGCGACGAGGCGCTGTTGGGCGCCGTCGTGCAGATCACGCTCGATGCGGCGGCGCTCGGCCTCGAAGGCGTCGACGAGCCGGGCGCGGGACCGGGTCACCTCACCGATCCTGTCCCGCAGCTCGGTCTCGCGGGGCGCGAGCAGGGCGCGGGTGAGGGCGGCGCGGGCGCCGGCGAGGGCGGCGAGGGGATAGAGCAGCGCGAGGAGGAGGACGGCGCCGAGGAGGGCGGCGGCGAAGGCCTGGGGGTAGGAGGTGACGAGGTATGCCTTGACGACCTTGGTCTCCTGCCTGTCGAGGGCGAGGCGGACGGGGGCGCTGAGAAGAGCCGCGGGCAGGCCCAGGCAGACCGCGATGGCCAGCAGGTCGAGCGGCCACAGGACGGTCGCGTGCAGCACGGCGTACGCGAGCTCCCGCCACGTGGCCTGCTCCCGCGCCCGGACGCGAAGCCAGGCGCCGAGCCCGGGGACGTCCGGGACCCGGTGCGGGTCGGCGGCGGGGGCGACCTCGGCGATCCGCAGCCGCCGCCGCTCGACGCCGCCGAGCGCGACGCCGGCGAGCAGAAGCAACGGCAGCCCGACGAGCAGGACGGAGAAGAGCACCAGCACTGCCAGCACGACGAGCGCGGGCAGCCCGGTGACGACGCTGCTCGCGAGATACCCGGCGGACCGCCAGGGCCAGACGGAACGGGGGTACGCGAGCGGCCGGGTGAGCGCCTGCCAGGGCGTGCGGACTTCCATGCGGCCACGGTATGCGGCCGATCCGGGGCAGCACGATGGCCCTGGCGGGCGTCCCGACGGTATGCCTGGCCCTACCCCGCGGGCCGGGGAGGCCGCTGCGGTTCTCGCGTCCGCCGCCTCAACGGACCGGCGGTGTCGAGCGGGTGTAGCGGTCCGCGAGCCCGCGCAGGTGGGCGACCAGCTCCGGGGGCTCGGTGACGTCGAAGTCGCAGTCGAGCATGCCCAGATACACGGCGAGGGTCTGCACCGTGTCGGCGCCTGTCGTCAGGACGCAGCTGTCGGCGTCGACGGCCTCGACCGTGCCGACCGCGGGGTTGATCCGCTCGATCACCGCCGTCGCCGGGGCATGGACGGTCACCCGCGCCCGGTAGCGCCAGGCCGCACTCGACACCCGCCGGGAGACGTACTCCGCGAGGTCGCCGCCGGGCGGTTCGCGCGGGGCGAAGCGCGGTCCGGTCGGGGTGCGGGGCCGGATCCGGTCGATCCTGAAGGTCCGCCAGTCCTGGCGCTCGACGTCCCAGGCCACCAGGTACCAGCGCCGTCCCCAGTTCACCGCCCGATGCGGCTCCACGATGCGGCGGGTGGGCGCTCCGGCGTGGTCCAGGTAGTCGAAGCGCAGTTGTTCCAGGTCGCGGCAGGCGGACACCACGGCGGTCAGGACGTCCGCGGAGACGGTCGGGGCCGGACGGTCGGCCGGCACGGCCACGGTGTACGCCTGGAGTGTCCGCACCCGCCGGCGCAGCCG
>NZ_DATCVQ010000159.1:0-2808 GCF_036566765.1 Streptomyces sp.
GCGCCGGCCCGCGGGCGGTGGTCCTGGCGGCCGCGGACCCGGCGAACGCGTACGGCGCGGCGCTGTCCTGGCCGGAGCCGCCGACCGGCGCGGGCCACAAGCCCGGTCGCAAGGCGGGCTCCATGGTGGTGCTCGTCGACGGCGAGCTCACGCTCTACATGGAGCGCGGCGGCAAGACCCTGCTTTCCTGGCCCACCGAGCCGGACGACCCGGCGCTGACGGCCGCCGCCGAGGCGCTGGCCGCCTCGGCGCTCGCCGGCGCGCTCGGCACGGTCACCGTGGAGCGGATCAACGGCGCGACGGCCCTGACCTCCCCGCTGTCCCGGTCGCTGGAGGCCGCCGGTTTCCACGCCACCCCGCGCGGTCTCCGACTGCGCCCGTAGCGGGACATGATGGAGCCATGCCCGAAGGAGACACCGTCTGGCAGACCGCCCGCCGCCTGCACACGGCGCTGGCCGGCCGCGTCCTGACCCGGTCGGACCTGCGCGTCCCCCGGTTCGCGACGGCCGACCTGACCGGCCGCCCGGTCCTCGACGTGACGCCGCGCGGCAAGCATCTGCTCACCCGGATCGACGGCGGCCTGACCCTCCACTCGCACCTGCGGATGGACGGCTCCTGGCAGGTGTACGCCCCCGGGGAGCACTGGCGCGGCGGCCCGTCCCACCAGATCCGGGCGATCCTCGGCAACGCGGAGGCGGTCGCCGTCGGCTACCGCCTGCCCGTCCTCGCGCTGATCCGCACCGCGGACGAGTCGGACGTCGTCGGCCACCTCGGCCCCGACCTGCTGGGCCCGGACTGGGACCCGCAGGAGGCCGAGCGCCGGCTCACCGCGGACCCGGCGCGCCCCCTCGGCGAGGCCCTGCTCGACCAGCGGAATCTGGCCGGGATCGGCAATGTCTACAAGTCGGAGCTGGCGTTCCTCGCCACCGTGACCCCGTGGCTGCCGGTCGGCGAGCTCGGCCCGGAGGTCCCCGCCCGGCTGGTCGCCACCGCCCAGCGCCTCCTGGAGGCGAACAAGGACCGCCCCGACCGCCGCACCACGACGACCCGCGCGGGGCGGCGCATCCCGCTGTACGTGTACGGCCGCGAGGGCCGTCCCTGCCTGCGCTGCGGCACACCCGTCCGCAAGGACGAGTCCGGCGGCCGGATCACGTACTGGTGCCCGGGCTGCCAGCAGGGCCCTACTCCGTGAAGAGCCATCCCGCGCACACCAATTGACGCTCCGTCAGATCCGGTCGTACCGTCCGCTCATGCCCCTCACCGCGTACGACCTCACCGGCCGCACGGCGTTCGTCACCGGCGCCGCGAGCGGCATCGGCCGCGCCACCGCCGTCCTGCTCGCCGAGGCGGGCGCCGCCGTCCACTGCGCGGACCTCGACGAGGTCGGTCTGCAGAAGACCGCCGCGCTCATCGCCGGCTCGGGCGGCACGGCCCTCGTGCACCCGCTGGACGTCACGGACGGAGCCGCGGTCGACGCCGCGGTCCGCGCGGCCGGCCCGATCCACGTCATGGCCGCGATCGCGGGCGTCATGCACACCAGTTCCGTCCTGGAGACCCGCGAGGAGGACCTCGACCGGGTGCTGGCCGTGAACTTCAAGGGCGTCTTCCACGCGGCCCGCTCCGCCGCGGCCTCCATGATCGACTCGGGCGTCCGCGGCTCGGTCGTCACCATGGCCTCGGGGGCCATGGACTCCGCCAGCCCGGGCCTGCTCTGCTACAGCGTCGCCAAGGCGGCGGTCGTCCAGCTGACCAAGACACTGGCCGCCGAGGTCGGCCGGCACGGCGTCCGGGTCAACGCGATCGCCCCCGGCTGGATCCGTACGCCCATGACGGACCGTCACGAGCCTGCCGCGCAGGAACAGGCCGAGGCGGCCATGGTCCGGATCTCCCCCCTGGGCCGGGTCGGCGAGCCGGAGGACATCGCGCACGCGGTGCTCCACCTCGCCTCCGACGCGTCGTCCTTCACGACGGGTCAGATCCTCCGCCCCAACGGCGGCGTCGCGATGCCGTGGTGACCCGCCGCCCCCGCGGGCCCGACCCACCCGGCCCCGCACGCTCCGCAGGCATTCCCGCCACATGCACCGGCAGCAGACTGAGCCCCCAGCCGCCGGCCGCGACAGCCCCCTCCACGAGCCCCGTCTGACCCGGTGCCAGCAGCAGCCGCAGCACCGCCCAGAACCACAGGCAGCCCACCGTCACCGCAAGCACCGTCAGCGGGACCCGTCGCCGTACCATGGCCGCCTCCTCCGGACGACGCTAAACCGCCCCGCCCATCCCCCGGCAGGGCGCACCGGTTGCACCCCGGGCGCACGGCGCGGCCATCAGACCTTTCGTCTCACCATGACACGGCCCACCGGAACCCGGCATCTCGGAGCGGCGCGTGCGCCACTCACGCGACGCACGCACGCCCCCGCACCACCCTCGCGACGAAAAAGCCCCGGCCGCGCCCTCAAGGGGCGGCGACCGGGGCGATTCCCTGTCACGGATCAGGCGGCGACGACGTCCACCGCTTCTGCGGGCGCCTTGATGGTCACCCGCTCGGTCGGCACACCTGTCACCGACGTCACCGATACGGAGTTGAGCATGGGGCGGACCGGTGCCCGCACCGGCTCGCTCGACGCCGCAGACTCGGCCAGTTCGGCCAGCGACAATTCGTCGCTCACTTCCCGCATGAGCTCGGACATCCGTACGTCAAGCGCGTCGCAGATCGCGGAGAGCAGCTCGGAGGAAGCCTCCTTCTGCCCCCGCTCCACCTCGGAGAGATAGCCGAGCGATACTCGGGCGGACGAGGAGACTTCGCGCAGAGTA
>NZ_DATCVQ010000160.1:0-31940 GCF_036566765.1 Streptomyces sp.
GCCGGGGTCCGGGTGGTCGCGGCGGCCCGCACCGTCACGCCCGCGCTGAAGGAGACCGGCGCGATCGGCGTCTCCGTCGACCTCGCCACGCCCGAGGGCCCCGCCGAGCTCGTCGCCCGCGCCGTCGGCGAACTCGGCGGCCTCGACATCCTGGTGAACAACGTGGGCGGCGGCGACGGCGGCGAGGGTCAGACCGGCGGCTTCCTCGCCGTCAGCGACCGTCAGTGGCACGACGCGTTCGAGCTGAACTTCTTCGCGGCGGTCCGCACCACCCGGGCGGCCCTGCCGCACCTCGTGGACGGCGGCGGCGCGGTGGTCGACATCTCGTCCAACGGCGCCCGGATGCCGCACGCCGGGCCCGTCGCGTACACCACCGCCAAGGCGGCGCTGACCGCCTTCGGCAAGGCCCTGGCCGAGGAGTTCGGCCCCCGCGGCGTCCGCGTGAACACCGTCTCTCCGGGCCCGGTCCGCACCGACCTGTGGGAGAGCCCCGACGGCTACGGCGCGGAACTGGCCAAGGCGATGGGCGTCGAGCACCAGCAGCTGCTCGGCGGACTGCCCGCCGCCGTCGGCATGGTGACGGGCCGACTCGTCGAACCCGAGGAGGTCGCCACGCTGGTCGCCTACCTGGCCTCGCCGCTCGCCGCGAGCGTCACCGGCGCGGACCACGTCGTCGACGGCGGCTCGATCAAGACGGTGTGACGCCGGTGGGCGGGTGCGAGTCGTCGACGGTGTGAGGCCGGTGGGCGGGTGCGAGTCGTCGACGGTGTGAGGCCGGTGGGCGGGTGCGGTCGTCGACGGTTGAGGTCGCCGGGCCGGTACGGTCGTCGACCATGACCGAGCCTCACTTCCTGATCGCCACCCGCACGTCGTACGACGCCGTCGCCACCGCCTACGCCGAGCGCTTCGCCGGAGTGCATGACACCCAGCCCCTCGCCCTGGCGATGCTCGACGCCTTCGCCACCCTCGTCCGCACGGCCGGCGGCGGCCCGGTGGTCGAGGTGGGTTCCGGGCCGGGGGAGGTGACCGCACGCCTGCACGCCCAGGGCCTCGACGTGCACGGGATCGACCTCTCCTCGGCGATGGTCGCCCTGGCCCGCCGCGACCACCCGCAGGTGCGGTTCGAGGAAGGCAGCATGACCGCCCTCGACCTGGGCGACGAGGCCCTCGTCGGCCTCGTCGCCTGGTACTCGCTGATCCACATCGCCCCGGAGGCCGTCCCGGCGACGCTCGCCGAGTTCCACCGGGTGCTGGCCCCCGGCGGACTGCTGCTCCTCGCGTTCCAGGTCGGCGACGAACCCCTGAGCTTCACCGAGGCGTTCGGCCACGCGGTGTCGCTCGACTTCCACCGGCTGCGGCCGGAGCGGATCGAGCGGCTGCTGCGGGACGCGGGCTTCACGGTCCAGGCGCGGATGGAACGCGAGGCGGGGGACGGGGAGTCGACGCCGCAGGCGTATGTGCTGGCGAGGAAGGAGCGCTAGCGCCGTCGGGGCCTTGGCCTGGGCCTAGAGCCAGCCGTTGCGGCGGAAGCTGCGGTGGATCACGAAGCACGCCAGGGCCATCGAGGCGAGGGCGGCGGGATAGCCGTACTCCCAGCGCAGCTCCGGCATGTGGTCGAAGTTCATCCCGTACACGCCGCAGACCATCGTCGGCACCGCGATGATCGCCGCCCAGGCGGTGATCTTCCGCATGTCCTCGTTCTGCGCGAGCGTCACCTGCGCGAGATGCGCCTGGAGGATCGAGTCGAGCAGTGCGTCGCACGCGGCTATCTGCTCCGTCACCCGGGTCAGGTGCCCGGCGACGTCCCGGAAGTACGGCAGGAGCTCGGCGTCGATCGGGGCGGGCGGGCCGGCGACCAGCTGCTGGAGCGGGCGGTCCAGCGGGGCGACTGCCCGCTTCAGCTCCATCAGCTCGCGCTTGAGCTGGTAGATGTGCCCGGCGTCGGCCCGCCCCGCGTCCTCGCTGAACACCTGCGTCTCGACGACGTCCAGGTCGTTCTGCATCGCGTCGGTCACGGCGAGGTAGTCGTCCACCGCCCGGTCCGTCACCGCGTGCAGCACCGCGCCCGGCCCCTTGGCCAGCTGGTCCGGCACGGACTCCAGGGCCTCGCGCAGCGGTCCGAGCGAGCCGTGCCGGCCGCGGCTGACGGTCAGGACGAAGTCCGGGCCCGCGAAGACCAACAGCTCGCCGGTGTCCACCACCTCGCTGGTTGCGGTGAGCTCCGCGTGCTCGACGTAGCGGCAGGTCTTGAGGACGGCGAGGAGCGTGTCGTCGTACCGCTCGAAGCGCGGCCGCTGGTGGGGGTGCAGGGCGTGCTCCGAGGCCAGCGGATGGAGTGCGAAGAGCTCCGTCATGCCGGTGACCTCGTCGTCCGTCGGCTCGTGCAGGCCGACCCAGACGAAGCCGGCGCCCGCCTTGCGGACCCGCGCCACCGCCTCCTCCGCCGGGTACGCGCCCGGCTGGCGGACGCCGTTCTCGTAGATCACGCAGTTGACGACCGAACTGCCCAGCGGGGAACGGGCGGGATGGCTCAGGTCCACGGTCCGGCGGTAGGCACGGCGCATCAGGCGCCGGAGATTGCGGATCACGGACACGTGTCTTGCTCCTTCGTTCGACCGGCGGTCAGTTTGCCATCCATGGCGCGTAGACAGTGTCTACGCCCTTCTGGTAGACAGGGACCATGATCGAAGAACAGGAGGCCGGGCTGCGCGCCCGGCTGGTGGCGGCAGGCGTCGAACTCGTCACACGGGAGGGCGCGCAGGCCCTGTCGCTGCGCGAGATCGCCCGCCGCGCGGGCGTCTCGCACGGCGCGCCGCGACGCCACTTCCCGACCCATCTGTCCCTGCTGTCCGCCATCGCGGCGGAGGGCTTCGCCTCGCTGGGCGCCCGGCTGGCGGCGGCGGGGGATGCCGGGGCGACGCCGCGGGCGCGGCTGGCCGCCCTGGGGCGGGCCTACCTGGACTTCGCCTTCGCCGAGCGCGGCATGTACGAGCTGATGTTCCGCCACGACCTTCTGGAGAGCGGGCAGCAGGGCGGCCTGCGCGCGACCAGCCTGCCGCTGTTCGAGGAGTTCGTGACGCTCGTCGACCGGGCCGGGCCCAAGGCGGACGCCCCGCCCGCCGTCGTCGCGGGCGCACTCTGGGCCAACCTGCACGGCATCGCCCAGCTCTGGGGCTGGGGCAGCCTCCGCCTGGCGACGGGCGCGGACGACGTCGAGCCGCTCCTGCACGCCGCCTTGGACGCGCATCTCGGGGCGGAGGAGGGCCGATGAACGCAGTGTCCGATGACCGGGCGCCCTCGGACGCCCGGCCCGGTCCGGCCCCGCTACCCGGCGCGGTCCGCCATCGTAGGTTCACCTTGGTCGGCAGCGTCGTCGGGGCTGTGCTCGTCGCGCTCGACGGGACCCTGCTCACCGTTGCCCAGCCCACGCTCCAGCGGGACCTGGACGCGTCGTTCGCGCAGGTCCAGTGGACCAGCACCGGGTACCTCATCGCCGTGGCGAGCCTGCTCGTACTCGCCGGGCGGCTCGGGGACCGGTACGGGCACCGCCGGATGTTCGGCCTCGGAACGCTCGGCTTCGCCGCCGCGTCCGCGGGGATCGCGCTCGCGCCGGACATCGGCTGGGTCGTCGGACTGCGGGTCGCCCAGGGCGTGTTCGGGGCGCTGCTCCAGCCCGCCACCCTCGGGATGCTGCGCGCCGCCTACCCGCCGGACCGGCTCGGCATGCCGCTGGCCCTGCGCACGAGCGCCATCGGCGTCGCGGCTGCCGCCGGGCCGCTGGTCGGCGGTGTGCTCGTCGCGCACCTCGGCTGGCGCTCGGTCTTCCTGCTCACCGTCGTCCCCGCCCTCGCGATCGCCGTGCCCGCACTCGTCGTCCGGGATCCCGAGCCGGCTCGCGAGTCCGAGGCGCCGCCCTCCCTCGACCTGCCCGGAGCCGCACTCCTCGCCGCCGCCCTCGCCTGCTTCGTGCACGCCCTCGTCACGCTGCCGGACTCCGTCCTCGGGCTCCTCGCGGCCGCCGCCTTCGGCGCGGCATTCGTCCTGCGCGAGCGGCGCACCTCGTGCCCGCTGGTACCGCCCCGTGTGCTCCGCCCCGCCGCCGTCCGCGGCGCGCTCGGCGCGCTGGTCGCCGCCTCCGCGGCGCTGTTCGGCACCCTCTTCGTGTGCACGTACTTCCTCCAGGACGTACTGGCCCTCGACCCGCTGGCCACCGGGCTGACCGTCCTGCCGGTCGCCGTCACGATGGTCCTGGCCGCGCCCCTCGCAGCCGTTCTGGCGCGCCGCTGCGGCCCGCGCCGTACGACCGTCGGGGCGGCGCTGTTGCTCACCCTCGGTGTCCTGCTGCTGTCCCGGCTCGATCCGGACACCGGCCGCGTGGCCGTCGGCGGCGCGTCTCTGCTCGTCGGCGCCGGTTTCGGGGCCGTCATGGTCACCGCGACGACGGTCGTGGTGCGCCACGCCTCGGTGGCCGACGGGGGCGTCGCCGGCGGGCTCCAGCAGACGGCCATGAACGTCGGTCCCGTGCTCGGCGTCGCCGTCGCGACCACCCTGCTCGCCCGCGGGGACTTCGTGGAGGCGACCGGCCCCGCCCTGACCGCTCTCGCGGCCGTCGCGGCGGCCGGTGCGCTGCTCGCGACCAGGCTTCCCAGCAAGTGACCAGCAGCGGCGCGGCCGACATAGGGTGGCCGAGATCGAGTACGACGACCTGACGAGGGGGTTCGCGGTGCGGGAGCTGCAACTGGCCAAGACGCGGGCGTACATCCGCTGGATCGACCTGCCCGGCGACGACCCCGGCGCGCCGGTGCGCGTGTACCTGCACGGCCTGGGCTGCACCGCGTCCTCCGACTTCGCCCACGTCGTCGCGCGGCCCGGTCTGCGCGGTGCCCGTTCGCTGCTGGTCGACCTGCTGGGCTACGGACTCAGCGACCGCCCGCGCGACTTCGGCTACCGCATGGAGGAGCAGGCCGAGGTGGTCGCGGAGCTTCTCGACCGCGAGGGGATCCGGGGCGTGGACCTCGTCGGCCACTCGATGGGCGGCGCGGTCGCGATCCAACTCGCCGCCGCCCGCCCGGACCTGGTCGCCCGCCTCGTGGTCGCCGAGCCGAACCTGTACCCGGGCGGCGGGGCGTTCAGCACCCCGGTGGCGGAGCAGTCCGAGGCGGAGTTCGTCCGCGAGGGCCACGCCCGCATGCTCGCCGAGCAGGCCCCGGACTACGCGGCCCGGGTGCGGCTCGCCGACCCGGTCGCGCTGCACCGCAGCGCCGTCGCGCTGGTCGAGGGAACCGCGCCGTCCGGCGGCGAGCTGCTGACGCGGCTCGACCGGCCGCGCGCGTTCCTGGTCGGCGAGCGCAGCCGCCCGGACGCGGAGGCGGACGGCATGGAGGCGGCGGGTGTCCCGGTCTTCGAGGTACCGGACGCCGGGCACAACATGCTGATCGAGAACCCGAACGGCTTCGCCGAGGCACTGTCCCGCGCCCTCGCCGGCGCGCAACCGGCCGCCTGACCCCCTGCGCGACGCGGCCCCGCCGCACGGAGGGGATTGGTGCGACGGGGCCTGCACTGCTGCTGCCCGCAGGCTCCGCCGCTATGCCCGGATTGGGACGCTATGCGAGGTCGAGCGAACGCGGCTGCGCCGACGGTACGCGCCCATATGCCGGGGCCGTGCACTGGTGTGCGCGGCCCCGCCACGTTCACAGATCTCGGCGAGAGCGCCGAGCCCGGCCCTGACGATCACTGCTGAGCGGTTCGTTCCAGCAGCCTGAACGGGAGCCCCAGCGGATACTTGTCGGATGGATGGATCAAGGGCTTCTTGGGTCAACACCACGCACGATTGGGCCGACATCGTGGACGCGGACCATCTCGGTCGGATCCGCCAGGGATTCGCGGAGTTCGCTCCGGGCGGGCCGGAGCACCTCGTTCTTGAGATCCTTGCTTACGCCGCTGACGAGGCAGCGAGCCGGGGCGGCGGACGGTGTGTGGTCACGCTGCATACCGACGGCTCGGTGTCGGTGAAGGATGACGGCCGGGGCACCGACACTCGGGTCGACGAGCATGGCCGGGCGGTGAAGAAGCCGGTCATGGCTACGAAGGATCTTCGGTTCTTCGACCTCCCGGAGGCGGAGCGGCTTCCGGACGGACATCCGCGTCGCGGCATGTCCGTCGTCGCAGCGCTCAGCGAGTGGCTGATTCATACCAACCGCCGCCTCAACGGATCCTGGAGCCAGCGTTATGAGCACGGCCTCCCGGTGACCGATCTGCAGCCCGTCGAAGCTGACGGGACCACGGGGACCTGCGTCCGCTTCCTGCCGGACGAAACCCTGCGTTCGCGGTGGTCGTTGACCGCGGGTGATCTGGCGCAGTGGTCCGAGCACTGGCCCCACCTGACTGTCCGCCTCGACGATCAGCGCGACGGCGAGGACCAGTCACGTCGGTGACCACGGGGCGGCACGACCGCGCTCTGCCGGGGAGAACGGCCCGGTCGGATCCCGATCCTGCGGGCCTGGTGCTCGACCTCGGTGACCTGGAGGCGGCAGGAGTCGGAGCCAGTCTGCTCAGGGTGCACTTGAAGTTGAGCCGGACCCGCGCACGGAATTCGTCCAGAAATGAACATGCTGGGCCGGTACTCCTTCCAGCTCCTCGACCTGCCCGGCGGCCTGCCTCCGCTGCGCGACCCGGACGCGGCCGAAGAGGCGTGAACCCGGTGGGGGCGGAAGTCACCGCCGGGGCTATCCCGGCGGTGACGTTTGCACTGGTCACCGGCTCGTAGGGTGCCGGGAACCGTAACGCAACCTGAGGTCGCGGGGGCGGGTGCGGTAGGCGGCGGTGAGCTCCGGGCTGCTGCTGGGTCGGCACTGGGGGTGTGGGCGGCCGACACCGGGTGGGTGCGGCGGCCGTGGGTGGGATCGGCTCCTGGTTCGAGTCAGTCAGCCCGGAGCAGCATGTGCAGCTCGGTGGTGTCGATGATGTGGGCCCGTGAGCGGAAGACATGGTGGAGCAGGACGTTCTGGACTTCGGTGTCTGGGTCGGCGACGCCGTCGGACAGGACGTAGAGCTGGTAGTCGCGGTCGGCCGCGTCGACGACGGTGGACAGGACGGCGCCGCTGGTGCTGATGCCGGAGACGACCAGTGTGGTGATGCCGCGCTCGCGTAGCTGCTGGTCGAGGTCGGTGGTGGACATGCTGCCGTAGCGGATCTTGCGCACGACGATGTCGCCGTCCTGGGGAGCCAGGCGCTCGTGGATGGCAGCGGCAGGGTCCTCGTGATGCATGACGCGGTGTTGGGCCAGCGGGGCGAAGGACTTGTTGGAGGCCGGGATCGCGGCCCAGTCGGCATCGGTGAAGCCGACGCGTACGTAGGCGATGGTGCCGCCGCTTGCGCGAACGTCGGCGATGGCCCCTTCCACGCGACCGAGCAGGGCGTTGCGGTCCTCGCCTTCGGGCACAAAGGCCAGGATCGCGGGCTGGTAGTCCATGACGAGAAGCGCTGTGCGGGTGGGGTCAAGCGCGGGGGCAGTGCTCACGCGAGTGTTCTCCTTAACGGGTGGTGTGCCAGGTCGACTTAACGGGTGGTGTGCCAGGTCGACGCGGACGCGCACCGGCGGACCGGCTGCGGCCTGCGGGTGGCAAGTTGTGGTGCCTCATCGGTGGCTGCGGGACAGTTCCGGCTCGTGCTGCGACGTCTGGTCCTGTCGGGGAAGCAGGAGTGGTGTGGTCAGGATGAGCAGTCCTGCGATCGTGAGAGCGGTGCGTGGGCTGGTGACGTCGGCGAGCAGCCCGGCGAGTGCGGTGAGGACGGCGATGGATGCCTGTTGGCCGATCGACCAGGCCGACAGGGTGCGGGCCACGAGATGCTTGGGGGTGTGTTCGAGCCGGTAGGTGGCGAGCACCGGGCTGTACAGGCTCATGTTGATGATGATTGCCAGCTCGACGGCCATCACGGTGACGAGACCGACGACGCCGGGACGGACAAAGGCCAGGCCGATCAGCCAGATGGCACGCAGGGTGCCGACGGTCCGGAAGACCCAGTGCCGGCCGTAGCGGTCCACGACACGGCGGGCCAGCCGGGAGCCGATGAGGCCGCCGAGGCAGGGAGCGGCGAAGGCGAGGGCGTACTGCCAGGGTGGGAACCCGAGCTGACGAAGCAGGAGCACGGCCAGCAGCGGCTCGGTGGCCATGATCAGACCGGCGACGAGCATTTGGTTGAGGTAGAGCGGCCGCAGACCGGGGTGGCCCATGATGTGCCGCCAGCCGTCGAGCAGTGCGCCCGCCCGGAGCGGGCTCTTGTCGGTCGTTCGCGGCGCTTCTTCCTGGCCGCGGATCGCGGTGATGCCCAGCGCGGAGAGCAGGTAGCTGAGCGCGTCGGCCACCACGGTGGTGACCGGCCCGAACAGGCCGATCACCGCCCCGCCGAGCGGTGGTCCGACCGCGATGGAGCTCCAGTTCGTGGACTCGAACCGCGCGTTGGCGACGAGAAGGTCGTCCGGCCGCACGAGGGCCTTGAGGTAGGCGCCGCCGGCCGCGTTGAAGGCGATCTTGGCTGCGGCGACCACGGCCGAGACCACGAGCAGCTGCACGAAACTCAGCCGACCGAAGGCGTAGGCGACAGGGATCGTCGCCATGGCCGCAAACCGGGCCAGGTCCATCATGATCATGACCGGGCGCTTGCGCCGGAACTCCACCCACGGCGCGAGCGGCACCGCGATCAGCGCGCCCACCACAGGCCCTACCGCGGACAGCGCGGACACCTCAGCAGGGCCGGCATGCAACACCAGTACAGCGATCAGCGGCAACGCCCCGAATCCCAGCCCGGACCCGTACGCGCTCACCGCATATGACGCCCACAGCCAGCCGAACTGCCGGCCTAACCGTCTCCTGCCCACCATGCTCAACGCACTCCCCTTGAAGTCCCATCCGAACAAAATGACGTTGACCGATGAGAGGTAAGCGGGCAGGACAACAGCAGGTCAAACAACTGACCTGCCAGCGATCCACAACCACCAGTTGTTCACTAAGGTGGGTCGGCGTGGACCTCGAAGCAGTACGTACCTTTGTCGCCGTCGCGGAAGCGGGCCAGTTCCAGAAAGCCGCCACCGACCTGTCGATCACCCAGCAGGCCGTCTCCAAACGCATCGCCACACTGGAGCGCGACCTCGGTGTGCGGTTGTTCATCCGCGCCCCACGCGGCGCCGAGCTCACCATCGATGGGCAGGCGTTCCTGCCCCACGCACGCGAGCTGCTGCGCGTCGCCGAGCGCGCGGGTGCGTCCGTGCGCCCGGGCCACCGTCCGCTGCGCGTCGACGTGATCGCCTCGCGCAGCGCGCAGTCGAGCCTGATGCGCGGCTTCCATCGTGCACACCCCGAGATCGACCTCGACGTGATGATGCTGTTCGACATCGAGACGGCCGTCACAGCGATTCGCTCCGGTGCGATCGACGCGTCCTTCCGCGCCGTCGCCGCGCCCGGCCGGCCCCTTCCCGGGGACATCGCGTCCGTCCGGGTGCTCGACGAGCCGCTCCAACTCCTCACCGGCCCCGCCCACGCACTGGCGGGCGCCCGGTCGGTGACCGTCGCCCAGCTCACCGGGCACCGGATCTGGATGCCCGGCATCGCCCCCGGTACCGAGTGGGGCGCCTACTACGACGACCTCGTCGCCGAGTTCAGCCTCACCATCGAAGTGACCGGCCCCAACTTCGGCTCCGACGCACTCCTCGACACCATCGCCGACACCCCGGCCCTGGCCACCTTCATGGGCGAACACACCCGCCTCATCTGGCCCACCGACCACGGCCTGCGCCGTATCCCGGTGACCGACCCGACACCCGTCTACCCGCACTCGCTCCTCTGGCACCGAGACAACCCCCACCCAGCGCTGGCCACCCTCCGCACCCACCTCGCCGCCACGACGGCCGGCCGAGACGCCGCCGGGACCTGGGCGCCGGGCTGGGTGATTCCTCGCTGAACGGCTCCCCGCCCGTGCGGCCGGCCCCGCCCTGCGCAGCCGGTCAACGGCGGGCGTCGCCGGGGGCGAGCAGGCTGGTCAGCTCGGAGATCGCCTCCGGGGAGGGCTTGAACGTCTGACCCATCGTGGTGAGGGCAGGGCGAGTCTGCTCATGCTGATGGCGAAGTCCCGGCACAAGAAGGGGAGAACGTACGGAAGTACTTCCACCCTTCCCCGGAAGCGATCCTCGAAGTCACCGGCCTGCTCGCGCTGGGCTGAGGCGGAGGACCGGTACGGCGGCCGTCACTGACTCGGAACGGCGATGCCGGCTGCGCGCAGCTTCGCCTCGACCAGCGTATTCAACCGGGCGATGGACGGTGACTGGTCCTCCCGGTGGTGGTTGACCATTCCGTACCGGGAGGCGGCGTCGGACTGGTTCCGAAACCCGGTCGGCATCGCCAGCAGCGCGCGGTTGGTCAGCAGCTTGTCGGCCATTGTGGACGCCAGCTCCTCGATCCGCGGGTCGTCCGGATCCCAGGCCCTCGCATCCCAACCGCGCTTGGTCAGCTCGACGGACTCGGGATCGTCGAGCGAATGTTCAAGCCGGGTCAGGAAGCTGTCGAAGATCTCCGGGACCAGCGCCCGGGCCAGCACCAGAGCCTCCCGTTGACCGGTCACGTAGTCGGGACTGAAGCCGAGTTCGGCGAGTCGGTCCAAGACCGCGCAGGCCCGGTCGGGCAGCAGGGCCCGGTCGCCATGGTCGAGACGGTGCAGCCTGTCGCGGCGCGCGATCAGGTCTTCGATCCGTTCGGTGAGCTGGTGATGGACGTTGTCCAGGGTGGCGGCGAACGTCTTGGGATCGGCGTCGAGCAGGTCACCGATCTCGGCCAGCGGCACGCCGGCCGCGGCCAGGGTCCGGACCTGGACCAGCCGGAACAGCTCGCCCGATCGGTAACGGCGGTAGCCGGAACCGTCGCGATCCGGCTCGGCGACCAGGCCGAGCCGGTGATAGTGCCGCACGGTCTTGATCGTGACACCGACGAACGCCGCCGCCTGACCGATCGTGAGCCCGTCTGCCATCGGGTCGGCGCACCTCCAGATCGTGGGCGGCTGCGGTCTCGCGAACCGCGTCGGCCGGGAAGTCCGGACGATCACAGGAGCGAGGGTAGCGCGCACCAGTTCTAGCCCATCCCCCTGCCGCCGACGAGGACCGGGACGCCTGCGATCGGTGCCGGTCACCCCTTAGTCGCGATAGCGGGTTGACCTTGACCTTGGGTCAAGGGTGGAGGCTCTTCACATGGCCGCTCGAAGGGCCAGGCAGCCACCAGGGCCGCCGTGGGAACCAACACTGTGAACAGGAGAATCATCATGGGAACAAGCAACAGCGGCTTCTCCGACGCAGGGTTGCGCCGACTGCGCGGGGTGCTGGCACGGCATGTCGAGTCCAAGAAGATTCCCGGCCTTGTCGCCCTGGTCAGCCGCGGCGGCCAGACGCACGTCGAAGCGATCGGGACGATGCGTCATGACGGTGGCTCGCCGATGCGCCGGGACACGATCTTCCGGATGGCGTCCACGTCCAAACCGGTCACGATGGCGGCGGCGATGATCCTGCTCGACGAGTGTCGGCTGCGGCTGGACGACCCGGTGGATCAGTGGCTGCCCGAACTTGCCGACCGCCGGGTGTTGAAGAGGCCCGACGGACCGCTGGACGACACCGTGGCGGCGCAGCGGCCGATCACCGTACGGGACCTGCTGACCTCCACGTTCGGGCTCGGAGTGGACTTCGAGTGGATGGCTTCCCCGATCAGGGCCGCGACCTTCGAGCGTCTCGACTACAGCGTGGCATCCGGGCCGGCGCCGGCGCCGGACGAGTGGATGCGCCGCCTCGGCGAGCTGCCGCTGCAGTACCAGCCCGGAGTGCGGTGGCAGTACGACCTCAGCAACGAGGTGGTCGGTGTGCTTGTCTCCAGGGTCACGGGACAGTCGTTGGAGACGTTCCTGCGCGAACGCATCCTCGATCCGCTGGGGATGAAGGACACCGCCTTCCACGTGCCCGCCGACAAGATCGACCGACTGCCGCCCCTGTACGGGCCCGACCCGCAGACCGGCGAGTTCGTCGTGTGGGACGAGGCGGCAGGGGGGAGGTCCAGCGTGCCTCCCGCGTTCCAGGGCGCCGGCGGCGGGCTGGTCTCCACCGCCGACGACTACCACGCCTACTTCCAGATGCTGCTGAACCACGGGATGCACGGGAGCGAACGGATCTTGTCCCGGGCCGCCGTCGAGCTGATGACCACCAACCGTCTCTCGCCCGAGCAACTAGTCGCCCGGGACGCCATGTTCAGCAACGTCGCCCACCTGTCGTCCGGCCAGGGGTCGAGCGCCGGCTGGGGCTTCGGGATGGCGGTGCGCACACATCGCGGCGACTACGCGCCCATCGGCCAGTTCGGCTGGTTCGGCGGCACCGGCACCACCGCCTACGCAGACAGGACCAACCAGCTCACCGGAGTCCTGCTCACCCAGGTCGGACTGTCCACCCCGGATTCGCCGCGTGCCATGAACGACTTCTGGACCACGCTCTACCAGGCCATCGACTGACAACGAGCTCGACCGTTGCTTTGCGGGTGGGGTCAGAGACAAGAGCCCGGGGCCGGCGCCGGGCGCCCGGAGCGTACGGGCCCGTCAGGGGCCAGGTGGGAGTCGCAACCTCGCACGAACAGGTGATGCTCACGAGAACGGGAGTCAGCTGCCGCAGCCCTTTCCCCGGGCGTATCCGTCACTGCCCGGTCCGGTTGGTGAGGGGCTGTTGAGAGGCGGTCGTTGGTGTGAACAGTGCCTGGACGGTTTCGGTGGCCAGGTCTCGCAGCCAGGTGTGGGCGCGGTCGTTGTCGTAGCGCTGGTGCCACAGCAAGTACAGGGGTACGTCGGGTAGCGGGAGTGGCGGCGGCAGCGTGGCCAGGCCGAGTTGTTCCCGGGCGGTGCGGGTGACCGCGTCGGGGAGGGTGACGACCAGGTCGGTGTCGAGAGCGAGTTGCAGGGCGAATGCGGCGGTGGGTCCGGCGGCGACGACGCGTCGTTCGAGGCCGCGTGCGGTCAGGGCGTCGTCGATGGGGTCGCGCAGGTTTCCGCGACGCGAGACGGTGAGGTGTTCGGCGGCTGCGTAGCGCTCGAGGCTCAGCGGGCCTTCGGTGAGCGGGTGGCCTGGGCGGACGGCGACGATCAGCCGGTCCCTGCCGACGATGCGGTGGCGGATGTCGGGGAGCGTCGGAGCGCTGGAGCTTGATTCGAGGTCGACCTCACCTCGGCGCAGTTCGGCGTCGTCCGTCCCGGGTTCGGCGGACAGGCGGAGCCGGACGCCGGGGGCCTGATGGTGGACGGTCGTGGTCAAGGCGGTGCCGCAAGCGGCGGTCAGGGCGTCGTGCCAGCGCACGGTGAACACCCGATCCAGAGTCGCCAGGTCGAGTTCCTGCTGCGCGGACAGAAGTTGGTGGGCCTGCTGCACGAGGGTGTGGACCTGGGCGCGCATGGCCAGCGCGCGGGTGGTGGGGACCATGCTGCGGCCGGTGCGGACCAGGATCTGGTCACCGGTGGCCTTGCGGATGCGGCCCAGGGAGCGGCTCATCGCCGGTGAGGTGACGTGGAGGCGTGCTGCGGCGCCGGCGACACTGCCCTCTTCCAGCAGGGCGTCCAGGGCGGTGAGCAGGTTCAGATCCAATTGCATGGCAGTAACTCTACAAGTGACAAGCATGCACTTGTTGTTAATGGTTAGGCGGCCTACCTTCGAAGTGCGGGGGCGAGACAACCGCCCCGCTTCGACAGATTCGACAGACCCCAGGGAGCCCACCATGAGCACAGCCATGCCTTTCGACGCCGGTACGACGCTGCTGTCCGACGTGACCGCCGCGGTGAAGGTCGCTGGCGTCACGCTGCGCGACCGCTACACCTCGCACGCCCGGGGCGTGAGTCTGGACGAGGTCGTCGGCGAGATCCACGCCAACGACGACGCCGTACTGGACGTGCTGCGGGAGCCGCTGCTGCGGGCCCGGCCGGGGTCGCAGTGGGCCGAGGACGAGCTGGCCGGCGGCGCGCTCCCGCCGGGGGAGTGGTGGGTCGTCGACCCCGCCGAGGGCAACATCAACCACGTTCACGGCATGGACGACTGGTCCGTCACCGCAACCCTGGTCCGCGACAACCAGCCGGTACTCACCGTCGTCCACCTGCCGCTGACCGGCGGCACCTACACCGCCGTCGCCGGCGGCGGCGCCCACCTCAACGACCGACCCCTGAAGGTGTCCGCCAAGACCGACCTGGGCGCCGCGCTCATCGGCACCGGCCAGGCCAAGCCCGGCGAGGACGAGCGCACCTTCCGGCGGATCGGTGACTCCGTCACCGCCATGCTCATCAACGGCCTCGTCGTGCGCGTGTCCGTTCCCGCGACGATGCAACTCATCCACGTCGCCGCCGGACGCATGGACGCGTTCTGGCAGTTCTCCGACGTCCGCTCCGGCCTGGTCGCCGGCGCCCTGCTGGTCTCCGAAGCCGGAGGCACCGTCACCGACCTGACGGGCGAACCCTGGAACACCGGCAGCCGAGACTTCCTGGCCGCCGCCCCCGGCATCCACGGCACCGCCCTCAAGGTCCTCTCTCCGATCGCCTGACCGGACGTCTTCGCTCTTCCCCACCCCGATACCGCAAGGAGCGTCACCGTATGACCAACATCGGCATCCTGGGCGCCGGCCGCGTCGGCACCAACCTCGCCGGCAAGCTCTCCGCAGCCGGACACCATGTCACCATCGGTGGCCGCAGCCCCGAAGACACCGCCGCCCGCACCATGGAGCTCGCCCCGCAGATCGCCTTCGCCGACCAGCGCACCACCGCCCGCACCACGGACATCGTGATCAACGCGACGCCCGGCGACAGCTCCCTGGAGCGCCTCACCGACCTGCGCACCGAGCTCTCCGGAAAGATCCTCATCGACGTCTCCAACGCCACCCGCGACGCTGGCGACGGCCTGCCCGGCGACCTGTGCTATCCCGGCAGCAGCCTCGCCGAGAAGCTCCAGGCCGCGCTCCCCGACACCCATGTCGTCAAGACCCTCAACACCATGCTTTTCATGGTCATGACCGCTCCCGAGACCCTGGCCACCCCACCGACCGCCTATCTCTCGGGCGACGACGAACAGGCGAAGAGGACCGTCACCGGCCTGCTCGGCGACCTGGGCTGGCAGCCCGAACGGATCGAGGACCTAGGCGACATCACCACGGCCCGCGCCACCGAGGCCATGATCCTGGTCGTGCCCCACATCCTGCGCCGACACGGCTTCAAGCCCTTCGCCGTCTCCGTCGCCGGCTGACCCCCACCAAGACCGGGTTCAGGCCAAACCAGGTAGCGGGCTCGTGCGAGGGAGCTGGGCGCCGACACGGACAACGCCCGCTGGGCTGCAAGTGACGCCTTCGCCAAGGCGTTGAACGTGCCGACCCTTGCCGTGCGTAAGCCCGGCTCGGTCTGGACCGAGCTGCCCAGGCCCGCAGGTGCCGGCACCGAGCCGGTCGGTCACGTACGCCTCGGGTACGCCCGTACGTCCACGGTCCGCCAGTCCCTGAACTCCCAGCTCGACTCGCTGACCCAGGCGGGCGTGACCCGGATCTTCTCCGAGAAGATCTCCACCCGCGCCACCCAGCGGCCCGAGCTGGACAAGGCCGTTCAAGCTGGCCGGCGGACTGCGCGCCCCCGGTGTCCGCGTCACCCTAGTCGGCCACGAACACAAGCGACTCGGCCGCGGCATCGAACTGGCGACGCTGGCCGAAGAACTGAAGGCCAGCGACGTCGGCCTGGAGTTCCTGACCGGGGAACTGAAGGGCTCGCACGACCCCTCGGGCGTGGTGTTCACCGTGCTGGCTGCGTCGAGGGGCGAACGGCGCGCGGGACAGCCCGGCCTCCGCCGCGAGTAGGGGCCACCGACCGGGAACTGGCCCTTACCATCCGCCCGTTGACGATCGTACGGTCGGGTGGCCCGACCCGCAGGCGCCGAACGAGGAACGTGATCCGTGATCGTCATCGCCCATGTCAGCGACATCCACGTCGACGAAGAGCAGCGCAGCATCGCCCGCACTCGGGCGGTCATGGAGTATCTGGAGGGTGTCCCGTACGACCTGGACGCCGTGCTGGTCACCGGCGACATCGCCGACCACGCGCTCCCGGCCGAGTACGACATCGTCCGTGAACTGCTGCTCTCCCGGCATCCGGTGCTGGTCTGCCCGGGGAACCACGACGATCGCGGAGCCCTCCGGCGCGCGCTGCTCGGGGCCGAGGAGGAGGCCGGTCGGCCGGACGCGCCAGTGAACCAGGTGCACCGCGGGGACGGTTTCGTCGTCGCGCTGTGCGACTCGTCCGTGCCGGGGAAGGACGAGGGGTTCCTGGAGGACGAGACGCTGGAGTGGCTCGACGACGTGCTGACCGGCACGCCCCGTGACGTGCCCGTCCTGGTGGGCTTCCACCACCCGCCGGTGCCGCTGAACACGCCGTACGTGGACGAGATCCGGCAGTTCGGCGAGGAGCGCCTCGCGGCTCTGGCGAGCCGCCACCCGCACCTGACCGCCTTCCTCGCCGGACACGCCCACACCGCGGCCGCCACGACCTTCGCCGGGCGTCCTCTGCTGGTCGCGCCCGGCGTCGTCTCCGCGCTCCGGCTGCCCTGGGAGCAGCCCGGCCGGTCGGTGCCGCACATCCACCTGGACCTGCCGCCCGCCCTCGCGTTCCACGTGCTCGACGACCAGGGCCGGCTGACCACCCACTTCCGCACGGTTCCCGTCTGACCGGCCGTTCGCGGGCCCGGGCGGTGACTCAGGACTCAGGAGTGGTGCGGGACGTGGCGGGCCGCCCAGTCGGCGAGCGCGCGGGCGCAGTCGGCGACGGACTCGCGCCAGCTGCGCGCCGCGCCCTCGCCGGCCTCGTCGCTGACGTGCTTGACGATCCGCAGCGGGACGCCGGCGAGATGGGCCGCCGTCGCCAGGGCGTAGCCCTCCATGTCGACCAGCGCCGCACGCTCCGCGAGGCGGGCTCGCGCGGACTCATCCGAGATGAACGCGTCGCCGGTCGCCAGCGTCGGGCCGTCCGCGTCCGGCAGTGACAGGGGCGCGCCGTACATCTCGCCGGTGAGCGTCGCCAGCAGCTCGCCGTCGAGGTCGTGCTGGATCACGGTCCCGACGACGTGCGTCCCCGTCCAGCCGGGGCGCAGCGCCCCGGCCGTGCCCAGGTTCACGATCCCGGAGGGCAGCGGGTCCCGGCCGAGGACGGTGGCCAGGGCGGTCGCCGCGTTGACCTTGCCCATGCCGGTCAGCAGGACGGGCAGCGTCGTGTCGAGGAACTGCGCCTCCTCCTTGACGGCCAGCACGAGCAACGGACGGTCGGCGGTGATCTGCCCCATGAGTTCCATGGCCCCCACGCTAACGCTGCCGGGCCGTGTCGCGAAGCGGGGGCCCGGGGGAGGCGGGGCCCCCGGCTCAGCGGGCATCATGGACGCCATGACCTCCGCCCGCTTCCCCAGCCCCGAGTGGATCACCGTCGCCGCGTACGAGAACCTCCCCGGCTGCCCTGCGCCTCTCGCCGCCCTCCGCGCTTGACTGCGTGAGCGCGGCATCGACTGGATGCCGTTCCGCGCCGACGACGTCGGCTTCGACCTGGCCTGCGCCCCCGGGCCCGACGGACACTGGCGCGGCTGGTACGACGTCCACGTGCGCGCCGAGGCGCTCCGGCCCTTGGGCCTGCATCCCGAGCAGCTGACCTCACGACCCGCGGGAACCTCGCCGCCCCGCTGGTGGCACGCGGCGACCGAACGGAACGCCGGGGGGATCTGGCCGGTGGACGCGTGACGCCCCGCCGTCCTCAGCCACCCTCGAAGCCGGTCGTGCCGTCCGGCAGGATCGCCTGCACCGCCGCGCCGTGCTCCACCGTGCGGCTGACCGTGCAGTACCGCTCGTGCGTCAGCCGCACCCCGCGGGCGAACTTCTCCGCGGCCTGCTCGTCGCCCGCCGGCAACTCCATCTCGTAGCTGACCCTGATCCGACCCACCCGGCCCTCGTCCTCGGGCCCCGACATCGACTCGACCACGATTCGCAGACCGTCGTGTTCGACGGTGCGGGCGGTCCGGTCCACCACCAGGCCGCCGCAGCCGCCCATCGCCGCCAGCAGCAGCTCCACCGGCGTGAAGGACGGCTGCGCGCCCTCGTCGTCCGCGGCCGCGATCCGGACCTCCGCACCCCGGTCGTTGCGGGCGGTCCATCGCCGGAAGCCGTCGCGTACGGTCTCGATGCGGTAGTCGTCCATGGTGCGGGGCTCCTCGGGGGTCGTGTCCGGCGTGCCTGCCCAAGGAACCCCACGTCTTCCGCCCGCACCAAGCGGGCGCGCCGGTCGCTCAGACGCCCGGGCCGGCCTCCCAGCGGTAGAACTCCTCCGCCATCGCGTCCTTCGGGCCCCGCCAGGTCTCCGGGTCGTACGCCCGGACGTACGGGGCCAGCTGCGCGCTCACCTCCCGGAACGCCGGATGCCGTACATGACGGGCCACCTCCGGGGCGATCGGATGGTTCCCCTCGACGAGATGCAGGTACAGACCGCCGAAGCGGAACAGGCTGCGCCCCGTGACACCGATCAGGCCCGGCAGCTCGCCCCGGTCCGACTCGGCGAAGACGTCCGCGATCCGCTCACAGCTCTGGCCGTTCAACCGCGCGACGATGAGCGTCCGATGCACCCCGTCACCCCCTGTCCTCGTCCGCCGGGCCGACGGACCCCGCCGCCAGCGCCTCCACCTTGTCCCGGATCAGCCCCATCTGAATGAGCGAGTTGCGGTTGATCCGCTCCGTCATCGCCGCGTCGTCGACCGGGGCGGTCGGCTTCATCGCGAAGTCCTGGATCCAGCGCATCCGCGTCCGGCCGTCCGGCGTCGGTGCGTACTCCCAGCGGATGCTCATGTGTGCGAACGGCCCGGTCTCCACCCGGTGCGCCGTCACCACGCCCGCCCGCCGGTCGCAGGTCCGCCGCGACACCCAGCTCCACGCCACGCCGTTCTCGTCGGGGTGCATCGTCAGCCGGAAGGTCACGCTGTCGCCGTCCCGTTCGAGCACGTCCACCGCCGCGTACTCGCTGAACAGCTTCGGCCAGCTCTCCACGTCGTTGGTCAGGTCCCAGGTCAGATCCGGCGGGGCCGCGATGACGATCTCGTTGTCCGTGTGTCCCGCCATGTCAGCCCTCCGTCCTCAGGCTCGCGCCCACCACCGCGACGAACTCCCGCGGGGTGCGCGACGCCAGCGCCCCGCCGTCCAGCTCGACGCCGTACATGTGCTCCAGCTCGGCGACCAGCCCGAGCAGGCCCAGCGAGTCGAGCCCGTACTGCGCGAACTCCGTGTCGGGCGCGTCCTCCAGGACCGCCGGGTCGACCGGCACGCCGGCCTTCGACCGCATCAGCCCGGCCAGCTCCGCATAGCCGAAACTCGTGTTCCCCATGCTTCCTCGCTCTCTGCCGCAGTGGTTCGGTGGTTCGGGGTGCTTCGGTGGCTCCGTCGGTCGTCGATTCCGGCGTGGCGCGTCACTCCGCGTCGGCCCGGCACAGCACCAGGGCCGTGGTGGACCCCGACAGGCCACGGGCGAGCACCAGCGCCGCGCGGGGCGCGACGGCGCGGGCCACATCCGTGACGACGTCCAGGTCATGGCATATTCGGGCCCCGCCGAGACCGGGCACCGGAGGCACCACCCCGTGCTCCAGGGTCAGGACGGCGGCCGCCGCGTCCAGCGCCGCCGCCGCGCAGTACGCCCTTCCCGTCCCCGGCTTGACCGTGGTCACCGGGATCCCGCCGGCGCCGGGACCGAACACGTCCGCCAGGGCCTGCGCCTCGGCCCGGTCCGCCGCCGGGGTGCCCAGGGCGTCGGCGAACACCACGCCCAACTCCGCCGGCGCGATCCGGGCTGCCCGCAGCGCGCCCCGGATCGCCCGGGCCAGCCCCTCCCGGGAAGCGGCCCAGTCCCCGCCGCAGGTGAACGTCGAGGCATGACCGCCCACCAGCGCCCGCACCGGCGCACCCCGCTCCTCGGCCGCATCGCCCTCCTCCACGACCAGGACGACCCCCGCCTCCGCCGGGGCGAACCCGTCCGCGCCGGCGGTGAACGGCAGATACGCCCGGTCCGGATCGGCGCCGAGGCCCAGCCCCGGCGCGTCCAGCTGGCACACCACGGAGAACGGGCAGAACGGCGCCTCGGCGGCTCCCGCCAGCATCGACCGCGCCCCCCGCCCCAACTGCCGGGCCGCGTGCGCCAGGGCGTCCAGACCTCCCGCCTCGTCATCGGCGAGCACCCCGCACGGCCCCCGGTAGCCGTGCCGGATCGACAACTGGCCGGTGGCCGCCGCGTAGAACCACGCGATCGACTGGTACGGCCCCACGGCCCGCGGCCCCCGGCTCCACAACCGCTCGATCTCCCGCTGCCCGAACGTCACCCCGCCCAGGCCCGCCGCCATCACCACACCCGTGTCGTACGCCTCCGGGCCCGCGTCCGGCAGCGCGGCGTCCGCCAGCGCCAGCTCCGCCGCGCCCATCGCCAGATGCGTGAACCGGTCCGTCTGGACCCGGACATGACCCGGCACCGCGTCGGCCGCCTCGAATCCGCGCACCGCGCCGCCCACCCGCAGCGGCAGCCCGGCACAACCCGGCTCCTCGACCAGGTCCAGCGCCCGCACCCCGGCCAGCGTGCTCTTCCAGAATGCGTCGACGCCGATCCCGGTGGCCGCGATCACGCCAAGCCCCGTCACCACGGCCCGCGTCCTCGCCGTCCCCGTCGCCCGCGTCGCCGTCACGCCGCCCACCCGGCCTCTCGGCGGCCCCGGCCGTCCAGAACCACCGCCGACTGGAAGCCCCCGAACCCGCTGCCTACCGACAGGACCGTCCGCAGCCGCGCCTCCCGCGCCGTCACCGGCACGTAGTCCAGGTCGCACTCCGGGTCCGGCGTCTCGTAGTTGGCCGTCGGCGGGATCACCCCGTGCGCCAGGGCGAGGACGCACGCGGCGAGTTCGATCGCCCCGATGGCGCCCAGCGAATGGCCCACCATCGACTTGATGGAACTCATCGGCGCCGCCGCCGCATGCTCGCCCAGCGAACGCTTCACCGCGGCCGTCTCGTGCCGGTCGTTCTGCACCGTCCCCGACCCGTGTGCGTTGACGTAATCGACGTCCTCCGGCCGTACCCCGGCGTCGCCCAGCGCCCGGTCGATCGCCCGCGACATCTCGAGCCCCTCGGCCGTCAACCCGGTCATGTGGTGCGCGTTCCCGAAGGTCGCGAAGCCGCCCACCTCGCAGTACACCCGCGCCCCACGCCGCCGGGCGTGCTCCAGCTCCTCCAGGACGACCACGGCCGCGCCCTCGCCGAGCACGAACCCGTCCCGGTCCCGGTCGAAGGGACGGCTGGCCCGCGCCGGGTCGTCATTGCGGGTCGACGTGGCCCGGATCGCGTCGAAGCACGCCACCGTGATCGGCGAGATGGGCGAGTCGGCGGCCCCCGCGAGCACCACGTCCGCCGCGCCCTCCGCCACCGTGTGCAGGGCGTACCCGACCGCGTCCAGGCCCGACGTGCACCCCGTCGAGACCGTGCGCACCGGGCCCCGCGCCCCGTACTCCTCGGCCACCGCACCGGCCAGCACGCTCGGCGTCATCGCCCGGTGCAGATACGGCCCCGCTCTGTCCGGGTCCACGGCCCAGCGTGCGCCGCGCCCGCTGACCTGCGCGTAGTCGTGCTCCAGCCGGGTAGTGCCGCCCACCGCCGTTCCCATGGACACGCCCACCCGCCACGGATCGACCCCCTCGTCGAGCCCCACGCACGGCCCGTCGCCCGGGTCCGGCCCCAGTCCGCCGTCCCGCAGTGCCTCGGAGGCGGCGACGAGGGCGAACTGGACGTAGCGGTCGTTCCGTTCGGTCTGCTCGGCCGACAGTCCGGCGGCCCGCGCGTCGAAGTCGACCTCGGCCGCGATCCGGGACCGGAAGCCCGCGGGGTCGAACAGCGTGATCGTGCGTGTGGCGGTGCGGCCGGCGGTCAGTAGCTCCCAGAACGCCGGTACGCCGATCCCGCCCGGCGCGACCACGCCGATGCCGGTCACCGCCACCCTGCGTTTCATGAGTCCGGCTCCGTGTCCACATGGCCGAGCTCGGGGCGCGGCGCGAGCGGGCCCAGGTGGAAGACGAGCCGGGCCGTCACGTCCCCGGCGTTGCGGAACCGGTGCCGGACCATGCGCGGGACGAGGATCCCCTGGTCGGCACGGAGCGGGTGGGCGGTCCCGTCCAGATCCACCTCCAGCTTCCCGGCCACCACGAACACGAACTCCTCGGAGTACGGGTGGTAGTGCTCGGTGATCCGGTCCCCGGGCGCGATCGAGGAGACGCCCATGAAACCGCTGTCGGAGCCGACCGTGCGCGGGGAGAGGAGGGTGTACAGCTCGCCGCCGCGCCTGCGGTTGGGTTCCACGTCGGCGAGGCTGACGATGAGAGGGGCGTCGGTCATGGTGGGCCAACTCCGTTCCGGAATCAGGCGGGCGTGGCGACGAAGTCGGTGACGGGAGGCATGTCGAACGCGTCGAGGAAGGCGAGCTGTCCGTCGCGCGTCGACAGGTCGTGAGGACACAGCCCCGGGTCGAGCAGCCCGGCCAGGTCCGCACCGCCGCCGGCGCCCACCGCGAGCCCTGGGGCGTCGACGGCCGGGACGTCCAGGTCAACGCTCCGTACGACCATGTCCTCGGCGGCGTACACGGTGGCCGCGCGCAGCGCCGCCGTGGCCTCGCCGACGGTGGACCGGTCATGCCGGCCGAGGAGTTCGGCGAGCATCGGCCCGCGGCCCGGCAGCACGGGATAGAAAAGCACGTGCCGTCGGAGCCCGCCGTGCGCGCCGTCCGCCGTGTGGTGGTGTACGGCCCGCAGGGCGGCCCGGCGGAAGAAGGAGCGCGCGGACTCCTCGTCGCCGAGGTCGACGTCCGTGACCATGTGGGTCCGGACCTCGTCCTCGATCGCGCGCACATGAGGCTGCCGGACGATCGCCGCCAGCGTCGGCCCGATGTGCTCCGGCCCGCCCGCGATCTCCACCGTCCGGAAGAACCGGTCGCCGTGCCGGTACAGCGAGGCTCTGCGCAGCCGGGTGTCCGACGCCGTCCCCGGCGGCGGCACCCGGGAGCCGAACACCTTCGCCACGGCAGGCCCACTCCCGGGCCGCACGGAGTAGGTGACGGCATGCCGCGTCACGACCGGCGGCGGCCGATGCGGTGTCTCCCGCTCCACCGTGTACCGCAGGGAGCGCCTGCCCACGACGCATGCCCGCAACGGCGCGACCATCTCCCGGTGTTCCGCGCTGTCCACCCACGCGTGGAACCGGGCGGCGCTCTCCCACTCACTCGTGATCAACCACTGGCCGGGATCCTCTGTCGACCGACACAGCTGGTCGACCAGATGCCCCGGCACCTCCGCGACCGCGTGCCGCACCCGTTCGTACGCATCGAGGAACTGCTCCTGCCCGCCCTCGCCGACCTCGCACAGCAGCAGCACCCGCAGCCGCCGTGCCTGCGCCGCATGCGTCCCGGTACCTGTCGTCCCGCTCATCTCCCGCCCCTTCCGTCACGAAGCGTCACTCGACATCACGTCGAGTGATCCATTGCTTCCCTCGGTCGGAACGGGCCAGGCACCATTGGCGGCTACTGGCCAACCGGTCTCAGGCCCCCGTCACACCGGCAGCAGCCGCGCGATCAGCTCCCCCAACTGCCGGGCGTTGCGACACGGGTGCATCTCCACGAGCCCGGCGTACGTGAGCGCGACCGAGTCGCCGGTCTGCCACAGCGCCGGCTGCTCGGGATTGAGCCAGTACACGCGCCGCGCACGGTCCGCGATCGTCTTCAGAGCGGGCAGGTTCGGGTCGCTCATGTTCGTCCGCGCGTCGCCGAGGACGAACACGACGCTACGAGGACCGACCGCGTCCGCGTACCGCTCCGCGAACTCGCCCAGCGCCGTGCCGTAGTCGCTCTGGCCGTGCCAACTCGTGAGCGTCGCCTCGGCGAGCACCCGCTCGCCGAGACCGGCAGGGTCGGCGGAGGCACGCGCCACCAGCCGGGTGACCTCGTCCACGCGATTGACGAAGGCGAAGACCCGAACCTTGCTGAACTGGTCGTGCAACGCCTGGACCAGCAGCATCGTGAAGTTCGCGAAGCCCGCCACCGACCCCGACACGTCGCAGAGCAGCACCAGCTCCGGCCGCCCCGGCCGGCGCCGGCGCAGCACCGGCCGCATCGGCACGCCGCCGGTGGACAGCGAGCCGCGCAGCGTCCGCCGCAGGTCGATGCTGCCCCGGGCCGCTTTCCGGCGGCGCGCCGCCAGCCGGGTGGCCAGCTTGCGGGCCAAGGGCCGTACCGTACGGCGCAGCTCGTCGAGTTGGGCACGTCCGGCCAGCAGGAAGTCGACGCTCTCCGCCGTCCCGCCGACCGCGCGCCGCGCCACCCGGTCCGTGCCCTGCCGCTCGGCCACCCGCCGCCGCGCCTCGGTCCGCACCCGCTCCCGGAACGCCTCGATCCGCCGCCGGATCTCGTCGTCCTCCAGCCGGTCGGTGAACTCCGCGGTCCCCTCCGACCCCCTGGACCCGCCCCCTCGGCCGGACCCGCCCCCGCCACCCGAGCGGCCGGCCCGTTCCGCGCGGACCGCCGCCCGGACCCGTACGAGCAACGTCTCCGGCCGCAGTCGGTTCAGGGTCTGGTACGAGGACCAGCCGTCCGCCCCCGGCGTCGAGCCGAAGCCGCCGAGCGCGCCCACCGCCTCCGCCGCCAACTGCCCGAGCAGCGCCTGGTCGCCGGCCGCCAGCGCGGCGACCAGCCGGTCGCGCAGCTCCGCCGTGTCCGGCGTCCCCGCGTCTGGCTGCGGCCCGTCCGGGATTCCGACGCCCCGTGGGAAGTACAGGTCGAAGACCCGGTCGAACAGCGCCCGATGGCCCTCCTGGTGCAGCAAGGTGGCTGCCAGGCCCTCCCGCATCCGCTCCCGGTCCGTGAAGCCCAGGACCTCCAGTGCCTGCCCCGCGTCCACGGTCTCGCCCGGCCCGATCCCCAGCCCGTGCGCCCGCAACGCCTGGACCAGCCCGGTCAACCGGTCCGCGACGCCACCCGCGTCCGTGAGGTCACCCGCGCCCGGGTCCGCGCTCACACCGCGTCCAGGTCGAGCTTGGCGGCGGCCTTCAGAATGTCGTCCTGGTGCTTGAGGATCACCCCGAGACTGTCCCGCACCACGGTCTCGTCCAGCGTCGTCGCGCCGAGCGCCAGCAGCGTACGGGCCCAGTCGACGGTCTCCGCGACCGACGGGGCCTTGCGCAGGTCCATCGCGCGCAGAGCGCCGACCACCCGCACGATCGACGTGGTGAGCGCCTCGTCGATGCCTGGGACCTTCATCCGGACGATCCGGCGCTCCAACTCCTCGTCCGGGAAGCCGATGTGGAGGAACAGGCAGCGGCGGCGCAGCGCCTCCGACAGCTCCCGGCTGGCGTTGGAGGTGAGCACGGTGAAGGGGCGTCGCGTCGCGGAGATCGTGCCCAGCTCCGGCACGGTGACCTGGAAGTCGCTCAGTACTTCGAGGAGCAGGCCCTCGACCTCGATGTCCGCCTTGTCCATCTCGTCGACGAGCAGCACCTTCGGCTCCTCGCCGCGGATCGCGGTCAGCAGCGGGCGGGCCAGCAGGAATTCCTCGCTGAAGATGTCCGTGCGCGCCTCGTCCCAGCTCTCGCCCCGGCCGGCGGTGATCCGCAGCAGCTGCTTGGCGTGGTTCCACTCGTACAGGGCGCGGGACTCGTCCACCCCCTCATAGCACTGGAGCCGTACGAGACGGGCGTCGGCGACCTGCGCGACCGCCTTCGCCAGCTCCGTCTTGCCGACGCCGGCGGGGCCCTCCACGAGCAGGGGCTTGCCGAGCCGGTCGGCCAGGAAGACGGTGGTGGCGACCGCGGGCGAGGCGAGGTAGCCGGTCTCGGCCAGACGGGCGGCCACGTCGTCCACCGAGCCGAAGTACCCGGTGGAGCTGAAATCCCCTGTTGTCACAGCGTGTTCCCCCGGCTCTCGCGAATCCCTCTGCCCCTGCCCCCGTACTTGATCAGCAGCCCCCGTCGCCGCACAACGCCGCGCCGCTGTTTGCGGTGAAGGTCACGCCGGTCGGTCCGGGGGGTCGACCGGGACGCGGATGCTCTGCCAGAGTCACCCGCCGGAGGAACGTGCGGCCAGGGAGGAGTCGACAGAGATGTCGAAGGAGACGGCGGCGGAGACGACGGGGTCGGCGGGGCGGACGGGGCAGCCGCCGAGCCTGCTGCCGCCCGGCCTCGGCGCGGCGATACGCGACACCGCGGAGGAGATCGCGGCCCTGGTGCGCGGCGCGGGCGACACCGGGCTGCCGGTGCCCGGCTGCGAGTGGACGTTCGGCGAGGCCGCGGCGCATCTCGCGCAGGCGAACGAGCTGATGGCCGACGTGGCCGCGGGCCGGGAGCGCACGCACGGGGACGGCACGCCGGGCAGCATCGCCGACGCCAACGCCCGGGCGCTCGCGGAGTTCGGGGAGCGCGCCGCCGGCCCGCTCGCCGACATGATCGCGGGGCAGGCCGCCGCCTTCCTCACGACGGTCGAGCAGCGGGACCCGGACGAGGTCCTGGTCACCCCGATGGGTTCGATGGACCCGGCGACCCTGGGCTCGTACCTCCTGACCCACATGCTCGGCCACGGCTATGACCTGGCCAGGGCCCTGGGCCGGCCGCACATGATCGACCGCGCCCGGGTGGAGCTGACGCTGCCGTTCATGATCGCCGCCATGCCCAGGGTCGTCGATCCGGCCGCCGTCGCCGGGCTGACCGCCCGCTTCACGGTGCGGCTGTGGGGCGGCGCCCGGTTCGGCGTCACCGTGGCGGACGGCGCGGTGACCGTCACCGCCCGCCCGGTGGAGCGCCCGGACTGCACGATCCTGACCGAGCCCGTCGCGTTCCTTCTCATGGGCCTCGGGAGAAGCGGCCCCTGGGGAGTCATGGCCCGGGGCAGAGCCCTGAGCTGGGGCCGCAAGCCCTGGCTGGCCCCCCGCTTCCCGGCCCTCTTCGTCGCGCCCTGAGCCTGACCCTGAGCCTCAGCCTCAGGAGAAGACGACCGACCGCAGCTTCAGGCGCGCGGAGCCGTAGCCGGTGTGCGGACGGAGCGAGAAGAAGTCGCCCGAGCAGTCGGCGCCGGTGAAGACCATGGCCGTCGCGTCCGTCCGGTTCCGCGGCGAGTGCGCGGGCGGAGTGGTCTCCTCGTCGGCCACCTCGGGCAGCGTGAGGCACTCGCCGCTCGGCGGGTCGGTCAGCAGGGTCACGGCCGGGTCCCCGTTCTCGTCGACGTACTGGTACGTGAACTCGCCGGTGGCGGCCGAGGCCGAGCTCGGCACGGCGAGGACGAGGGCGAGCGCGCCCAGGGCGGCGGCGGTGGCATTGCGAATTCGCATCGAAGTCCTTGATCGAACAGGTTTATGCTCCGTACGGAGCGCATGACAGGGCACGGCTACCCCGGCTGAACCCCCGTCGCGCCTCTTTGACCTGCTGAAACGATCCCCTGTCACCCGTTCGGTGTGCCGGGTGACCCATGGTGCTGGTGGAATGGCTGTGTCGGAGCTGCTCGGGGAGGGCTGCCGAGGTGGAGGTGGCGTGTCGGAGCGTGAGGGTGCCCATGAGGCCCTGATCCAGGAGCACACGGCCGTGCTGGACCGGCTGCGGGCCCTGGAGGAGGCCGCCGAGCGGATAGGCGCGACCCTCGACGAAGCCTCCGTCAGCCGCGAACTGGTCGCCTTCCTCCGCGACCGGCTGTGCGACGCGGCGGCAGTCGACCTGCTCCCCGAGCCCGTCGAGGTGGACGACAAGCCCATGGACGCCCTCGCGCCCGGCACCGCGGCCTCGTCCGCCGCGATCTCGTCCGCCGCCCTGAGGGACACCCGCAGGGCTGCCCAGGCCGGCCCGCCCGAGCTCCTGGACCCCTCCGACGCCTCCCGCACCGTCTCGGCGCCCCTCGCCGCGCACGGCCTGCTCCACGGCACCCTCCTCGCCGCCCGCGCCACCGGCCCCTTCACCGATCACGAGCGCGCCACCCTGCGCGCCGCCGCCCGCCTGGCCGCCGTCCACCTCGGCCACGCCCGCCGGCTCGCCGCGACCGAAGAGACCGCCCTGCACCTGCAGCGAGCCCTCGTCGCCGAGCCCGGCCGCCCCCACCCCAACCTGGAAATCGCCGGCCGCTACCTCCCGGTCGGCCCGCGGACGCTCGTGGGCGGCGACTGGTTCGAGACCGTACGGCTCCACTTCGGCCGCAGCCTGCTCGTCGTCGGCGACGTCATGGGCCACGGCCTCGACGCCGCCGTCGACATGAACGCGTACCGCTCCGCCCTGCGCGACGTCGCCTCCACCGACCTCCCGCCGCACCGCGTCCTGCGGCAGCTCGACGCGGTCGTGGCCGAGGACCGTGCCCGGCGCCCCGCGACCTGCCTGCTCGTCCAGGTCGACCCGGCGCGCGGCGCGGCCGGCTTCGCGAGCGCCGGGCACCTCCCGCCGGTCGTCTTCAGGGCCGACGGATCCGCCGAGATCGTCGAGGTGCCCGTCGGGCCGCCGCTCGGCACCGGCGTGGGCGGCTACGAACTCGTCACCCGCCAGCTCGCCCCCTCCGAGACGCTGCTGCTGTTCACCGACGGACTCGTGGAGCGGCGCGGCGAGGACATCGACGTCTCCCTGGACCGGCTGGCCGCCCTGAGCATGCCGCCCCGCGCCAGCCCGGACCAGGTCGTCGAGGAGGTGCTGCGCCGACTCGACGCCCGGCATGCCGAGGACGACGTCGCCGTCCTGGCCGCCCGCATCCGCGACCGTCGCCCCGTCCCCGTCGTCTGACCCATCGACGGGGCCGAACCGCCCCGAGACGTCCCCGTTCGCGCAGCCGTACGCCCCCCGGTGCGCACACGCGTGCCTACAGCGCGAATTGCTCGGTCATCCCGCTTGTGCGAGCCCCCCGCTGGGCGGCACGATCCGGGTATGAACACTGCCCGGCACGCCAGTGAACGGCTGATGAGCTGGCCGTCGCTGATCGCCGACCGTGCCCATTGCGGCGCGGAGCTCGGACTGCGGACCACGACGCAGGAGATCGTCCACTTCCACGGCGAACACGAAGCCGACGTGCACCTGACCCGAGCGATGATCGCCAAACTGCGTCCGGCGCTGATCGGGTCCACCGCGGTGCGACTCCGGGCGGGTTCGGGGTGGGTGACGGTACGTCTGGACATAGGGTCCGACATCGACTTGCTCGCGACCCTGGTGAGCGCCGCGCTCCAGGCCTCGACCTCTGCCCTGCCCGCCGGCGGCGCCGACTCCACGTCACCGGACCGCTGCACCCGAGAGACCCGTCGCACCGCGACTCCACGTGCGGTGGGCCGCCCCTGAGGTCGGTTTGCGCCAACCCTTCGCTCCGACCGGCCCCGACACCCGTTCGGCGGCACGACGGAGACGTCGACGCCGCTTACGGGTACTCGACCGAGCATGCCCCTTTCCTCCGGTCCCGAGCCCGCGCACGGCCACTGGTTCCACCGGCTCCACGAGCGCGTACTGAACTCGGTCGTCGGACTGGCCTGGTACCGGGGCCGGGAGATGGAGCTGATGCACCGGGCGATGGGCTTCGCGGCCCTCAGCCTGCTCACCCTCGTCCCGCTCCTCATCGTGGTCGCCGCCGCCGACCTCGCCAGCGGCCAGGGCTTCGCCCGCTGGCTGGTGAACGCGCTCGGCGTGTCCCAGGTGTCCCAGGAGGAGGTGGAGCGGCTCTTCGGCAAACCCGGCCAGGCGCTGCAGCGGACCACCGCCTTCGGTCTCGCCGCGCTCGCGGCCTTCGGCGTCACCTTCGGATCCGCCGTGCAGACCGGGTACGAACGGGTATGGGACCTGCCCACCGCCCGCTGGCACACGATGTGGCGGCACGTCGTCTGGCTCGCCGTCCTCGTCGCTGCGCTGCTGCTCTTCGTCAAGGCCCCTCAGCCGGAGGAGTCCTCCACGGCGCTCACGTCCCTGGTGGCCCTGGCCGACCTCGTCGGCACCTTCCTGTTCTTCTGGTGGTCGCAGCGCTTCCTGCTCTGCGGCCGCATCCGCTGGCGCGCGCTGGTGCCGGGGGCGGTCGGCACCGCGCTGGGACTGCTCGGGCTGCGGGTGTTCTCGCAGTTCGTCTTCTCCCCGCTGATCGCGTCGAACGCAGTGACGTACGGGCAGTTCGGCACCGTGCTGGTGCTGCAGTCCTGGCTGGTCGGCGTGGGCTTCGTGGTCTACGGGGGAGCGCTGGTGGGACGTCTGTTCCACGAGCACCGGCTGATGCGCCGACTGGATCTGGAGCCGCTCGACGGGGAGTGACGGGGCACGCCGGGGCCCGGTCGCGCGTGACGGCGCAGGCCGAGTTCGCCGGGCGCGAGTTGATCACACGATCCGGTGATGCGGGCCGGGGCGACCGGATCGGGGCCGCCCGACCGAGAGGATGGGCCGGGAGACCTGTCGAGAGAGAGCTGAGCCCCATGGCGAAGACCTGGCTGCCGCCCGTCGAGTACATCGCGACGCTGCCGAGAGCGACGGCGTACGCCTGCCTGTACTTCACCGACACCGAGGGGCGGCCGTTCCAGCTCCGCTCGGTGTACGGCTCCGAGGCCTGGCAGTGGCCCGGCGGGAACATGGACCCCGGCGAGACGCCCTGGGAGACGGCCGTGCGCGAGTGCCGGGAGGAGACCGGGATCGAGTTCGCGGGGGAGCCGCGGCTCCTGGGCGCGCACTTCCTCGCCTCGCACAGTGAGGACTGGCCCGCCAACAACATCGGCTTCATCTTCGACGGCGGGACGCTCGACGACGAGCAGATCGCGGGCGTCGTCCTGGACCCGGAGGAGCACACCGAGTACCGCGTGCTCACTCTCGCCGAGTGGGAGCGGGAAATGACCCCGCGGAACTTCCTCCGGCTCGCACAGATCGACCGGGCGCGCCGGGAGGGCACGGCGGTGTACCTGGAGACGAGTGCGTTCGCCTGAGCGGCCGGGGAGAGAGGGCGGGCCCGGCGGTGTGGCCGGGCCCGCGGTGGGTGGCCTTACTCCTCAGGTCAGGTGGGGCAGCCGTGTGGGTGCCGGACGTCGAGGACGAAGCGCTCCGGGGAGTGCAGCGTGAACGTCTTGTACACGGGTTTGACGTTGAATGCGGTGCCGAAGGTGACGACGCCCTCGAAGTCGCCGGTGAGTGCGAGGCCCTTCAGAGTGGGCAGATAGATCTTCAGGAGCCGGGGCCCCTTGTAGACGTTCTGTCCGGCGTCGTTGTGGGCGGCGGCGGGAGAGAGCTTGATCTCCAGGAAGTACTTCCCGGCGAGCGGAACCCTGTGCCCGGAGCCGTCGTACCGCAGGACCTTGACCGGCTTCACCGTGACGGGCGGCATCTTGCCCTTCACGTCGATCACGAGCCGGTCGAAGGAGCCGTGACCGCCCCACCGGGCGTTGACCACGAGAGCGGTCGACTGGGCGGTGGCGGTGGACTGCGGCGTGGAGGAGGCGGTGGCCGGGATCGTGGCGCCGATCCCGGCGGCGAGAAGCATGCCCGCGGCGGCGGCCGCGAGGCCCTGGCGGTGGAACATGACGCCCCCGTTTCCTGGTGCTGTGGGGACTGTGGTGTCACTGGAGAAGACACTCACACAAACCATACGGTTCCGGTATCAAACGGAAAAGAGGAACTTTTCGTCGAGAGCGCGGGGGCCGGGCCCGCGGGGGCCGGACCGGGGCGTCAGACCGCAGTCGTACGGACGGGTCCTCGAAGGGGGACCGCGGGCTGACGCGGCCGTGTGCCCGGGCGGCCTAGCGTCCTGGACATGCGTACACCTTCCCGGGCGGCCACGGCCGCCGCACTCGTACTCGCCCTCGCCCTGCCGGTCGCCGGCGCGGGCGTCTCCTCCGCCGCGCCGCCGGCCGCCGCGCC
>NZ_DATCVQ010000161.1:0-11113 GCF_036566765.1 Streptomyces sp.
GCCTGCGCCGGGCGCGCCGCACCCGGCCGCCAGCAGCGCCGCCGCCCCCAGCAGCACGGCCGCGCGGCCGGTGCGAATTCGGTGCATCCACTTCCCCTTGGGATCGGGTCAGGCTGTGGTGGTGGTCGTGACGGCGGTCAGGTAGGCGGAGACGACGACGTTGGCGGTGTACGTGCCGGCCTTCCGGTCGAAGGCGCCGCCGCAGGTGATGAGCCGCAGCTCGGCCCGGTCCGGGTCGTGCTGGCCGTACGCCTGCTTGGGGTCGAAGTGCTCGCGCGGGAAGACCTGCACGTCGTCGACGGTGAACTCGGCGACCGAGCCGTCCGCGCGGGTGATCCGGACCTTCGCGCCGGGGCGGACGGAGCTGAGGTCGTAGAAGACGGCGGGCTTGGACCGGGTGTCGACGTGGCCGACCAGGAGCGCGGCCCCGTCCGCGCCGGGCTTCGCGCCGCGGTCGAACCAGCCGACGGAGCGCGGCATCTCGTACGGCGGCGGGTCCACGGCGCCCGTACGGTCCAGGCCGCGCGGGACGACCGGGGCGCTGACGCCTATGGACGGGATGTCGAGGCGCTGCGGCTTCACCGGCTCGACGGGGCGGTGCGCGGGCGGCAGCGCGACGCCGAGCGGGCGGCCGACGGCGGCGACGTCGCCGGTGGTCGGCGCGGAGTGCCCGCCGGGGCCGGAGGTGGCCTCGCGGCCCCAGAGCCACAGCCCCAGGAGCAGGACGGCCCAGGTGAGTCCGGTCAGCAGCCGCCCGGTGCCGCTCGGGCGTTCGTCGGCGGACATGTCACTCCGCGTCCTGGCGGTGGCCTGAGGTCTTGCCGGCCGCGGCCCGGCGGCGGGTGTGGCGGAAGGCGACGGCCACCGCGGCGACGGCGGCCAGGCCGAGGCCGACCAGGGTGTGCGGGGTGCCGGGGCCCTGCTCCTCGACGGTCTCCCGCTCGGGGGTGTCCGCGTCGGGCGCGGCGAGCGCCGCGGCCCCGCCGCCGCCCGCGCGCACCGGGGCGACGGGGGTCTCGTGGTGCGTGGGCCGGTGGGGCGGGCGGTGGGTCGGCTGTTCGGTCGGCTGATGCGTCGGCCGGTGCGTGGGCTGATCGGTGGGGCGGTGCGTCGGCCGGTGGGTGGGCTGGTGCGTCGGCCGCTGCCGGTGCGAGACGACCACCGTGCCGACGTCGCGGTGGTCGTGGCCGTCGCAGGTCACGGTGATCCGATAGGCGCCGTCGTTCAGGCCCGACTTGAGCGTGGTGTCGCCGAACAGCGGGGAGTCGCCGCCGTCCCGGCCCGACAGCTCGGCGTCCGCGACGAAGGCCGGGGACTTGGCCGCGCCGGTCGTGCCCTTGCAGCCGCTGACCCGGACGTCGACGTCGGACCCGGGTTTGGCGGTGGCCGGGGTGACCTTGACCTTCACGCCGTCGTGGGCGTGCGCGACGGGGGCGAGGGCCAGTACCGCGGCGGCCGCCCCTGCGGCACGGAGAGCAATCGGACCTGAACGCATCGTGACCTCCTGGTACTGGCAGGTTCACCCGGTTCCGGCGTTTCCGCATCCGCAGGGGCCCGACCAGGGGATCCCCGGCGACCTCGACGTCTAGGGCCTGTCCGACCCTGATCCGCCGGACAGGCCCTAGACGCGGTCCACGAGGTCGGCGATGGAGTCGACGATCTTGGAGGGGCGGAACGGGAAGCGGTCCACCTCGTCCTTCGTGGTCAGGCCGGTCAGCACCAGGAACGTCTGCATCCCGGCCTCCAGGCCGGCCAGCACGTCGGTGTCCATCCGGTCGCCGATCATCGCGCTGGTCTCGGAGTGCGCGCCGATCGCGTTCAGGCCGGTGCGCATCATCAGCGGGTTCGGCTTGCCCGCGAAGTACGGGTCCTTGCCGGTGGCCTTGGTGATCAGCGCGGCGACGGAGCCGGTGGCGGGCAGCGGGCCCTCGATGGACGGGCCGGTCTCGTCCGGGTTGGTGCAGATGAACCGGGCGCCGGCGTTGATCAGCCGGACCGCCTTCGTCATGGCCTCGAAGGAGTACGTCCGGGTCTCGCCCAGGACCACGTAGTCGGGGTCGTGGTCGGTGAGGACGTAGCCGATGTCGTGCAGCGCGGTGGTCAGACCGGCCTCGCCGATGACGTACGCGGTGCCGCCGGGGCGCTGGTCGTCCAGGAACTGGGCGGTGGCGAGCGCCGAGGTCCAGATGTTCTCGACGGGCACGTCCAGGCCCATCCTGGCGAGCCGGGCGTGCAGGTCGCGCGCGGTGTAGATCGAGTTGTTGGTGAGGACCAGGAACGGCTTCCCGGTCTCCCGCAGCTTCTTGATGAACGCGTCGGCGCCGGGGATCGGCACGCCCTCGTGGATGAGGACGCCGTCCATGTCGGTGAGCCAGGATTCGATCGGCTTGCGCTCTGCCATGGGTGCGGGACTCCTGCCGTACGAACGTGCGAGGTGCTGGGGGCGACGCGACAGCGCTGTGGCGACGCCCCCAGATTAATCAGGAAGTGGCGACCTTGACCCCGTCGATCACCCAGTACCAGTTGTTGGACCCGGTGTAGCGGAAGCGGAAGCTCACGCTGGACGCACCGGCGGGCACGGCCACGGACAGGGACTGCGGCTGCGAGATCACGTCCGCGGTGTAGCTCTTGACCAGGGTCGGCGTGCCGCCGTTGAAGGACGCGAGGACCTGCGCGGTCTGGCTGCCCTCCTGCCGGTAGAACGTCGTGAAGTCGAGGGTGACCCGGGACGCGCCGGAGACCGCGTATGCGGGCGTGACCAGCGTCGAGTCGTACGTACCGGAGAAGGCCTTGTCGGACCACTCGTCCGAGTCGGCGACGGCGAACACGCCGCGGGCGCGGACGTTGAGCTCGCGGGACTGGTCGCGCTGGGTGCGGGACCAGAACTCGTCGGTGGCGAAGGACCAGCCGCGCCACTCGGTCACGCCGCCGGTGCCCATGGCGTTGTTGATGACCGACCAGCCGCTGGGCGCGGTGCGGGTGAAGCCGAGGACGCCGGCCGGGATGCCGGTCTCGTCGACGCGGCCGGTGAGGGAGGACTGCAGCGCGTCGAACGGGTCGGTGGAGCGCTGCTGGATCGGCTTGCCGTCCAGGCCCCAGGCCGGGTCGGGGGCGATGCCGAGCTGCTGGAAGACGGTGGCGGCGACGTCGACGAGGCGGGTGTCGACGGGCCGGGCGCCGGCGGCGATCCCGGGGCCCTGGGCGAGCACGAAGGTGCGCCGCTCCTCGATGGAGGAGCCGCCGTGGCCGCCGGCGTCGACGTGGCCGTGGTCGGTGGCGACGATGACGGTCCAGCGCTCGGTGGCGTAGGAGGGGCGGGCCTTGATCGCGGTCATCAGGCGGCCGAGGTAGCCGTCCTGGACGGCGATGGCGTCGAGGTACGCCTGGCTCTTGGCACCGGAGGTGTGGCCGACCTCGTCGGTCTCGCCGAAGTAGACGAAGAGGACGTCCGGGTTCTGGTTGCGCAGGATGTCCTCGGTGGCGTCGGTGATCACCTTGTCGTTGACGACGTAATTGTTGTTGTAGACGAGCTTGGCGTCGGCGCCGGGGGTGACGGTGCCGTGGGTGTCCAGCTCGGGCCAGTCGACGGCGGCGAAGAGCGAGAGCTCGGGCCGGATCTGGTTCAGGCGGGCGAGGAAGCCGGGGTACTGGCCGTAGTTCTTGCCGACGAAGGTGTTGTCCTTCACGCCGTGCTTGTCGGGCCAGACGCCGGTGGAGATGGTCGACCAGCCGGGGCCCGAGGAGGTCGCGGCCATCGGGTTGGCGTACAGCAGGGACGTGCCGTACGTGCCGTTCGCCATCAGCGACTTGAGGTTCGGCGCGTTGGCGGCGTCGATGCGGTCGTGCCGCAGGCCGTCCATGCCGACCACGAGGACCTTGTCCTTGCTGGTGCCGTTCGGGAGCGTGGGGGCGGCGGCGTGGGCGGCGGGGGCGGCGAGCAGGCCGGTCGCGGTGACCGCGGCGGTGGCACCGGCGGCGGCGAGCACGGTGCGGCGGGGTATGCCGTTCGTCGGCATGGGGGTTCCTCCATCGGGAAGGGACGGATGCGGGGCCGGACCGCATGCCAACGCCCCCGATTTCTCAGGGGCGTTGACCTGTTGAGCCGTTCGGTCCGTACCCGTTATCTTTCCGCGACACTCCGGAGGGGCGGAAGATACGTGCGGTGAACTCTGGGCGACACGTGGCGGGTCGGGCTCGGGCCGGGCGTCATTGGGGTGTAAGGCGCGGGCGCCACGTCCTCGCCGGCCCGGCTCAGGACGGGCGTCAGCTGCCCGTCGCGGCCTTCCAGGAGTCGACGTACGTCGCCAGGTTCTTGTCGATGTCGGCCCAGTCCGGCTCGAAGATCTCGACGCCGTCCAGCAGCTTCGCCAGCTCTATCGCGTTGGCGTCCGTCGGCTTGACGTCGGTTCGGGCCGGGAAGCCGCCGCCGATCTCGCTGACCTGCCGCTGCGCCTCCTCCGCCAGCATGAAGTCGAGCAGCTTCTTGCCGTTCTCGCTGTGCGGCGCCTTGTCGAGAAGGCCGGCGGCGTACGGCAGCGCGAACGTGGTGGGCTTGCCGCCCTGCTTCGCCGGGAACCAGATGCCCAGGTTCGGCATGGACTTGGCCTGCGCGAAGTTCATCTGGACGTCGCCGTTGGCGACCAGGATCTCGCCCTTGTCGACCTTCGGGGCGAGCTTGGAGGTGGAGGACGACGGGCCGACGTTGTTGGCCTGCAGCTTCTTCAGGTACTCCATCGCCGGCTCCTTGCCGCCGAAGTCGTGCATCGCCTTGATGACGACGGCGGTGCCGTCGCCCGCGACGCCCGGGGTCGAGTACTGCAGCTTGTTCTTGAACTTCCCGTCCAGCAGCTCCTCCCAGGTCTTGGGGGCCGCCGGCAGCTCCTTCTTGTTGTGGATGAAGCCGAAGTAGTTGTTGACGACGGAGGTCCACTTGCCGTCGGCGGACTTGTCCGCGCCGCTGACCTTGTCCGCGCCCGCCGGGGTGTACGCCTGGAGCAGCCCCTTGCCGTCGGCCTGCTGGATGAACGGCGGGAGGGTCACGAGCAGGTCGGCCTGGGTGTTGCTCTTCTCGCGGACGGCGCGCTGCACCATCTCGCCCGAACCGCCCTCGACGTACTTGACCTTGATGCCGGTCTTCTTCTCGAAGTCCTTGAAGACCTTGTCGTACCAGCCGTCGCCCGCCTCGCCCTTGAGGCCGTCGGCGCTGTAGACGGTGACGATCTTCTCCTCGGAGGCGGTGGAGGAACCGCCGCCGCAGGCGGTGAGGGTGACGGCGAGGGCGAGGCTGCCGGTGACGGCGGCGATCGGCTTGATGTACGTACGCATAACGTTGCTCTCTCCTGGCAGTACGGGGGTACGGGGGAAACTAGGGGGGAACCGGCGGTACTAGCGGTACGAGGCCTTGGTGCGGACACGGGAGACGGCGAGCAGGACCAGCAGGGTCGCCGCCATGAGGACCACGGCGAGAGCCGAGCCCGTGAAGAGGGAGCCGCGGTCGGTGGCGGTGAAGATCAGCACCGGCAGCGGCAGCCAGTCCGGCGGGTAGAGCATCATCGTGGCGCTGAGCTCACCCATGGACAGTGCGAAGCAGAGCCCGGCGGCCGCGTTGAGCGACGGCAGCAGGAGCGGCAGCTTCACCCGGAGCAGTACGTACGAGGGGCGCGCGCCCAGACTGGCCGCCGCCTGCTCGTACATCGGGTCGAGACGCAGGATGGCAGCCGAAACCGACTGGTAGGCGAACGCCGTGACAAGAATGGTGTGCGCCAGGATCACGATCCAGCGCGTTCCGTTGAGCAGAAACGGCGGCTGCGAGAACGCGACCAGGACGGCGAGCCCGACCACCACCGACGGCACGGCGACCGGCAGCACGAACAGCGCGTCCACCGCCCGCCGGCCCCGCTTGCCGAGCGCGGACGCCGCGAGCGCGGCCCAGGTCCCGACGAGCAGCGCGAGCAGGCTGGCGGTGACGGCGGTGACCAGGCTGGTGGTCAGCGCCTGGAGCGACTCGCCGCGGACGGCCGCCGAGTAGTGCTCGGCGGTCGGCCCGGACGGGAAGGCCCCGGACCAGTTCGTGGCGAACGACGCGGCGAGGATGACGAGCAGGGGCAGGGCGAAGAGCGGGACGAAGAGCACCGCGAACACGGTCCAGGCCGTCCAGCGGCCCGTACGGCTATGCACCAACACGGCGGCTGACCCCCCGGTACAGGGTGTAGAGGCCCACGGAGATCGCCACGTTGACGACGGCGACGACGCAGGCTGCGGCGTAGTCGGACTCGAGGATCGCCTTGCTGTAGACGAGCATCGGGAGGGTGGTGACGCCCTTGGCGCCGGTGAACAGGACGATCCCGAACTCGTTCAGGCACATGACGAGCACGAGGCTGCCGCCGGCCGCGAGCGCGGGCAGCGCCTCCGGCAGGATCACCTGCCGGATGATCCGCATCGGCCCGGCCCCGAGCGAGGAGGCCACCTCCAACTGCGCGGTCTCCAACTGCGAGAACGCGGCGAGCAGGGGGCGCATCACGAAGGGCGTGAAGTACGTGATCTCGGCGAGCAGCACGCCCCACGGGGTGGTGAGGAACTGGAACGGCCCGGACTCGGCGCCGGTCAGATCGGTCCACACCCCGTTGGCCATGCCGACGGTGCCGTAGAGGAAGAGCAGGGCGAGGGTGATCAGGAACGACGGGAAGGAGAGGAAGACGTCGATGAACTTGGCGACCGCCTTCCCCCCGGGAAACGGCACGAACGCGATGATCAGCGCGAGCACGAACCCGAGCACCAGACACCCGACGGTGGCCGCGACGGCCAGCCAGACGGTGGTGACCAGCGCGTCCCGGAACGACTCGGAGGCGAAGACGGAGGAGTAGGCGCCGGGGGCGAGCGACTCCTGGACGACGAGAGCGAGGGGGTAGAGAAAGACGACGGCGAGGGCGAGGACGGGAGGAAGAGCCCAGAGAACAGGCCCCGTTGTGGGCATCCGTTCCTCCCCCGGACTCCGTCCGGGAGGTGCCCCCAGGGCGGAACGGGTGGGCACAACGGAACGGCGCCTTTGCGGGCGCCTCCGCCCCGTGTCCGTACCCGCACCCCGAGCGCGGTCCGCTTGCATGACCGGTGCGGACGACTCACCCATCGGTGACCCCCGCCCCCAACAACACCGCGTCCTCCGGCGCGAAGTGCACCGTGACCTCGTCGCCGAGCACGGGTGTCTCCCGAAGCTCCCTGACGTCCGCCTTCACCCGGTGACCGCCCACCTCCACGTACAGCCGATGCGTAGCCCCCCGCCACTGCACCTCGGCGATCCGCCCGCGCAGCGCGTTGGGCCCGTCGCCGAGCCCGACGAGGTGCGGCCGTACGCACAGCGTGGCGCGCGCCCCCGGCGCGGCGTCCGCGGTCGAGACGCTGAGCGCGACCCCGTCGAGGCTCACCCCGCCCGCCCCCACCGTCACCGGCAGCAGGTTCGCGTTGCCGACGAAGGACGCCGTGAACTCCGTACGCGGCCTGCGGTACAGCTCCTGCGGGGTCCCGCAGTCCTGCAGCCGGGCCTTGTCCATGACGGCGATCCGGTCGGCGAGGGTGAGCGCCTCGACCTGGTCATGGGTGACGTACAGGATCGAGACGTCCGGCAACTCGCGGTGCAGCCTGGCGAGTTCGGCGAGCATCCCGGAGCGGAGCTGCGCGTCGAGCGCGGAGAGCGGCTCGTCGAGCAGCAGGACGTTCGGCCGGATGGCGAGGGCCCGGGCGATGGCCACGCGCTGCTGCTGTCCGCCGGACAGCTCGCGCGGGTAGCGCCGGGAGTAGGCCGCCATGCCGGTCATCTCCAGGGCTTCGGCGACCCGCCCGGGGATCTCGGCCTTGGGCGCCTTCTGCGCCTTCAGGCCGAAGGCCACGTTGTCCTCGACCCGCAGGTGCGGGAAGAGCGCGTACTGCTGGACGACCATGCCGATCCCGCGCTTGTGCGGCGGGAGGGCGGTGACGTCGCGGTCGCCGAGGAACACCCGGCCGGAGCGGGGCCGGACGAACCCGGCGACCGCCCGCAGCGCGGTGGTCTTGCCGGAGCCGGAGGGCCCGAGCAGGGCCATGACCTCGCCGGGCTCGACGGTCAGGTCGAGGGAGTCGAGGACGGTGTGGTTCCCGTACGCGACGGAGACGGAGTCGAACCGGATGCCGCTGGTCATGCGTCCGACTCCCTGACTTCCGACTCCTTGACTTCCGACTCCCTGACTTCCGACTCCCTGATGAGCGCGGGAAGTTCGGCGACGGAGGCCAGGACGTGCGTGGCGCCGTGCTCCTTGAACGCGGGCTCGTCGTGGGCGCCGGTCAGGACGCCCGCCACGATCCCGGCGCCGGAACGGACGCCGCTGAGCATGTCGTACGAGGTGTCGCCGGCGACTGCGATCTGCCGGACGTCGTCGACGGCGCCGGTGCGCAGGAAGGCGGCGAGGACCATGTCGGGGAACGGCCGGCCGCGGCCGCCCGCGTCGGCCGGGCAGAGGGTGAGGCCGACGAGGTCGCGCCAGCCGAGTGCGTCGAGGATGGCGTCCTGGGTGACCCGGGCGAAGCCGGTGGTGAGGACGACGGTCCGGCCCTGCTCCTGGAGGGCGGCGATGGCCTCGGCCGCGCCGGGGATCGGGGCGATGCGCCCGCCGTCGACGAGGGCGCCGTACGCCTCCTCGAAGGCGAGGTTGGCCTGCTGGGCGCGGGCCTCGTCGCCGCCGAGGAGGTGGCGGAAGACGGAGATCTTGGACTCGCCCATGGTGGCGCGGACGTAGTCGATCATCGTGGCCGGGTCTTCGCCGAGGCGCTCGGCGGCGGCGTTGAAGGCCTGCTCGACGAGGCCGCCGTCGGCGACGGTGGTCCCGGCCATGTCGAGCACGACGAGGTTGTACGGGTTCTTGTGGTTCACGGCGTCCATCGTGTTCATGGTGTTCACCAGCCCAGTTCGTTCGCGGTGGTCTCGGCGATGGCGGGCGAGCAGGTCATGCCGCGGCCGCCGGGCCCGGTCACCAGCCAGACGCCGTCGCGGACCTGCTGCCGGTGCACGACGCGGGAGGTGTCGGTGCACTGCGCGTACACGCCCGCCCAGCGGCGGCGGACCTTCGGCAGCGGGCGGCCGAGGAAGGACTCGACGACGCGGGTGAGGTGCTCGTAGGGGTCTTCGAGGGTGTCGAAGGCGAAGGGGTGCTCGTACTCGTGGGTGTCGCCGATGGTCAGTCCGCCGTCGCGACGCTGCACCATGAGCAGCTGCATCTTGTGGTCGGCGGCGATGGTTTCCTGGGCCTGGGCGGCGTTGAGGGCGTCCAGGGCAGGGGACTTGTACGCCGGGTAGTACCGGAACGAGTCGGCGTCGGCGACGGAGGTGGTGAGGGCCTCGCCGAGCGGGTCGGTCTGCATCATCTGCAGCCGCACGCGGCGTACGGGGACCTCCCCGGCGATCTCGCGGACGAGGCCGGAGAGCCAGGCGCCGGTGCACAGGACGACGGCGTCGCCGGTGTGCACGTCGCCGTGGTCGTCGCGGACCGCACTGTATCCATTTCCTCTGGCGCCGATGACGTCGCGGACCTCGCGGTTGGGCAGGAAGGTGTACTTCCCGGTGGCCAGCAGGGCCTGACGGAGGGCGAGTTGGGCGGTACGCGGCTCGACGGCGGCGTCCCGCTCGCACCACAGGGCGGCGTTGAAGTCGCCGCGCAGGGCGGGGTTGATCGCCCGGGCCTCGTCGGCGGTGAGCAGCTTGTAGCCGCGGGCGGCGGCGTCAGGGCGGGCGAGGGCGGCCTCGGCGACGGCCAGTTCCAGGTCGTTGCGCACGGGGGTGAGGGAGCCGTTGGCCCGGAAGCCGAGCTCGGGAACGCGGGCGCCGATGCCCTCCCAGAGCTCGCGGGCGCGCAGCGCGGTGTCCAGCTCCTCACCGCCCGCGCGGCCGCTCACCCATATCTGGCCGAAGTTGCGGAGCGATGCCCCGCGCGCCTCGGCCTCGCGCTCGATGTGTACGACCTCATGGCCACGGTCCACTGCGTGCCAGGCGTGCATGGTTCCCACCACGCCGGCTCCTACGACGATCACCTTCATGCCGGAAACGGTCCTGGGAGTCGGTGACCCGGACGAATCGCTGGGGCAACGGGAGGGTGAACGAGCCGACAAGCTTGGACCAGACCCGTTACCTTGTCGTGACCAAAAGGGGTCGAAAGAAGCCCACATTGATCGGGATTAAGCCCGCCTCAGCCCTGTTTCAGCCCTGTTTGCCCAGATGGGCGCTGAAGCTGAACCGGTCGCCGCGGTAGAGGGTCCGTACACGTTCGAGTGGCCGGCCGGCGGTGTCCCGGGAGATTCGGTGAAGGAGCAGCATGGGGAGCGCGGGCGGGGTGCCGATGAGGAGGGCCTCGCGGGGCGTCGCGAGGACGGTCTCGATGCGCTCGTCGGCGTCGCCGAACTCGATGCCGAGGCGGTCGTGGAGATAGGCGTAGAAGGAGGAGTCGGGGTCGAAGTCGAGGTCGAGGCGGGGGGCGCGGGCCTCGGTGACGTACGTGCTCTCCAGGCCGACGCGCTCGTCGTCGGCGAGGAGCACGCGCTCCATGTGCCAGACGGTCTCGCCGCGCACGGCGCCGATCTCGGGGGCGAGGGCGTCGGGGCAGGGGAAGCGGTCGAGCGAGATGAGCGCACGACCGGGCCGCAGCCCCTGGCGGCGCACGCCTTCGGTGTAGCTCGCGAGCGAGAGCGGCTGCTCCAGCTTGGGCCCGGCGACGACGGTCCCCCGCCCCTGCCGCCGAAGCCGCCCTTCGAGCAACAGCTCGCGCAGCGCCTGCCGCACGGTCTCCCGCGACACCTCGAACCGAGCGGCGAGATCCCGCTCGGTGGGCAACAGCCCCCCTTCCCCCAACTCCTCGACGAGCACGCCGATTTTCGCCTTCACGGCGTAGTACTTGGGAATGCGCCCATGCTCCGGAATGCCGAACCGGATGGGAGCGCCTGGTGCCTGGTCGTTCGGGTAGTCCACGAGGTGATCGTCGCAGACGGGCATGAACGGGAAGGTGAACGCGGGGTGGCGCGGGGGACGCCGCGGGCCCGGCGCGGGTGCGCTTGCGGCCGTCAGCGGGGGTCGCCGCGGCGGCGGTGGCGGCGGGCG
>NZ_DATCVQ010000162.1:0-3131 GCF_036566765.1 Streptomyces sp.
CGACGGGCGTAGCGGCCGGCCCGGGGCCAGTCGGGGCCCGAGTCGCCAGGACGCGTAGGCACCAGGCGGATCAGCGCACGGGTGATCGCCGCCTGGTTCGCGACCTGGTCGTCGTCGCTCCGCAGCGCGTCCGCGAGCGCCGGATGCGGGAGCCGGAACCAGACTCCGTCGGGTCCGGCCGACATCACGGTCAGTCCTTGGGGCTGAGACGCGAGCCTCTCGACATCCTGGGCGTCGCACCGCCCGCCGAACAGCGCGGTCGTCATGGTCCGCCATTCCGCGAGGGGGACACCGCCGCCCGCGGCGTACGCCAGGGCGTGCAGCATGCGTCGGGCCATCAGCGCGTCGGCGCCGAAGTCCTTGATGTACGCGTCCAGAGCGCGACGGACCTCCGGCAGCCTGATACCACCGAAGCCCCGCTGCGTGCCGGTCCGTTCCCGGACCTGTCGGGCCAGCAGACCGGCCAGGGTCCGGGAGTCGCCGGACAGGAGCGTGATCTGCTCGGTGAGCACCTCGACCTCGTCCGGGCCGGCCTGGCTCCCCGCGAGCAGGAACCGGACGAAGGGCTCCGTGGGAATCCGGTACTCCGGGCTGTCGAGGTCCACGACGACGGGCTCGCCGTCCAGCGCCGGCACTTCCTCGGGAAGCGCCGAGGCGACGACCAGGACATGCGGCAGGGCCGCCAAGTCGTTGAGCGCGCGTTCGAGGGCCGGGGTGGCGACCTCGTCCGCCACGACGACGATCCGTCGCTCGGTGTCGTGCACGACGTCGTGCGCATCGTCCACGGACACGTACCGCACATCCGTCGGCGGCCGCGCCTCCGGCGGCAGCCCCCGGCGACGCAGCGGGCTGCTCGGGTCGCCGAGCGCCATCAGGCTGGTCAGGAGCATCGTCTTGCCGGAGCCGTGCGAGCCGACCACCAGGCACGTACTGCTGGCTCCGGTCCGCACCCACGACGACAGCGCCGTGAGCGCGGCGACGTTCGGGATGAACCCGAGTCGCTCGGGCGGGAGAACGGGGGCGTGGGCGGGGTTGGGGAAGAACGGGGCGGGTTCATCGTGCGGGGTGCTCGCGGTGAGCTCGATCTCCAGGGCTGGCCGCTGACTCCGCAGGAGCTGCCGCAGCCGGTGAAAGAAGTCCTGGACCGGTACGAACGGGCTCGTCGGATGGGCCTTCAGGGTGCGCAGCACCTCGGACACCGCCTTGGAGAAGTAGCTCCCGTCCGTACTCGCGTGGCTGACGGGCATCGTCAGCGCCCAGACGTTCGTGGGCGCCGGCGCGGCCTCGAACAGATACTCAAGACCGAGGCTCGGCTGTTGGGGGCGATCGGCGTCGAACAGGAACATCACATGGCCGGCGCCGCTGCGCAGCAGCCCGTCGAATGCGACCTGCATCGCACCCGGGACGTAGTCCGCTGTCCCCAGGACGACCCGGCCGTCCTCGACGGCGAAGTAGCCCGCGAAGTACACCACGATCACGTCGTCGGACCGCGGGTCGAACGACTCGACCCAGGCCGTGAGGTTCCGGAGGTCTGCTGCGGACGGATTGAGGACCGCCCACGCCCGCTCGTAGCCCAGCGGCGCGAACGCCTCCTGGATGCGGTGCAGATCTTCCGGAAGGCGCGGCATCAGTTTCTCCGCCAGCCAATTCGAGACGCCGATCGTCACCAGGAACCGCCTGCCCTCCCGCTCCTCCCGCGCTCGGGGCTCCTCCCTCCGCTCCGCCCGCCGCGCCGCGACCCGCCCCTGCCTCCGCCGCACCAGGTTGTGCACCTCCGCCCAGTGCCGCGCGCCCACCGGAAGCGTCAACGGACCCTCCGGGTCCGTGATCGCGGCGGTGAAGCGGGCGGCGAAGCCGGGGGAGTGGCGTTCGTAGTAGGCGGAGACCGCGGTGATCACCTCGTCCGCCTCGTCGCGGCGGAGGGTCGTCAGGAGGCGTTCCCGGACGCCCGGCGCGAAGTCGTACGCGCGGTCCAGGGGGCCGTCCGTGCGGGCGCTCGCGCCGACGCGGTGCAGGAGGCCGCTGTAGACGATCTCGGCGAGGTCCGACGGCGGGCTGTCTGGGAGCATCGCCGACTGGATCGTGCGCATCACGGCCAGGTTCAGCGGGGCCGCCGCCAGATACGCGGCCAGGCGGAACACCTCCGGGTGCGCCCGGGCCCGGAACTCCTCGAAGCCCGCGCGGGGTTCGGGAATCCCCGCCGGAGCAGCGGCACCCGACAACGCCCCGGCCTCCGGGACCACCACCGCCGCGCTGTCGTACGCCCCGGGCCCCGCCACCGCCCGCGCCCACGGGGCCAGCCAGTCCGGCGTGAGGCCGAGCACCGGGACGGCCACCGCACCCGCCGCCGGAGGAGCCGCGTCCAGGCGGTAACCCTCGTACAGCAGGCGGGTGTTCGGGCCGCCCGCCTCCGTGCTGCGGAAGCGGGCGGGCTCGGGGGACAGGGGCGTGCCGTCCCAGACTCGTTCCGGGAGGGTTTGCAGGATCGCGGTCGGGCCGCTTGTCGCCCACGTACGCAGCGGCCCGAGCAGGGTCTCCGTCCGCCACGCGGGGGACACGCCGTCCGTGAGGACCAGGGTCAGCGTCCGGCCGGTCGGGTCGACGGCCGACGCCGGCGCGCGCAGCTGGTGTCCGGGCGTGGCAGAAGTCGCTCTCAGGCCCGCCGAGCCGTCCGGGCGGGCGAGCAGATGGTGCAGCCGTACGTCGCGGAACGCGCCCAACCGCTCCAGCAGCAGCCGCAGTTCGTGGCCGAGCGGCTCCCAGAACGCCGCCCCGCCGTCGTACGCGTCCAGGACGAGCGAGACGTCGAGCCAGCGGTCGGCGGCCGGAACGAGCACCGGCAGCCAGTGGCGGTGTTCGGCGATCCGGCCGGCGGTGGCGTCCTCGTCGAGAACGGTGCGCACCGCCGACGGCACCCGACGCTTCAACGGCCGCAGTGCACGCGCGAGTTCGCGACGGCGCGGCAGGGTCGCCGGACCGGCGACCCGGACCGGCCTGGCCCGCTCGGTCGCGGCCTCGCCGCCGTCCTCCGGCTGCTCCTCCTCCGCGGGCTCCGCGTCGGGGCCCGGCAGGAACAGCCGCGTGGCCCGCTCCTCCTCCGTCTCCTCGGCGGGCGGCGCGTCGCGCCCGTC
>NZ_DATCVQ010000163.1:0-3262 GCF_036566765.1 Streptomyces sp.
CGCGTCGCGGGGCGTGGAGCCCTCCGCCGCGTCGCTCACGCCGAATCCCCGCGCCGACGCGCGGCCGGCCGCGCCGTGCCGCGGCGGGAGGTCGGGCATCGGCTGGGTGTCCGGGCCGGAGTCGAGGTCGCCGGCGGGAGCCGACAGGTCCGCCGAGCCCTCGCGGAACAGCCGGTGGACCGGGATCGAGCCGGTCGTCTCCGCCCCGATCACCGGCGTCCGCCGCACCGAGGTCGTACGCGGCGCCCCCGGCGGTTCCGTACGCCCCGGGCCGCCGGGCGCCCCGGGTGCACCCGAACCCACCGACGCCCCGGAGCCGTCCGGACCGCCCACGGCGCTCGGCTCGACCGGAGCGCCCGGGCCCGCCGGCGCACCGCGATCCGTCCCCGGACCCGGAGCAGCGGGCGCGCCGAAAGCGCCTCGCCCCTCCGGCGCGCCCAGCCCTCCAGGCGCACCCACCCCCTCCGGCGCACCCAACCCCCCGCCCGCACCCGACCCCTCAAGGCCGCCATAACCCCCCGGCGCACCCGGCTCCGGGTACAGCCCCCGGTTCCGGCCCGCGGTGGGGTCGTCGTCCTCGTTGTCGCGGTTGGGTGTCGCTGTGGTCATGCGTTCCACCTCTTGCTCTTACTGGTTCATCCGAACAACCGGCGCCAGGTCTCCGGCCCCGGGTAGCCGTCGGCCGCCGCGCCGTGCCAGCCCTGGGCTCGCTGGAAGGCCTCGACGTTGCGGCGGTCCGCCTCCGTCCAGCGCGGACCGGGGCCCGACAGGTAGTGCTTGCCGAAGCCCCGCTTCACCAACTGCTTGCCCAGTTTCTCCACATATGCGTTGGACTGGCCCAGACGGAAGGAGCCACGCCCGGGGAATGCCGGTGCGGACGCGCTGGACCCGCCCGAACCACTCGAACCGCCGATGGCCCGGCCCTTGCCGGTGGCCAGAAGTCGCCAGGTCTCGGCGCCCGGCAGCCCGTCCGCGTCCTTGCCCGTCCAGCCCTGCGCCCGCTGGAACGCCTCGGTCGCCCTGCGGTCCGCCTCGCCCCAGCGCGGCCCGGGGCCGCCGTCCGCGTAGAAGCGCCCGCCGCCCCGCTCGACCAGCATCTTTCCGAGCTGCGTGACGTACTTGTTGTCCGCGCCGGGGCCGAAGTACGCCGCCCCGGGGTACGCCGTGGCGCTCGGAGCGCCGCCGGCGCCCGCGACCAGGCCCTTGTAGCGGTACGCCAGGTACTTGTCCGCGTTGTTCCAGTACCCCATCGGCGTCGCCTGCCTGCGCGTGCGCGGCTTCGTCTGCTCGTACGCGATGTACGACGTGTGGGTGTAGTCCGTCCAGCCGCCGAAGACCGTCACGTGCGAGCCCCGCGTCGGGTTGTCCGGATTATGAAAAAGCAGCATGTCGCCGGGCTGCAGCTCGGTGCGGTCGATCCGGGTTCCGTACCGGGCCAGGCTGCCCGTCCACTCGTTGGCGGGCAGGTTCCAGGCCATGGAGATGTAGCCGGAGCAGTCCTGGCGGTAGCCGTCGGACCAGTACTGCACCATCGAGTACGGGACCTGCGCCTCGACCCACAGCTTGGCCCGGTTGACGATCTCGGCCCGGGTGCTGTGGCGCAGCGTCTCGGCGGAGATCTGACTGCTCGTCGGGGCGGGGCCGGCGGCCGGCGGGCCGGGGTGCCCGGACGCGCCGCGGCCGTGCAGCGGACCGGCGTCGCCCTGCGGGGTGTCCGGCTGATGGCCCTCGTCGACCGCCGCGGCCGAACCCGTCCCCACCGTCTCCGCTCCCGCCACACCCCCGCCGCCCAGAACCGCGCCCGCCGCGGTCACCAGGACCAGCGCGCGGCGCGCTCCGTGCGCCGCCGGGTGGCCGCCCGCCCGGACAGGAAGGCCCAGGGCGAGGTCGCGGCGCTGCTGCGCGCAGCCGGGGCAGGCGCAGTCGGCAGCGGGCTCGTACTCCTCGAATACCGGCACGCTCATGCGAATCCCCTCCACACTCGTCAAGATCTTCTGGCGCTGGTGCACGGGCGTCAGTGTCTCAACTGTCCGGACATATCGCATTTTGACGGATCGAAGCTACGAAACGACCATCCGACAGGCCGGAGCGGATCGGAAATGGTCAGGAGCACTCTCAAACATCAGGTAGAGTTTTCTTCGTCAGCACGCGCCGCTAGCTCAGTTGGTTAGAGCAGCTGACTCTTAATCAGCGGGTCCGGGGTTCGAGTCCCTGGCGGCGCACGCGCAATCGAAGCCCCCTCACCATCGGTGAGGGGGCTTCGATCATGGTCGGGGCAGTGCCGGGTCAGCCCGCGTTGCGTGCCAGTTCCAGGGCGTACGGCTCGAACCAGTCGCCCGCCTTCGGACCGCCCTTGCACGCGCCGTCCGACTCGCCCGGGCGCTTGATCCACAGGTAGGCGCGGACCAGCGGGTCGGCGGTGCGGGTGGTCGGGGGGCGGCCGAGCGCGCGGCCCGGCGGGTTGCACCAGTTCTCCGCGGGGTCGCCGGCCGTGTAGGGGCCGTTGCCGTTGCGGCTGGTGTCGACGACGAACGGTTTCCCGTCGATCAGGGTGGAGAGCCGCTTCCCGTACGCGGTGCTGGCCTCGGTGGTCTGGAAGTTCGAGACGTTCACCGCGAAGCCGTCGGCCTGCGCGATCCCGGCGCGCCGCAGCGGCTCGGTGAGCTGCTCCGGCCTCCCCCAGCCCGCGTTGCCCGCGTCCACGTAGACGGTGGTGTGCGGCTGCCGCTTCAGGCGCTGGACGGCCGCCTTGAGCAGGGCGTACCGCTCCTCCTGGTACGACTGCTCCGTGCAGCCGTCGACCATGTGCATCACGGCGTCCGGCTCCAGGATCACGGTGGCGCGGCGCTCGCCGATGCCGCGGGCGACCTGCTCCACCCAGTCCCGGTAGGCCGCGCCGTCCTCGGCGCCGCCGGCCGAGTGCTGCCCGCAGTCGCGGTGCGGGATGTTGTAGACGACGAGCAGGGCGTCCCGGTCTGCCTGGGCGGCGGCCTCGGTGAACTCGCGGGCCTCCTCCTCGGGCTCGTCGGCGCCGATCCACTCTCCGACGGGCTGCTTGGCGATCTTCTTGATCAGCGCCGCCTCGGAGGCCCGGCCGGCCCTGACGTACGCGGAGACCTGGCGGGCCGCGGTGCCGTCCGGGTTGACCCAGAAGGGGGCGGTGTTCCTGGGCCGCGCGGGCGCGCCCGGCACCACGCCCAGATCGAGCGCCCCCGCCCGGTCGACGTCTGCGCCCGCGCCTGCGCCGGGCGCGCCGCACCCG
>NZ_DATCVQ010000164.1:0-42699 GCF_036566765.1 Streptomyces sp.
GCTGCTTCGGCCGGGCTGCCGGCCAACTCGTGGACGTCGTCGACGATCAGCTGGGCCGGCGAAGGCACCCCGCTCTCGGTGGCGACGATGAGCTGGTCGACCGTGGTGGAAGGAGCCAGCGCGTTCGGCAGCACCACCGACAGAGCTTCGGTCACGTGCTGGACGAGCGCGTCCTCGGATCGGTCTTCTGGTCTGGCCCGGTACCAGGCAGTCGGCCGGAGCGGGGTAGCGGCCACCTGCCCGAGCAGGGTCGTCTTGCCCGAGCCGGCCGGTGCCAGCAGCAGACAGACGCTTGGTCCCGATTCGTCGAGCAACGGACGTTCCAAGCGGTCGCGGGACAGACCGGATGGCTCCGGTCGACGGACCTTCTCCCTGAACACCACTGAACCCACTGCAAGCCCCCCGGCGTGACAGACGTCAGGATTCAGTGTGGAGCACCATCGGGGGTCCCGCCCAGCCCATCAGGCCCATCGATTCCGCCGACCCCGCTATCCAGGCCGTCCAGGCCGGCCGCCGTGCCGCCCACACCGTCGCCCGCACCGGCCCCGAGTTCGCCGCCCAGACCGCTCTTCAGCGGATCGGAACCGAACTGCACTTCGAGCCCGTCACCGAGGCCGTCGCCGTCCGAGTCGAGCATCGTCGGCTTCGTCCCCAGCGACAGTTCCGTGTTGTCGGACAGGCCGTCGAGGTCGGTGTCCATGCTCTTCGGGTTGAGGCCCGCCTTGGTCTCGTACGTGTCCGTCAGCCCGTCGTGGTCGGTGTCCACCACACCGCCCCGGATCACCTCGGCGAACTGGCCCTGGCCGCCCACTCCGGCGACGCCCGGGATCTTGCCGGGATCGCTGCCCGACGAGATCTCGAACGGATCGGACAGCCCGTCTTTGTCGGTGTCCGCGACCAGTGGGTCGGTATGCGACTTGATCGCCTCGAACGCGTCCGGCAACCCGTCCTTGTCTGTGTCGGCCGAGGCCGGGTCGGTCCCGGCGAGCTTCTCGAAGGCATCCGTGAGGCCGTCTTTGTCGGTGTCCGGGGGAGCCGCCATCGCCGTACCGAGGTCGATCTGGTCGTAGTGGTTGGTCGCCGCGACGGTCGCGACCGGCATCGAGGTACTCGCCGGGTTCGCCGGTGGTGCCGGCGACGAGTCCAGCCCGGGGATCACCCCGGCGTAGTTGAACCGGTTGTGCGCGGTGAACTCGCCCACGCCGTACTTCGTGCCCTTGGCCTCGATCGTCCGCCCGTCGCCGAGGCTGATCGCGACGTGCGCCCTCGACGGCCGGCCGCCACCCGGAGTGGGCTCGTTCGAGAAGTAGAAGAGCAGCGCGCCCTTGGTGTGCATCGCTTGGTCGACCGGGATCAGCGCGTCCTGCTGCTTCAGATCCAGGTACTGGTACATCGCTCCGTCCGGGATCTCCACCCCGGCCTGGTGCGCGGCCCACTTGGTCAGCTCGGAGCAGTCGAATTTCTCCGGATCCGGATCGCTCAGCTTGGCGCGGACCCCGAAGACGTACTGATCGCCCTTCTGTGCAAGCGCCTCGTCGACGAACCGCTCCACCTTGGTGTTCCCACCGGCTCCCGTCGACGGCGTACCGGCAGCTTGCAGAGTCTGTACTGCGGGCTGGGTGCCAACGGTCTGTACTACGGGTTGCGTGGCGACGGTCTGCGTCATACCGGCCGGCTGCATCCCGGGGATCACCCCGTCACCGCTGTCCGCGTGCTGCGGATCCGATCCGTACTGCACCTCGATCTGGTCCGACAGTCCGTCGTTGTCGCTGTCCCACTTCAGCGGATCGCTGCCGAGCGTCGCCTCGGTGCTGTCCGACAAGCCGTCCAGGTCGCTGTCGGCCAGCTTCGGATTCGAATGGCTGACGGCGATCTCGTACCCGTCGGCGAGCCCGTCGTGGTCCGTGTCGGCGAGCTTCAACCCGGTCCCGGCGGCCCGCTCGAACGCATCCGTCAGACCGTCGCGGTCGGTGTCCAGTTGCATCCCGACCGTCTGTCCGGCATCGATCCGGTCGTACGACGGGGCAACCATCCCGGCCGGCTGCAGCGACTCGTTCGAGGACGGCAGGGGCGGAGGCAGTTCCGAGCCATAGCCGCCCACGCCACGACCGTCGCCCTGCACACCGGTGACGGCTTCCACCTTGTCCAGGTAGGTGCGGTAGTCGGCCGCGGTGCCCTTGTTGGAGTCGTGGGTGGTCGTCCACGGCCGCATGTCCCTGCCGTGGTGGGAGATGTCGTACGCCGCCCTGGCGTTGTTCACCGGGTCGTTCAGATCGCCGTACTTCGTGCCGCGGCTGCCGTCGGAGGCGACATTGATCTGCCACAGCCCCATCGAGTGCTCGCCCCGATCGTTGAGCGCGCCGGTCCGGCCACCCGATTCGGCCATGGCGATAGCGGTCCACGTCGTCGCCTGCTGCGGAGTGAACCCCGCGGACAGAGCGGCGTTGTAGATCTCCCCGATCGACAGTTTGGCCATCAGAACCCCCTGTTCCGATCCTGCCTCGAGTGTAAGTACTTGCCCTACGATGAGTGAACCGTCGGGGCTATCCGGGGTGGGGAATGGGCTATCGGCTGGGCGTTGATCTGGGGACGACTTTCACTGCCGCCGCGATGCGCAACGGCGGTCCGCCGAGCATGCTCGGACTCGGCAATCGCGCGCTGCAGATCCCGTCCGTGCTCTACCTGCAGGAGAACGGCCAGTTCCTGGTCGGCGAAGCCGCCGAGCGCCGCGGCGCCACCGACCCGTCCCGGGTGGTCCGGGAGTTCAAGCGACGGATCGGTGACCCCATCCCGCTGATGGTCGCCGGTACGCCGTTCTCCGCGCAGGCGTTGTCGGCCCGGCTGCTGGCGTCGGTGGTCGCGACCGCCACCGAGCGCCGGGGCGCGGCGCCGGACGAGATCGTCCTGACCTACCCGGCCAACTGGGGCGCGTACAAACGCGACCTGGTCGACCAGGTGATCTCGCTCGCCGACGTCGGGCCCACCGTCACCTGCCCCGAGCCGCAGGCCGCTGCCATCCAGTACGCCGCGCAGGCGCACCTTCAACCCGGCGATCGGGTGGCCGTCTACGACCTCGGCGGCGGCACCTTCGACGTGTGTGTGCTGGAGAAGACCGGTACCGGATTCACCATCCTCGGCAACCCCGAAGGCATCGAGCAGCTCGGTGGGGTCGACTTCGACGAAGCCGTCTTCCAGCACGTCGTCGGCGCGCTCGGCCCGGCGCTGGAGCAGCTCGATCTCGACAGCCCGGAAGGCCGGGCCGCGCTCACCAGGCTGCGCCGCGATTGCGTCGAGGCGAAGGAAGCGTTGTCGGTCGACGTTGATACGACGATCCCGGTGACGCTGCCGGGCCGCAGTACGTCGGTGCGCCTCACCCGTGCGGAGCTGGAGACCTTGATCGCGCCCGCGCTCGAGCAGACCGTCGAGGCGACCGGCCGGGCTCTGCGCACAGCCGGGACGACAGCTGAGCAGTTGACCGCGATCGTCCTGGTCGGCGGTAGCTCACGGATTCCGCTGGTCAGCCACCTGCTGCAGTCCCGCTTCGCCACGCCGACGGCGCTGGACACCCACCCCAAGCACGACATCGCCATGGGCGCGGTGCAGTTCTCGGACGTCGCCGAAGCGACCACCGCGCCGCTGGCAGCAGTCGCCTCGACGAACGGCACAGCAGCCGGTACTGCGCCCGGCGTGCTCCCGAAGCCGACCAAGCAGCCGCTGTCGGCCCAGGCCAAGCGCCGCATCGCCGTGCTGGCCGGGGGGTTGGCACTGCTCGCGATCGGAGCCCTGGTGGGAGTGCAACTGCTCACCGGCGATCCCTCCGGTGCCGCCGCGACGAGCGGGGGCCAGCCGCCACCCACCACCTCGGCTCCGGCGAGCTCGACGGGGACCTCGGCTCCGGCCACGGCACCGCCCGCGCTGAGGGTTCTGCCGGTCGCGCCGGTTCCACTGAGCGCCTCCGAGCTGGTCATCCCGTTGAAGACCGCGGAGGGCGAGCGGCTGTATCTCGCTGATGCGACGGACCCCGACAAGCGGACCAAGCTCAGCAACGGACCGGGCACCGACTCCGGGCCCGCCCTGTCGCCCGATCGGCGGTCGATGATCTACATGCACGCGATGGCGCCGGGAAATGGCATCCCCTGGGTCTCCGGGACGGACGGCAGTGGAGCGCGGCCGTTGTTCCAGAAGCTACCCACCCAGTGCGCGGATGGCGTCACCCGGCCGGCCTGGAACGCCAAGGACCCGACACAGCTCGTCCTGGCCTGCTTCGCGGGCAAGACCACCGGGTTGTACCTGGTCAACACCGACGGCAAGGTCCTTCGCACCCTCTTCACCGCCGGCGGAGAAGGCGTCGGTGTCAGCGATCCCGCTGTCTCCCCGGACGGCACCCGGGTCGCCTTCCAGGCACAGCGGATTCCCGGCTTCGGGATCTTCGTGGTGGGGATGGCCGGCAAGGGCAAGCCGGTCCAGTTGACGTCCGGCGCCGATGCCGATCCGGTCTGGTCGCCGACCGCGCCTGGAGTCGTCGCGTACCGGCACGCGATCACGGCGAGCTCATGGGCGATCGTCCTGGTGAACGCGGACCGCGGAACTGTTCCCTGTGCAGGGCTGGTCCGGTCCAACGAACTAGGTGGCGGCAAGCAGTGCCAGGTGACCGACGGCAGCACGCTCGATCAGGATCCGACCTGGTCGCCGGCGGGGGATCAGATCGCCTTCAAGCGCAACGTCGACGCCGGGACCGGCATCTACGTCACGGCAGCGAGCGGCAAGGGCGACCCCAGGCCGATCTGGCCCAGCAGCCCGGGCAACCAGAACGCACCGGCCTGGACGACCCGCTGAGGTGTACCCGGCGCGGCGGCTCCCCGATACGGCGGACCGCGGTGCGGTGGATCCGGTGCGACGGATCAGCCGAGTGAGCTGGCGGGTTCGTAGGTCGGGCAGGCCGCGTTCGTGTAGGCCTGCTGGGTCTTCGGTGCCAGGCAGAGGTCGAGAGCACCCTCGGACGTCGAGCTCGGGCCGAGGTAGACGACCCAGGCATCGCTGACTGCTACTCCGCTGCTGCTCGCCAGCCCCGGGTACTGTCCCTTCGCCCACAAGGCCTTGGCCGGGACGCCTTGGGCGATCAGCCTGGCCGCGAGGTTCTTGGCCAGCGTGTCTGCCTCCAGACCGGCGTCGGTCGGGTAGGTGTCGAGGACGGCGATCCACTGGCCGCGCTTGAAGGCGGGTGACACCGGGCCCGTGTTCGGCGGGGCCGCGGACTTCACGGTCGCGGGCGGATTCCGGTCGGCCTTGGCGGTGCTGGCCGCCGGCGCCGGCTTCACGCTCTGCTTCGGCGGCGCCGAGACGAGGGGCGAGGCCGCGGGCAGGGGTGGCTGGCTCTCGTCGGCCGGTGGGGACGTGGACGTGCCGTTGGTGATGATGAACGCAAAAGTCGCGACCATCGCGGCACCCGCGACGATCGCGGCTCCGACCGCGCTGTGGGACCTCTTCGATTTCTTCCGCGCCGCCCGGGCAGCCGCACGACCCTCCGCGCGTCCCGCGGGACTGTGCTCGGGCTGGCCTGCGTGCGAGGCTCGGTTGGGTGCTCTCGGGTGATCAACCGGTGTCACGACAAAGGCCCTCCCCAAAGTCCTCTGAGCGGATATTCGCGGTCAGCATAAGCCGATCCGGCAATAAAGTGAGCACTCTTCAGGTGACGGGAATCCCTTGTGGAAACAACTGATTGCGCACCGGAGGCGCTCAGCGACTATCCGCTGCCGAGCAGCCGTTTGATATCACTGCGGGCATTCGCGACGACACGCTCCGAATCAGGCCGGCCGAATCAGGTGCCGGCCGTATCAGGTGCCGGCCGGGCTAGGTTCCGGACGGAATGCCGTCCGTTCGCGGCGTCGGCCGGGTGTCGAGACAGTCGTCGAGCCAGGACTCGACGTCGACCTCGGCGTTCAGGATGTGGTTCACGTACGCCGCGCGCTCGTGGCTGAGCACCTCCAGCTCCCAGACGCACGGCGCGACGCCGATCGGCGCCGGGCGGAGATCGTCCACATCCATCCCGCTGAAGATGCTCAGCCGCGACTGGAAGTCCTTCGCCCAGCTCTGCACGACCAGGTAGATCCCGTCGTCACCGAGGTGCAGGATCACCACGGCCAGGCCGAGCGCGCCCATCGCGTCGTCGAACTCCAGCTGGCGGGCGGCGGCGACCCGCGCCAGCCCCACCATCTGGTCGTCCCAGGATCGTCCTCGTGCGGTGATCACGTACGGCTTCACCAACCGGCCGGGGAACCGCCACGGCATCAACGGAGTGACCGGCCGAGGTCGATAGGCCTCGGCCAGTCCCGTCAGCGCCACCGCGGCCCGGCCCGCTAACGAGGGATCCGAACCCATCAGCCGACCGCGTCGCGCCGCTGAGCCTCCAGGGCCCGCTCGAGATCGGCGCGCGCCTCCCCGACGTACCGGAGGGTCGGGGCGTCGACCGACTCGGCCTCGGTGTCGAGCCAGCCGGTCAGCGCCTCCAGGGTGGCGGCCTCGGGCAGGTTGCGCGGGGACAGGTAGACGAGGACGTTCTCGCCCATCGAGGACCCGAGCCGGGTGTAGACGTCCTTGGCCGCGCTCAGGTACTTGCTGACGTACGGGCGGAGCAGCTCCTCCTGGCCCGGCTGCTGGAAGCCCAGGATCGTGCGGAACTGCGTCTCGTTCGGGGTGTCCTCGGACTCCACCGCGATCCGCCAGGCATCGGCCTTCGCCTCGGCGGTCGGCCGGGCCGCGCGCGCCTGGGCGGCCCGCTCCTGCCCGGTGATGGTGGTGTCGTGGGTGAGCTCGTCCTCGATCGCGTCCGCGTCGACCCGGCCCAGCCGCGCCAGCGCCACGATCAGCGTCCAGCGCAGGTCGGTGTCGACCACCAGGCCTGGCGGCAGGTCGTTGCCGTCGAGCCAGCCGGCCAGCCGGTCCGCGCCCCTGTCGGAGAAGACGCCGGCGATGTAGGCCCGGGCGAAGGCGAGTTGGTGGTCGCTGGCCGACTCGGCGTCGGCGAGCAGTTCGGCCAGGGTCCGCTCGTACGACGCGCGCAGCTCGGCGCGTTTCTCCGGCGCCGCGTAGCTGTTGATCGCGGAGGTGACCTGCCCGAGCAGCGCGCGGACCGCGGTCAGGTCGGTCTCGGCCCGGATGCCCTTCAGCACGATTCCGACGTACTGGCTGGCGGGCATCTCGGCGTCGCGGGTCATGTCCCAGGCCGCGCCCCAGGCCAGCGCCCGGGCCAGCGAGTCCTTCAGCTGGTCGATCGAGTCGACCAGGGTCTCGCGGGACCGCTCGTCCAGCCGGATCTTGGCGTAGGTGAGGTCGTCGTCGTTCAGCAGCACCAGGTCGGGCTGGCTCGCGCCGACCAGTTCGGCGAGCTCGGTGCGCGGACCGTCGACGTCCACCTCGAACCGCTCGGTCCGGACCAGGCCGTCGTCGGTCTTGCGGTACAGGCCGACCGCGAGCCGGTGCGGCCGCAGCGTCGGGAAGGCCGGGGCCGCGGTCTGCTCGATCGCGAAGTCGGTGAACGCACCGGCGTCGTCGACGCTGAAGTCGGTCCGCAGGGTGTTCACCCCGGCGGTCCGCAGCCAGCGCTCGGTCCAGTCGTCCAGGTCGCGCCCGGACGCCTTCTCCAGCGGCTTCAGCAGGTCGGTCAGCTCGGTGTTGCCGAACGCGTGATCGGCGAAGTACTCCTTCAGTGCGCTGACGAAGGTGTCCTCGCCGACGAACGCGACCAGCTGGCGCAGGGTGGACGCGCCCTTGGCGTAGGTGATGCCGTCGAAGTTCACCTCGACCGCGTGGAAGTCGACCATGTCCGCGGCGATCGGGTGCGTCGAGGGCAGCTGGTCCTGCCGGTAGGCCCAGTTCTTCCGCGCGTTGCAGAAGGTGGTCCAGGCATCGGGATACTTCGTCGTCGCGACCGCCTGGGCCCAGTGGCTGGCCCACTCGGCGAAGGACTCGTTCAGCCACAGGTCGTCCCACCAGGTCATCGTGACCAGGTCGCCGAACCACATGTGCGCGAGCTCGTGCAGGATGGTCTCGGCCCGGCGCTCGTACGCCGCGTCCGTCACCTTCGAGCGGAAGACGTACTGGTCGCGGATGGTCACCGCGCCCGCGTTCTCCATCGCGCCCGCGTTGAACTCCGGCACGAACAGCTGGTCGTACTTGGCGAAGGGGTAGTCGTACGCGAACTTCTCCTGGAACCAGTCGAAGCCCTGGCGGGTGACGTCGAAGATGTGGTCCGCGTCCAGGAACTCGGCGAGCGACGGACGGCAGTAGATGCCGAGCGGGACGGTCCGGCCGTCCTTCTCGTACGTCGAGTGCACCGCGTGGTACGGGCCGACGATCAGCGCGGTGACGTACGTCGACAGGCGCGGCGTCGGCTCGAAGACCCAGAGGTCGTCCTTGGGCTCCGGGGTGGGGCTGTTGGAGATCACGGTCCAGCCGGCCGGGGCCTTCACGGTGAACTGGAAGGTCGCCTTCAGATCCGGCTGCTCGAAGGAGGCGAACACCCGGCGCGCGTCCGGGACCTCGAACTGCGTGTACAGGTACGCCTGGTCGTCGACCGGGTCGACGAACCGGTGCAGTCCCTCGCCGGTGTTGGTGTACGCGCAGTCCGCGACGACCTTCAGCTCGTTGCGGCCGGCCTTCAGGTGCGGCAGCGCGATCCGCGAGTCCCGGAACACGGCGGCGACGTCGAGCGGCTCACCGTTCAGGACGGCCTCGTGCACGGCGGGCGCGACGAGGTCGATGAAGGTCTGCGCGCCGTCCTCGGCGGACTCGAAGCGGACGGTGGTGACGGACCGGTAGGTGCCGCCCTCCTGCGCACCGGAGAGGTCCAGTTCGACCTCGTACGCGTCCACGGTCAGCAGCTTCGCCCGCTGCTGCGCCTCTTCACGGGTCAGGTTTGTGCCAGGCACCCGGTCAACTCCTCGGTTTCGTGACGTTTGGCCCATCCTTCCACGGGGTGTGTCAGCGGCGCACCGCGCATTTCCAAGGGCCGTCGCCGCTGATCCGGAGCAGGCCCGGACCGGGCACCGGGGCGCTCACCCGGGTCTCGCCGATCTCGTTGACCAGCAGGTCCTGATCCTCGTCGTCGTACTCCGGGTACGTGGGCGGGCGGTGCTGGTGGACGGTGAAGTTCGACTCGCCGCCGTGGAAGAAGTCCAGGACGCCGGCCGGCCCCTCGTAGATCACCAGATCGTGGGCGTGGCCCTCGATGTGCCCGTCGAAGCGGCGCGCGTGCGTGAGCGGCAGGACCCGCAGGGTCCAGGGGGTGTCGGCCGCCACGCGCAGGCTCAGCGGCCGGCCCTTGGGGACCAGCGCGACGGTCCGTGCGTGCACGTCGTCCTCGTACGCCATGAGCAGGAACTCCTCGGCGCGGCCGTAGGCGTCGCGGGACTCGATGGTGGTGGAGATGGAGTTGTGCGCCTCGATCTCCAGGAGCGCCCAGCCGGGCGGGATGGCGGGGTCGCAGTGCACGGTCTCCTTGCCGCGGCCTTGAGCCACGAAGGGGCGGAAGGAGGAGGAGAAGGGGTCGGGCGGGGGCTGGTACGCGGCGGGGGGCTGGTAGGCGGCGGGTGTGACCGGCGCCGGCTGGTACGCGGCCGGGGGCGCCGGGGCCGTCGGCCGGTACGCGGCCGGAGCCGGCGCGGTCGGGTGTGGGTACGCCACCGGCGGTGGGACGTACCCCGGGCCCGGGATCGGGGCCGGCGGGGCCTCGACCACGATGCCGAAGTCCGTCGCCAGGCCGGCCAGGCCCGAGGCGTACCCCTGCCCCACGGCGCGGAACTTCCAGCCGCCGGTCCTGCGGTAGAACTCGCCGAAGACGAACGCGGTCTCCGTCGTCGCGTCCCCGATGGCGAAGTACGCCACCGGCGCGCCCTGCGGGTCCGTCACCCGCACGTCGAGACCGGGCACCCGCCCGAACGGCCCGCCGTCCGCCGAGGCGGCCACCACGACCCGCTCCACCTCCGGCTCGATCCGCGCGAGATCCAGCCACAGCCAGTCCGCGACCACCGCGCCCGGGGAGGCCGGGGCCGACTTGCCCAGATGCCGCACGGCGCCCGAGGGGTGGGTCGCGTGGTTGTAGAACACCAGGTCCGCGTCCCCGCGCACCCGCCCGCCCGCGTCGAGCAGCAGCGCCGACACGTCTACGTCCGGCGCCCCGGCCACGCTCTGCCAGGCCACCGCCACCTGAAGCGCCTGCGTGGGCAGCGGGACGTTCGCGCCCTTCGGTATCTGGGTCATGGTCGGATCCTGTCACCGACCGCCCCCGCGTCGAACGCGTTGTCCGAATTCCGCCGGTGCCGACCGCCCCGCTCCGTGACGCTGGGGCCATGACCTCGTACACCGCCCGGGCCGTCGAGCCCGCCGCCCTCGCCGCGCTCCGCGTCACCGACGACGCCGGCCGCCCCTGTGTCCCGTTCACCGCGACGGAGGGCGGTGAGCCGCTGCGCTGCTGCCTGCGCCCTGCCGAGCCCGGGGAGCGGATCGCCCTCGTCTCGTACGCCCCGCTGCGCCGCTGGGCCGCGGACACCGGCGCCGAGCCGGGCGCGTACGACGAGCAGGGCCCGGTCTTCGTGCACGCCGAGGAGTGCGGGGGCCCGGCGGCCTCGGAGGAGTACCCCTTCGCCCGCCCCGGCGTCCTGCGGACCCTGCGCCGCTACGACGCGCACGGCCGAATCGCCGGCGGCCGCCTCCTGGAGATCCCGGAGACGGCCGGCGAGGCCTTCGACGAGGCGCTCACGGAAGCCTTCGCCGACCCGACCGTCGCCCTGGTCCACGTCAGGGCCGTCGAGTACGGCTGCTTCCAGTTCGAGGTCAGGCGCCCTTGAGCTCCTGCGCCACCAGCTCCGCGATCTGCACCGCGTTCAGGGCCGCGCCCTTGCGGAGGTTGTCGTTGGAGAGGAAGAGGGCGAGGCCGTTGTCGACCGTCTCGTCGACGCGGATGCGGCCCACGTAGGAGACGTCCTTGCCGGCCGCCTGGAGGGGGGTCGGGATCTCGGAGAGCTCGACGCCCTCGGCGTCCTTCAGGATCTCGTACGCGCGCTCCACGCTGATCGGGCGCTCGAAGCGGGCGTTGACCTGGAGCGAGTGGCCGGAGAAGACCGGGACGCGCACGCAGGTGCCGGAGACCTTGAGCTCCGGGATCTCCAGGATCTTGCGGGACTCGTTGCGGAGCTTCTGCTCCTCGTCGGTCTCGTGCGTGCCGTCGTCGACCAGGTTGCCGGCCAGCGGGACCACGTTGAAGGCGATCGGGCGGCGGTACACGGCGGGCTCGGGGAAGGCCACGGCCTCGCCGTCGAACGCCAGCTGGTCGGCCTGCTCGGCGACGGCGCACGCCTGGGTGCGCAGCTCGGCGACGCCGGCCACGCCCGAGCCGGACACGGCCTGGTACGTCGTGGCGACCAGCGCGGTCAGCCCGGCCTCCTGGTGGAGCGGCTTGAGGACGGGCATCGCGGCCATCGTGGTGCAGTTCGGGTTGGCGATGATGCCCTTCGGGCGGTCCTTGATCGCGTGCGGGTTGACCTCGGACACGACCAGCGGGACCTCGGGGTCGCGGCGCCAGGCGGAGGAGTTGTCGATCACGACCGCGCCCTGGGAGGCGACCTTCTCGGCGAGCGCCTTGGAGGTGGCGCCGCCGGCGGAGAACAGCACGATGTCCAGGCCGGTGTAGTCGGCGGTGGAGGCGTCCTCGACCGTGACGCCGTCCAGGACGGTGCCGGCGGAGCGGGCGGAGGCGAAGAGCCGCAGCTCGGCGACGGGGAAGTTGCGCTCGGCCAGGATCTTGCGCATGACTGTGCCGACCTGACCGGTGGCTCCGACGATTCCGACCTTCACGGGGACTCCTCCGTACGTTTGTGCAGGTGCTGCCGATCCATGATGCGTATCACCCGGGGCGGCTTGTCCAATCCATTGTCCAAGGGTCGGGACGCGAAAAGGGCGGGCGCCGGTTTCGGCGCCCGCCCCCTCACTCACCTGCCGGTGCTACGGAGTGACCTCGCCGATCACCACGCTGCCGGCGCCCGCGGCGGTGCCGCGCGCGTTCAGCAGCTGGACCTCGCCGAAGAACTGCCGGCCCGCGGGCGCGGCGGCCGCGACCAGGACCTCGGCGCCGACCTTGGCGCTCGCGCCGTTGGCCAGCGGGTAGGACTTCGACGCGTCGACCTGGACGCTGCCGAGCGCGGCGGAGAAGTACACGTCCTTGTAGTCGTAGGTCGTGCCTCCCGTCGCCTGCACCGAGTAGCCGTCGATCACGATGGTGTACGTGCCCGCGGCGGGCTTCACCAGCGAGACGGACTCCTCCGAGTCGCCGTCCGCCGACTGGCCGACCTGCTTGCCGTTCAGCAGAACGGTCAGGTCGAGGTCGGCGGCCTTGTCGGAGGTGTTGCCGATGGAGACGTCGAGGCGCTCGACGCCCTCACCGACGGTGACGGTCTTCGTCTGCTGCTCGTGGTGCTGGATGGTCGGGGTCTCGACCTTGGCCGAGCCCAGCGAGCCGCCCTTGAGCTTGCCCTCGAGACCGGCGAACTTGTTCGTCACCGTCCACTCGACGGCGGCCGGGACGCCGACCTTCGCCGAGGCGACGGTCTGCACGGCCGGGTCGAAGTCGGCGCCGAGCACCGAGACGTCCAGCTTGTACGGGTTGTCCAGGTCGGGCGAGGTGCGGCGCGCCTCGACCTCGATCTCCCAGACGCCCGGCGTGGGGTTGGCGTACGAACGCAGGTCCGGACGGCAGGTGTTGGCCGGGTTGTAGTGCGGGTAGCACGCGGTGGACGCGGTCGACTCGATGGCCACGCCGTACGGGTGGATCGAGATGAACCGGGTCTGGCTCTGCTCCTTCAGGCCGCCGAGGGCGACCTCCAGGGACTTGGCGCCCGCGGGCACCTTCACGAAGTACGACTTGTGGCTGTTGCGCTGCACCGAGCCGGACGCGGAGTACGCGTAACCGGGCGCGGTCAGCTGGCTCGCCACGACGACGGTCGACAGGATCTGCTTGTCGACGCCCTCGGTGCGCTCGTCGTCCAGCTCCAGGATGGCGCTGTGCACGCCGGCCGACTGGGGCTTCGCCTGGACCTTGACGGTGACCGGCTTGTTCAGCGGCAGCGTGATGTAGTCGTACGCGGTGGCCGCCTTGAAGGTGCCGTCGTTGTACTTCCAGTTGAGCTCGTGCCGCACGCCGTACGCCGGGCCGGAGGTCCGGGTGATCGTGACGTCGTACGTCTTCTTCTGGCCGACCTTCAGGCCGCCCTCGCGGTCGTACACGCCGGTGCCGGTGTGCGGGGCCGGGAAGATGACCGTGTCGACCGGGGCCTCGACCTTGTAGTCGTGGGCGGTCGCGCCGTCCTGGATGGAGTCCCAGGCCTCGTTGATGTCGATCAGGCCGGAGCCCTGCTCGTGCGCGGCGACACCCGGGATCCGCTGGGCGGTCGAGGTGAGCGCGGTGCGCAGGGTGAGCGGGGAGAGCGCGATGCCCTTCTGCTTCGCGGCGGAGAGCAGCAGCGCGCTCGCGCCCGCGACCTGCGGGGAGGACATCGAGGTGCCGTTGAGCATCCCGTAGCCGGCGGGCAGGGTGTAGCCCGCCTCGGGCACGCCGGAGCCGGCCTGCCAGGTCGGGATGGTGTTCACGGCCGAGCCGGGACCGGTGATGGTCGGGGTGAAGCCGCCGTCCTCACGCGGGCCGCGCGAGGAGAAGGGGAACATGGCGTACTTCTTCTCCACGGCCGAGCCGTAGTTGGCCGCCCAGGTGGCCTGGGAGATGGCCGCGCCGACCGAGAGGACCTTGTCGGCCAGGCCGGGGTCGCCGATCGTGTTGATGCCCGGGCCGGAGTTGCCGGCCGAGATGACCAGCTGGACGCCGTGCTCGTCGATCAGCCGGGTGTAGAGCCGGGCGCGCACGTTGTCGCCGTCGTTCTGCGCGGGCAGGCCGCCGATCGACATGTTGACGATGTCGACGCCGCGGTTGACGACGAGGTCCGTCATGCCCTCCATGAGGGCGGTGTTGGTGCAGCCGCCGGTCCAGGTGCAGGCGCGCGAGGAGACGATCTTCGCGCCCGGGGCCGCGCCGTTCATCCTGCCGCCGAAGAGGCCCTTGGCGGCGGTGATGCCGGCGACGTGGGTGCCGTGCGAGGACTCGACGATGCCGATGTTGACGAAGTCGGCCTTCTTGCCGACCCAGGTCCCGCCGAGCGGGTCCATCGCCACGTCCTTGCGGATCTCGACGACGAACGGCGTCTTCTCGACGACCTCGGTGGCCGGGTTGTCGGCACCGAAGTAGCCGACCTGGTTCCCGTCCTTGTACGGCTTCATCGGCGCGTTGTCCGTGAAGTCGTTGTTCTGGTCGGTGTCGACGCGGACGGTGCCGGCGGCCGGGTCGTACAGCATGCCGAACAGGTCGGCCGTGTCGCCGTCGCGGTTGATGTCACCGGCCGGGTCGCCGCCCGCGGTGATCGCCTCGTTGAAGCGGCTGAACTGGTAGGAGCCCTCAGGCGCCTTCCAGGACTGCGAGGAGGCGGTGAACTCCGGGCCGGTGACCGGGGTGATCTGCGCGCGCCAGGTGGCGTCGCCCTCGGTCAGCGGGTCGGTGGCGGTGACCCAGTCGACGATCTTGCGCTCGCCGGTGGTGGTCTTCTGCAGCGCCGGGTGTCCGAGGTCGACGCCGGAGTCGAGGATGCCGATGGTCACGCCGCGGCCGTCGGCCTTGGGGTGGTCCTGGACGAACTCGACCGCGCCGGTCTCGTGCGACGGGTTGTACGGGTTCTTCGCCGGGGTGTCCTTGCCCGGCGCCGGCGACGTGGTCGCGGTGGCGCCCGGGGCGGAGCCCTTGACGCCCGCGTCCGGCGTCGGGTCGTCCAGGACGATCTCGGCCTGGAGGTCGATCGACTGGACGGAGGAGAGCTTGGCAGCCGACTTGATGGCGGCGTCCGCCTTGGCCGTCGGCAGGGTGGCGCGGACGTAGCCGAGCTTGTCGTCCTGCTTGCCGACGGAGCCGCCGGCGACGGCGTCGAGCTGGCCTGCGACCTGCTCGGTGGCGCCGGGCGCGGTGGCGACGAGGATCGTGACGTTCTTCTCGCCGGTGGCCTCGGCCTCGTTGAGGCGCTGGGCGTCGGTGGCGCCGAGCTTGTCGGCGGAGTCGGAGGACTTGACCGGGGGAGTGGTCGCCGGGTCGGCGGCGGCCACGACCGGAGCGGCGCCGGCCGCGATCAGCGCGGTCACCAGTCCGGCGGCCGCGGCGACGCGGACGGCCCGTCTGTGCCCGGGGGTCGAGCGTCCGGGTATGGAGCTCTGCGATTCGGGGGTGGTCATTTACATCCCTGTTTGTGAAAGAAGAGGGTCCGGATTTCGGTACCGGATGACCGCTCAGCCAATCGCAAATGACAGGGGTTTGTGGAGAGTTGTCGAGGGGCGGGATGTGCGAGTGGCGTACATCCGCCACGCGGGGACATACGCCACAGGAGAGAAATCGCCCTCAATCGGGGCGATTCACTAGGTGATTGTTAGTTGTCCTTTGTACGGGCGTAGTGGCGCGAGGCCTTGGCCCGGTTGCCGCAGACGGCCATCGAGCACCACCGACGCGTGCCGTTCCGCGAGGTGTCGAAGAAGTGCAGGATGCACGCCTCGTGCGCACAGGCGCGGATCCGGTCCGGCGCGGTGCGCAGCAGGTCCAGGTAGTCGCGGGCGGCGGTCCAGGCGGGTCCCCAGGCGGGGTCGCGGAACTCGGGCTGCTCGCCCGGGCCGTCGACGGTGAGCGTGGCGCGGATCCGGCCGTGGCCGAGGACCGCGTCGAGGCGCTCGGTGGCGGCGGGGTCGCCGGGCCGCTCGACCAGCCCGTTCAGCGCGTCGCGGGCCGCCAGGGTGTGCCGGAGCGTCGTGGCGTCGGCGGCGAAGCGGTCGTCGAGCCCGTTGGCCGCGAGCCAGATCGCCAGGCCGGCCGGGTCGGCGAGCAGGTCCTGCCGCACGCCCTCCTGCATCCACCGGGTGTTGAGCAGGTCCAGGGAGACGGGCTCGCCGGTGAGCGGGCGGGGGTCGGAGACGGTCACGGCGGACTCCTTGCTGCCATTGCTAACCCCTGAAGCGTACGTGACCGGTTGCACATTCTGCGATCTAACCTCTAAAGTCGAATTAAGAGGTTAGCCCGGAGGGGGTTGGCCACGCACCGAGGGGACAGTCATGTCTGCGATCGGCACGCTGCGCACGGGGCACATCGGGATCAATGTCACCGACCTGGAGCGCTCGCTCGGCTTCTACGGCGACGTCCTCGGCTTCGAGGTGCTCGGCGAGGGCAAGGAGGAGGGCCGGCGCTACGCCTTCCTGGGCCAGGGCGGCACGCTCGTCGTCACGCTGTGGCAGCAGGCGGAGGCCGCGTACGACGCGACCCGCGCGGGGCTGCACCACCTGGCCTTCGAGGCCGAGTCGATCGACCGCGTCCGCGACGCCGAGGCGGCCCTGAAGGCCCGCGACGTCTCCTTCGCGTACGAGGGCGTGGTCGCCCACCGCGAGGGCGCGTCCTCGGGCGGCATCTTCTTCCACGACCCCGACGGCACCCGCCTGGAGATCTACGCCCCGACAGGCGCGGAAGAAGCCCCCACCCCGAACGACTCAGCCCCGACCTGCGGCTTCTTCTAAAGAAGGCCGGGGCTCCGCCCTCGGCCGCACCCGCTCCGCCAGCCGCGGGCACCCCGCCCGTCCCACCCTGCTGTGCGCGGTCGTTCCGCAGGGCGGAACGGGTGGGCACGGCGCACGAACGCGCTCACCGCGCCAAGGGCCCGTACCCCGCCCCCCCGCCCCCCGCACCCCGACCCCCCGGACCCGCAGACGAAAGGGACCCCATGAACACCGTGGACGCGTACAACCCCGGCTCCCTGGCCGTCCAGGCGCGGGTCGGGGTCCGCGACCTCGCCGACCACGTAGGCCGCTCCATAGGCGCCGGCATCAAACCGGTCGCCGCCGCCTTCCTGGAGCTCCAGCCGATGCTGGTGCTGGGCGCCGCAGCCCAAGACGGCCACGTCTGGAGCTCCCTCCTCACCGGCGCCCCCGGCTTCGTCAAAGCCACCGGCCCCACCCGCATCTCCATCGCCGGCGGCGTCCCACCCGGCGACCCCCTGGAAGCCGCCTTCGACACCGCCACCCCCATCGGCACCCTCGCCCTGGACCCCCGCACCCGCCGCCGCATGCGCCTCAACGGCACCGCCCTCCCCAGTCACCGCGGCCTCGCCGTAGAGGCCGAGCAGGTCTTCGCCAACTGCCCGAAGTACCTCCAGAAGCGCGAGCTGTACGGGGCCGAGCCCGGCGCCCGTGCCGGTGCCGCGCGGCGCGGCCGGGCCCTCAGCCCCGACCAGGAGCGGTTCGTCCGCGCCGCCGACACCTTCTTCGTCGCCACCTCCGCGCCGGACGGCGTCGACGCCAGCCACCGCGGCGGCTTTCCCGGATTCGTCCGGGTCGTCTCGCCGACCGAGCTGAGCTGGCTGGACTATCCGGGCAACTCGATGTTCCTGACCCTCGGCAATCTGGAGGCCGACGGCCGCGCGGGGCTGCTCTTCCTCGACTGGAGCACCGGCGACACGCTCCAGGTCTCGGGCGCCGCCCGTACCGAGTTCGGTCCGGAGGGCCGGGCCACTTACCTTAGAATTCAACAAATTGTCGAAACGGAGGGGGCGAGTCCGCTGCGCTGGTCGGCGCCCGACTACTCGCCGGCCAACCCTCCCCTGGACGAAGGAGCGCAATGGTGACGCAGACGGCCGAGGCGGAGGCCCCCGCAGACGTCCAGGCGGACGCCCCCGCAGACGCCCAGGCGGGGGCCCCCGCACCCGAGGCGGCCATACCCCGCCCCAGCCGGCTCGCCCGGATCTCCCGCATCGCCGCCGCCGGCCCCCCGCGCCCCCGCCCCCGTACGATCCTCGCCGCCACGGCCCTGAGCACGCTCGCGTTGCTCTGCCTCGTCGGCCTCGGCGGCGTGGTCCACCACCCGCTGCTCATCCCGCCGCTCGCCGCCAGCATGGCGCTCGTGGCCGGCGCGCCCGACCTGCCGCTCTCCCAGCCCCGCTCGGTCGTCGGCGGTCAGCTCCTCTCCGCGCTCACCGGCTTCGCCGTGCTCGCCGTCGCCGGCCCCGGCCTGTGGAGCGCGGCGGTCGCGGGCGGTCTGGCCCTCGGGGTGATGATGCTGGCCCGCACCCCGCACTCGCCGGCCGCCGCCACCGCGGTGATCGTCGCGCTCCAGGGCCCGCCGTTCTGGACCTTCACCGGCCTGCTCGCCCTGGCCTGCGCCGTCCTGGTGGCGGCGGGCGTCCTGGGCGCGCGCCTCACCGGCCGCGGCTATCCGGCCTACTGGTGACGGCGCCCACCCCCTAATCTCGCTCCATGGTTCAGGAGTTGAGGGTGGCGGCCTACGCCGTGTGTGTACGCGACGACCAGATCCTGCTGGCCCGCTGGGTGGCGGGGGACGGGGTCAAGCAGTGGACGCTGCCCGGCGGCGGCATGGATCACGGCGAGGACCTGCTCGACACCGTGGTGCGCGAGGTGGAGGAGGAAACCGGCCATCTCGTCGAGGCGACCCGGCTGCTCGGCGTCGACACCATACGCCGCCGCTGGTCGCGCCGATTCGGCGCGGCCGCCGACTGGCAGGGCGTGCGCATCGTCTACGAATGCCGGCTCACCGGCGGCGAACTGCGCAACGAGATCGGCGGCTCCACCGACCTCGCCGCCTGGTTCCCGCTCGACGAGGTCGCCGGGCTCGACCGCGTGGAACTCGTCGACACGGGCCTCGCGTTGTGGCGCGAGCGGCCCCCGCTCGGCAGGCTCGTGCGGAACGGCTGAAAGCCGCTCAACCCCACCGCACGGCTCAACGCCGCACAACCCGGCGGAGTCCTGCTCCACGACCACACAGTCGACGAGCAGGGGAGCTCGCACATGTCCGTACGCACGGTCCGCCCGGTCCGCCCGGTCCGCACGGCGCTCGCGGCGGCGACGGTCGTCGCCGCCCTCACCGCCACCGCCCTCGCGCCCGCTTCGGCCCTCGCCGCCGAGCGGGACGCCGACCGGGCCGCCCGGCCCGACCACACCGCGACGCAGCAGGCCCTGGAGGCGCAGGTCGCCGCCGGGGTGCCCGGCGCGGTGGCGCAGGCCCGTGTCGGCCGCGCCTCGTGGACCGGCACGGCCGGCGAGCGCAGGGGCAACCAGCGCTTCCGGGTCGGGTCCATCACCAAGACCTTCGTCTCCACCGTTCTGCTCCAGCTCCAGGCCGAGGGCCGGCTCGACCTCGACGACCCGGTGGAGAAGCATCTGCCCGGCGTCGTGCGCGGCAACGGCCACGACGGGCGGAAGATCACCGTCCGTCAGCTTCTCAACCACACCAGCGGCATCAACAGCTACACCGAGGACGCCGACTTCGTGGCGAAGGTCTTCGGCCCCGGTTTCTTCACGCACCGCTACGACACCTGGACGCCCGAGCAGCTCGTCGCGATAGCCATGACCCACAAGCCGGACTTCGAACCCGGCACGTCCTGGAACTACTCCAACACCAACTTCGTCCTGGCCGGCATGGTCGTCGAGAAGGTCACCGGCCGTCCGTACGGCAAGGCGGTCGAGCGGCGCATCCTCAAGCCGCTCAAGCTGCGCGCCACCAGTGTCCCCGGCACGTCCCCGGCCATGCCGAAGCCCAGCGGCCGGGCGTACTCCACGCTCTCCCGGGACCCGAACGCCCCGGTCCACGACGTCACCGAGCTCAACCCCAGCCTCGCCGGCGCGGCGGGCGAGATGATCTCCGACTCCAACGACCTGCAGACCTTCTACCGCGCCCTGCTCAAGGGCCGGCTGCTGCCGCCCGCGGAACTGAAGGAAATGACCACGACCGTCCCGGTCTCACCGGACTTCCCCGACTACAGCTACGGCCTCGGGCTGTCCCGGCAGAAGCTCAGCTGCGGCAAGGAGGTCTGGGGCCACGGCGGCGGCATCCACGGCTCCTCGTCCCAGGCCCAGGTCACCCGGGACGGCGAGCACTCCGTCGCGCTCAACCTGAACGCCGACTGGACGGGCGACGCCGAGGCGGTCCTGGAGGCCGAGTTCTGCGGCAAGCTCCCTGCGAAGAGCCTCGCGAAGCCCTCCGCGAAGACCCCCGAGCAGGCCCCGGCAGCGGCGTCTCGGGCGACGCTCCGGTAGCCGTTCAGCGCGGCAGGACGACGACGTAGGCGGCCGGGTCGCGGTCCGTCGCGGCCATCAGCGCCGTACGGACCACGGTCGCCTGCTGCTCCATCGCGTCCCGCAGCTTGCGCGGGGTGATGTGGACGACGGTGATGCCGAGCCGCTCCAGGACCTCCCGCTTGCGGGTGTACTCGGACCACAGCGCGTCGTCGTCCTGCCGCGGCGAGCGCGTGTCGAGCTCCACGGCGACCGCCTGGTCCGGCCAGTACGCGTCGAGGCCGCCGAGGTGCGGGCCGCCGGCCAGCCGCAGGTCCACGTTCCACAGGGGGTCGGGCAGCGCGAAGGACCGCACCATCTCGTACAGCCGGTCCTCCGCGATCGCCCGGCCCTCGGCGAGCAGCGAGTCCACCGCGTCCACGACGTGCGGCCGGGACAGCAGCCGCGCCCGGTTCAACTCCCGTACCACCGCACCCGGTTCGCAGTGCCCGCCGCGCACCGCCTCGGTGAGCAACCGGCGTACGACCCCGGCGTCGGTGAGAGTGTCGACCGCGTCGGCGAGCGCCCGGGAGACCGGCGCGACCGGCATCCCGTCGATCTGCACCGGCTCGGGCGGCTCCGCCTCGCGCACCACCCGGACCTGCCCGGTGGACCGCAGCCGGCGGATGCGCGGGACCAGGACGTCGATCCGGTCGACCATGGCGGGCGGGGGAGCGGAGGCGAAGCGGTGCAGGGCGAGCGCGGCGAGACCGGTGATCATCGCCTCGGGGCCCTGCTCCGGAACGGACCCGCGGCGGCGCGCGTGATGGAGAGCCTCCCGGAGCCGGTCGTCGCCGGAACGGGGAAGCGGGCGGGGGGAGATGGGGGTGTTGTGGTTCATGCCGGGGGTCTTCCGCCGTCCGAACCCCAATTAACCGCTGTTACACACTCGTCGACATTCAGGGACAAGCCTGCCCTAAAGTACGCGCGTTCGACGACCGAAGGGCGCGACGCCGTTCGAGTGACGCCGCGCCCTCCACACGGCCTAGGCCGCTCCGTCGCAGGCCTGCGCCCGCAGCGCGCGGGCCAGGTCGTCGCGCGCCTCCAGGACGAGCCGGCGCAGCGCCGGGGCCGCCGAGGCGTGCGCGGCGAGCCAGTCGTCCGTCGCCGCGAGCGTCTCCGGGGAGTCCTGCAGCCCCGGGTACAGGCCGCGGACCACGTCCATGCCGATCTGGATCGACCGGTCCGCCCAGACCCGCTCGATCACCTCGAAGTACTTCGCCGCGTACGGCGCGATCAGCTGCCGCTGCGAGGACTGCACGAAGCCCGCGATCGTGGCCTCCACCAGCGCGTTCGACAGCGCGTCGGACTCCACGACCGTCGCCCACGCCTGCGCCTTGACCGCCTCGGACGGCCGCGCCGCCAGGCAGCGCACCGAGTGCCGCTTGCCCGTCGCCGTGTCGTCGCGGGACAGCTCGGCGGCGATCCGCTCCTCGTCCGCCCGGCCGTGCGCGGCCAGCGGGCCGAGCAGCGCCCAGCGCAACTCCTGGTCGACGTCGAGACCGTCGATCTTCGCGGTGCCGTCGAGCAGCCCCTCCACGAGCTGGAAGTCGGCGTCCGACTCGGCGGTCGCGGCGAAGAACCGCGCCCAGGTCAGCTGCTGCTCGCTGCCCGGTGCGGCGAGCCGCAGTTCGCGCAGCCCGCCCTCGGCGAGCAGCCGGCCGCCCTCCTCGCGCCAGGCGGGGGCCGCGTAGTGGGTGAGCGCCGACTGCGCCCAGGCGTGCACCATCTGGAGCACGCCGATGTCGGTCTCGCGGCCGGCGAAGTCCAGCGCGATCGCGACGAAGTCCCGGGCCGGCATGAGCGCGTCCCGCGTCAGGTTCCACAGCGCCGACCAGCACAGCGCCCGCGCCAGGGGGTCGGTGATGTCGCCGAGGTGCGCCCGCAGGGTGGCCAGCGAGCCCTCGTCGAAGCGGATCTTGCAGTACGTGAGGTCGTCGTCGTTGACCAGGACCAGGTCCGGCTTCTCCGCGCCGGCCAGCTCGGTGACGACCGTCCGCGCGCCCGTGATGTCCGCCTCTGCCCGCGCGTACCGCACCAGCTCGCCCGCCGGATTCAGCCGGTAGAGACCCACCGCCGCCCGGTGCGGCCGCAGCTCATCGCCGTCCTGGACGACGGCCAGCTCGGTGATCCGGTCCTCCGCGTCGTACGTGACGACCGGCGTCAGCGCGTTGACCCCGGAGGTCTGCAGCCAGGACTTCGCCCAGGCCTTCATGTCCCGGCCGGAGGTCTCCTCCAGGACGGTCAGCAGGTCCGCGAGGCGGGTGTTCCCGTACGCGTGCCGCTTGAAGTAGCGCCGCGCGCCCTCCAGGAACGCGTCCCTGCCCGCGTACGCCACCAGCTGCTTCAGCACCGACGCGCCCTTGGCGTACGTGATGCCGTCGAAGTTGAGCTTGGCGTCCTCCAGGTCACGGATGTCGGCCGTGATCGGGTGGGTGGACGGCAGCTGGTCGGCCCGGTACGCCCACGACTTGCGGTTGTTGGCGAAGGTGACCCAGCTGTTGGTGAAGCGGGTCGCCTCGGCCAGCGAGAACGAGCCCATGAAGTCCGCGAAGGACTCCTTCAGCCACAGGTCGTCCCACCAGACCATGGTGACCAGGTCGCCGAACCACATGTGCGCCATCTCGTGCAGGATGACGTTCGCCCGGCGCTCGTACGCCGCCTGCGTGACCTTGCCCCGGTAGATGTACTCCTCGCGGAAGGTCACCATGCCCGGGTTCTCCATCGCGCCGAGGTTGTACTCGGGGACGAAGGCCTGGTCGTACTTCCCGAAGGGGTACGGGTAGTCGAAGTTGTCGTGGAAGAAGTCGAAGCCCTGCTTGGTGATCAGGAAGACGTCGTCCGCGTCGAAGTGCTTGGCGAGGCCCTTGCGGCACATCGCGCCGAGCGGGATCTCGAGGTCCCCGCGCTTGTACGTGTCCGTGACGTAGTGGTACGGACCGGCCACCACACACGTGATGTACGTCGAGATCGGCGCGGTCTCCGCGAACCGCCACACCCCGTCCGGGCCCTGCTCGCCCACGCCGTTCGACCAGACCGTCCAGCCCTCGGGCGCGGTCACCTCGAAGCGGTACGGGGCCTTCAGGTCGGGCTGCTCGAAGTTCGCGTACACCCGGCGGGCGTCGGCCGGCTCGTACTGCGTGTAGAGGTAGACCTCGCCGTCCTCCGGGTCGACGAAGCGGTGCAGGCCCTCGCCGGTCCGGCTGTACGCGCACTGCGCGTCCACCACCAGCACGTTCTCGTCCGCGAGCCCGTCCAGCGCGATCCGCGCCCCGTCGAAGACCGTCGCCGGGTCGAGCGACCGCCCGTTGAGGGTGACCGAGGTGACGGCGGGGGCGACCAGGTCGACGAAGGTGGCCGAGCCGGTCCCGGTCCGCCGGAAGCGGATCGTCGTCACCGAGCGGAAGGTGCGCACCCCTTCCCCGGACTCTCCGACCGCCGAGCGCAGGTCGAGGGCGACCTCGTACCCGTCGACGGACAGCAGCTCGGCCCGCTCACGGGCCTCGTCGCGGGACAGATTCTCACCGGGCACGGTCACTCCTTCGTGGCTCGTTGGTCAGCAGCGATCCTGCCATGTGCGGCTGACGCCCGACACTCCGGGAATGCGCCCGCCAGGAGGTGACGTTGCCCCCGGTGGCACTTACGCATTCATTCAAGAGGAGTGACATGTCCGAGAGCAGGACCATCGCCGACTTCTGGTTCGACCCGCTGTGCCCGTGGGCCTGGATGACCTCCCGCTGGATGCTCGAGGTGGAGCAGGTCCGCCCGGTGGACGTGCGGTGGAAGGTGATGAGCCTGGCAGTCCTCAACGAGGACAAGCTGGACGAGGTGCCGGAGCAGTACCGCGACCTGCTCGCCAACAAGGCCTGGGGCCCGGTCCGCGTGGTGACGGCGGCCAAGGAGCTGCACGGCGACGAGTACGTCGGCAAGCTCTACACGGCGCTCGGCACCCGCTTCCACAACAACGGCGAGGCTCCGACGAAGGAGACCATAGTCGGCGCCCTGGAGGAGGTCGGCCTGCCGGTCGAGCTCGCCGAGTACGCGGACCAGGACGTGTACGACACCCTGCTGCGCGCCTCCCACAAGGAGGGCATCGACAAGGTCGGCCAGGACGTCGGCACCCCGGTCATCGCGGTGCCCGGCCCGGACGGCGACGAGGTCGCGTTCTTCGGCCCGGTCGTCACCCCGACCCCGCGCGGCGAGTCGGCGGCGCGACTGTGGGACGGCACGCTCCTGGTGGCCTCGACGCCCGGCTTCTACGAGATCAAGCGCACGCGGACGTCGGCGCCGAGCTTCGAGTAGTCCGGCTCCGCATGCAGACGGCCCCCGCGATTCTCCCCCAAAGCTGCCTTTGGGGGTGCCCCCAGTCATCGCGGGGGCCGTCCTCTTTGCCGCCTGCCCGGTGAAGGTTGAGAAGACGATCACGAGCAGGACGTTCTTCAGATGCTGATGAGCGGGACGCTGGCCTTGGCCGCCTGGTAGCGCTGGTGCACGTCCTGCCAGTTGACGACCTGCCACATGGCCTCGATGAAGTCCACTTTTTGGTTCTTGTACTGCAGATAGAAGGCGTGCTCCCAGGCGTCGAAGACCAGGATCGGGACCGAGCCCTGGCCGACGTTGCCCTGGTGGTCGTAGACCTGCTCGACGATCAGCCGGCCGCTGATGGGCTCGTACGCGAGGACGCCCCAGCCGGAGCCCTGGGTGGTCGCGGAGGCCTTGGTCAGCTGGGTCTTGAACTTGGCGAACGAGCCGAACGACTCGCTGATCGCGTCGGCGAGCTCGCCGACCCCGTCGGCGGCCAGCGGCTCGCCGCCGCCGCCGTCCTTCGGACTGTCCATGTTGTTCCAGTAGATGCTGTGCAGGACGTGGCCGGACAGGTGGAAAGCCAGGTTCTTCTCCAGGCCGTTGATCGCTCCCCACTGCTCCTTGTCGCGGGCCTCCTCCAGCTGTTCCAGGGTGTCGTTCGCGCCCTTGACGTACGCCGCGTGGTGCTTGTCGTGGTGCAGCTCGATGATCTGCGGATTGATCACCGGCTCCAGCGCCGCGTAGTCGTACGGAAGCTCCGGAAGTGTGTAGATCGCCATGCCGAGCCCTCCCACTGCTTATTGCACATCTTATGCAAGTGCAGATTAGCAGCAAGAAGATCACGGGGTCGCGGAGGCCGCGCAGACCGCCGAGAACGCCGGAACCCCCGGACCGCTTCGAAGCGGTCCGGGGGTTCCGGGGGGTCGATCGGGTGCGGAGCGTCAGGCGTCCTGGCGCACACCCTCCGTCTTCGCCGCCGCCTTCTGGCGGACGAGGCCGATGACGGCGAGCGCCACGGTCATCGCGCCCGTCGCGTAGAGCTGCACGCGGGTGCCCTCCTCGCGGGCCATCAGGAAGAAGATGACCGCCATGCCGGCCAGGGCGACCCAGGTGAGGACCGGGTAGGCCCACATCCGCACGACCAGCTTCTCGGGCGCCTCGCGCTCGAGGCGGCGGCGCAGCACCAGCTGCGAGGCCGCGATGAAGATCCAGACGACCAGGATCACGCCGCCGATCATGTTGAGCAGCCACGGGAAGATGGTCTCGGGGGACCAGTAGTTGAGGCCCACGCAGACGAAGCCGAAGAAGCAGGACGCGAGCACGGCCGGACGCGGCACACCGCTGGAGACCGTGCCGAGCAGCTTCGGGCCGAGGCCGCGCTTGACCAGCGAGAAGGCGATGCGCGAGGAGCCGTAGATGTTCGCGTTCATCGCGGACAGCAGGGCGATCAGCACCACGATGTTCATGATCTGGCCGGCGGCCGGAATGCCCAGGTGGTCGAGCGCGGCGACGTACGGGCCCTTCTCGGTGACCGCCTTGTCGTTCCACGGGACGAGCGTGACGACGACGGCCATCGAGCCGACGTAGAACACCGCCACGCGCCACATCGCGGTCCGCACGGCCTTCGCGACGCCCTTGACGGGGTCCTCGGACTCGGCGGCGGCGATGGTGACGGTCTCCATGCCGCCGTACGAGAACACCGAGGCGAGCAGGCCGATGACCAGGCCCTCGCTGCCGTTCGGCAGGAACCCGCCCTGACCGAACAGGTTGGTCGTGCCGGGGGAGTCGGTGCCGGGCAGGATGCCCAGGACAGCGAGCACGCCGAGGCCCAGGAAGAGCGCGATCGCGCCGACCTTGAGCGCGGCGAACCAGAACTCGAACTCGCCGAAGTTCTTCACGGCCGCCAGGTTGGTGCCGGCGAAGATCAGCATGAAGAGGGCGACCCACGCCCACTCCGGGGTGCCGGGCAGCCAGCCGGTGACGATCTTCGCGGCGCCGATGCCTTCCAGGCCTACGGCGACGCTGAGCAGCACCCAGAACGCCCAGCCGGCGGTGAATCCGGCCCAGGAGCCGAAGGCCCGCTCCGCGTGGGAGGAGAACGAGCCGGAGGACGGGTAGGCGGCCGACATCTCGCCGAGCATGCGCATCACGAGCATGACGAGCAGGCCGGAGATTGCGTAGGCGACCACGATCGACGGGCCGGCGGCGGCGATGCCGGCGCCGGAGCCGACGAAGAGGCCGGCGCCGATGACGCCGCCGAGGGCGATCATCGACAGATGGCGCTGCTTGAGGCCGTGGGAGAGGGTCGCCGAGTCGTCCGTGCGGTCGACGGGCGGCGCGGGCGCGGTGGTCCGGGACATGAACCTGCCCTGTTCAGAGGATGAGACGGGGGGACGCGCCACAGTCTGTGGGGGTGCACCGCTCATAGGGAACGGATGTCCGCTATACGGGCACGAGCTTCACGCAACGTGAAGATCCGGTGTCGTTTCGTACGCGCCGGTAGCCTGCCCGGGCCCGCTCGCCGGGTTCAGGAGCGGCGACGATCCCTCAACTCCCGTACGCCCGCGACCAACAGGACCGCCCCCGTTGCCGCGCCCGACCACAGCACCTGCGGGCGCGCCGCGTCGTCGGTCAGCATCAGGAGCAGGACGGCGACCATGGCGGCCAGCGCCGTCCAGGTCAGCCACGGGAAGCCCCACATCCGCAGCGTCAGCGTCTCGGGCGCCTCGCGCTCGATGCGGCGGCGCAGTCGCAGCTGCGAGACCGCGATCAGGCCCCAGACGAACAGGAGCACCGCGCCGACGGAGTTGAGGAGATAGAGGAAGACCGAGTCCGGCCACTTGAGATTGAGCAGTACGGAGACGAAGCCGAAGGCCACCGAGGCGAGCACCGCCCGGCGCGGCACTCCCCCACTCTCGGCTTCGCTCGAGCGGGGGGACCCCCATCCGCCCGTGATCCGCAGCAGCCCCTTGGGCGCCTCCCCCCGCTCGGCGAGGGAGAAGATCATCCGGGACGAGCCGTACAGGTTCGCGTTGAGCGCCGAGAGCAGTGCCACGAAGACCACGACGTTCATGATCTGGCCGGCCCCCGGGACCCCGATCGCGTCGAGGGCGGCGACGTACGGGGACTCGCCCGGCTTCATCGAGGTCCACGGCAGCAGCGTCACGATCACCAGCATCGAGCCGACATAGAAGAAGAGGATGCGCCACACCGCGCTGCGCACCGCGCGGGCCACGTTGCGCGCCGGGTCGTCCGACTCGGCCGCCGCGATCGTGACGACCTCCAGGCCGCCGAAGGCGAAGACCACCGCCAGGACGCCGGAGATCACACCCTCCCCGCCGTGCGGCAGAAAGCCGCCCTGCCCGGTCAGGTTCGTCAGGCCCACCGGGTCCCCGGAGGAAGTCGACGCCGTGGGCAGCCAGCCGACGATCGCCAGCACGCCCAGGACGAGGAAGAGGACGATCGCGCCGACCTTGAGCGCGGCGAACCAGAACTCGAACTCGCCGAAGTTCTTCACCGCCGCGAGGTTCGCCCCGGTGAACACCAGCATGAAGATCAGCACCCAGGCCCACTGCGGCACCCCGGGCGCCCAGCCGTTCGCGATCCGCGCCGCGCCGGTGGCCTCCACCGCGAGGACGACCACCAGCAGGAACCAGTACAGCCAGCCGACCGAGAACCCGGCCCAGCGGCCCAGCGCCCGCTCGGCGTGCACGGAGAACGCGCCCGAGGCCGGCATCGCCGCCGACATCTCGCCGAGCATCCGCATGACCAGCATCGCGAGCGCGCCCGCGATCAGGTACGAGAGCACGATGCCCGGCCCGGCGACCGCGATGCCCGCGCCGGAGCCGACGAACAGCCCCGCTCCGATGACCCCGCCCAGCCCCAGCATCGTCAGATGACGTTGCTTCAGCCCGTGGGAGAGCGGCTCGGTTTCGGCGGTCAGGGGGGACGGCGGGGCGTCGTGCATGCGGCGGCTCGTGCTCTCGGGGGCTCATGGCGATTTATGGAGACCCCACAGTCTCTCCGCTCCACCACCCTTGGCGCAAAAAGGACCTCATGGCGGGAGTTCCCCGTGACGAGCGTCACGTGGCGGGAGGCATGATCGGCCGCCTTTGTGTGATCTCCACCAAGCCCTCACCCGTCGCTTTGTCGGCGGCTGACCGTGATCGGGCGCTCACCCCTCGACTACGGTCGAGCTGGCCCACCCGACCCCTCGCCCCGCGGAGTACCGATGAGCACCGCCGTCGCCCCCGTCCGTTCCCTCCGCCCCGGAAAGGTCCTCGCCGACCTGCTGCCGGCAGCAGGTCTCACCCGCGAGATCGCGCTGGTCGTCGGCGGCGCCGCGCTCACCGGCCTCGCCGCCCAGATCTCCGTCCCGGTCCCCGGCTCCCCGGTCCCGGTCTCCGGCCAGACCTTCGCCGCCCTGCTGGTCGGCACCGCCTTCGGCGCCCGCCGCGGCTTCCTGGCGCTCGCGCTCTACGCGGTCGCCGGCATGGCGGGCGTGCCGTGGTTCGCCCAGGCGTCCTCGGGCTACGCGATGCCGTCCTTCGGCTACATCCTCGGCATGATGCTCGCCGCCACCGTCGTCGGCGCCCTCGCCCGCCGCGGCGCCGACCGCTCGGTGCTGCGCACGGCGGGCGCGATGGCGCTCGGCTCCGCGATCGTCTACGCGGTCGGCGTGCCGTACCTGGCCCTCGCCACCGGCATGACCTTCGGCCAGGCGGTCGCGGCCGGCCTCACCCCGTTCCTGATCGGCGACGCCCTCAAGGCCGCGCTCGCCATGGGCCTGCTGCCCACCGCCTGGAAGCTGGTCGGCCGCAAGGGCTGACCGCTCACCGCCTTCCGAAGAGGTTCGCCGGGTCGAGTTCCGTCTCGACCGCGGCGAGCCTCTTTCGCGTCCCGGGGCCGAACAGGCCCTGGACACGGAAAGGCTCTCCGTTCCCGAGGCGATCGGTGTACGGAGAGCCTTCCGTGGATACCTGACAGCTTCCGTCAGGTAGGGATTCAGACCTGCTCGATCTCCGAGCGCTTGGCGAACTTGTCCTTGACGAGCCCGATCGCGAGCACGAGCCCGGCCACGAGCAGCGAGAGCACGACCTGCTCACGGTTGCTGCCGCCGTCGTAGACCATGAAGCCGAGGACGAAGACGATCATGGCGGCGGTCGCCCACGTCAGGTACGGGAAGAGCCACATCTTCACGACGAGCTTCTCCGGCGACTCGCGCAGGATGATCTTGCGCATCCGCAGCTGGGTCAGGCAGATGACCAGCCAGACGAAGAGCGCCACCGCACCCGAGGAGTTCAGCAGGAAGGCGAAGACGTCGTCCGGCCGCCAGTAGTTGAAGAAGACCGCCACGAAGCCGAAGACCACAGAGGCGAGGATCGCCGCGACCGGGACGCCGCGCTTGTTGGCGCGGGCGAAGGCCTTCGGCGCGTCACCGCGCTGGCCGAGCGAGAAGGCCATGCGGGAGGCCGTGTACAGGCCCGAGTTGAGGCAGGACAGCACGGCGGTGAGCACGATGACGTTCATGACCTGGCCGGCGTGCGGGATGCCGATCGAGTCGAGGGCGGCGACGTACGAGCCCTTCTCGACGATCGACTTGTCGTTCCACGGCAGCAGCGTCAGGACGACGAAGATCGAGCCCAGGTAGAAGACGCCGATCCGCCAGATCACGCTGTTGGTCGCCTTGGTCACGGCGCGCTGCGGGTCCTCGGACTCGCCCGCGGCCAGGGTGACGATCTCGCTGCCCATGAAGGAGAACACGACCATCAGCACGCCGGTGAGGATCGCGCCCGCGCCCATCGGGAGGAATCCCCCGGCGTCGCTGAGATGCGCGAAGCCCGCGCCCGGGTTGTCCGAGCCCGGCAGCACGCCGAAGACGGCGAGCAGACCGACCACCACGAAGGCGGCGATCGCGACGACCTTGATGCCGGCGAACCAGAACTCGAACTCGCCGTACGAGGCGACCGAGCCGAGGTTGGTGGCGGTCAGCACGACCATCACGATCAGCGCCCAGGCCCACTGCGGCACGGCCGGGACCCAGCTCTCCAGGATGACCGCGCCCGCGGTCGCCTCGACGGCCAGCACCACGACCCAGAAGAACCAGTACAGCCAGCCGATGGTGAAGCCCGCCCAGCGGCCGAGCGCCTGGTCGGCGTAGGCGGAGAAGGAGCCCGAGGACGGCCGTGCGGCAGCCATCTCGCCGAGCATCCGCATCACGAAGACGACCATCGCGCCGACGAGTGCGTACGAGAGAAGGATTGCGGGGCCGGCTGCGGCGATGCCGGAGCCGGAGCCGACGAACAGGCCGGCGCCGATGACGCCGCCAATGGCGATCATCGAGAGGTGGCGGTTCTTGAGGCCGGCCTTGAGACCGTCGGAATGCTGGGAATCACCGGTGGATCCGGTGCTTCCGCCTTCCTTCGTAAGGGTCGGTTGCGTGTTCATCGACGCTTCCTTGGGTGAGGGGAGGGGCTCGGGTCGCGAGCCCGAGAATGGAACACCGAGTCCGGGGCAATTCGGAAGGGCTGACTCCGGATCGTTATCGGAGGGGGGTCCTGATCCGGACACCCCGCGGACCCGCCCGACCGGGCCCGACCCCGCTGACCGCTACCCCGCTCCCGCCGTGCCACACTCGGAGCCATGCGCGTGTACCTCGGCTCCGACCATGCCGGCTTCGAACTCAAGAACCACCTCGTCGAGTGGCTCACGGCCCACGGCCACGAGCCCGTCGACTGCGGACCCCACATCTACGACGCCCTGGACGACTACCCGCCGTTCTGCCTGCGCGCCGCCGAGAAGACGGCCGCGGACCCGGACAGCCTCGGCGTCGTCATCGGCGGCTCCGGCAACGGCGAGCAGATCGCCGCGAACAAGGTGAAGGGGGTGCGCGCGGCCCTCGCCTGGAGCAACCAGACCGCCGCCCTCGGCCGCGAGCACAACAACGCCAACGTCGTCGCCATCGGCGGCCGCATGCACACCCAGGACGAGGCGACCACCTTCGTCGAGGTCTTCCTCAAGACCCCGTACTCGGGTGACGAGCGCCACACCCGCCGCATCGAGATGCTGGCGGCGTACGAGGCCACCGGCGAGCTCCCGCCCATCCCGGCCCACCACCCGCAGGAGCCGACCGCCTGATGCCCGAAGGGCACACCATCCACCGACTGGCCGCCGACCACCGGGAACGGTTCGGCGGCCGGTCCGTGCGGGTGACCAGCCCGCAGGGCCGGTTCGCCGACTCGGCGGCGCTGCTCGACGGCGGCGTCCTGGAGGACGTCGACGCCCACGGCAAGCACCTCTTCCTCGGCTTCGCCGGGCGCGGCTGGGTCCACATCCACCTCGGCCTGTTCGGCAAGGTGAACTTCGGCGCCGCCCCCGCCGCGCCGCCTGCCGACACGGTCCGGCTGCGGCTCGCGCACCCCGAGGCGTACGTGGACCTGCGCGGCCCCACGACCTGCGCGCTGATCACGGACGCCGAGAAGCAGGCGATACACGACCGGCTCGGCCCCGACCCGCTGCGCGCCGGCGAGGACCCGGACCGCGCGTGGCGACGCGTCTCCCGCAGCCGTACGACCGTGGCCGCGCTGCTCATGGACCAGAAGGTCGTCGCGGGCGTCGGCAACGTCTACCGCGCCGAGGTCCTGTTCCGGCACGGCATCGACCCGTACCGCGCGGGCAAGGACCTCACCCGACGCGAATGGGACGCGATCTGGGCGGACCTGGTGGCCCTGATGCGCGAGGGCGTCCGCCTGAACCGCATCGACACGGTCCGCCCCGAACACACCCCCGAGGCGATGGGCCGCCCCCCAAGGGTCGACGACCACGGCGGCGAGGTCTACGTCTACCGCCGAGCGACGATGCCGTGCCACATCTGCGACACGGAGATCCGCACAGCAGACCTGTCCAACCGCAACCTCTTCTGGTGCCCCGGCTGCCAGACCAGGTGAGCAGGGCGGGCCGGCGCCCGCCCGCTTCACCGTTGTGGGCAGCTAGAACCCGTGCGGCAGCCACGGCGCCACGGGCCACCCGAAGGCGACGGACGCCTCCGTCGACGCGCCCGCCCGCAGCTCGCGCACGCGCCCGGCCGCGGCCAGCGACGCAAGGCTCACGCCCCCCAGATACACGGCCCCCAACTCCCGCACGGACAGCGCGAGATCCGCCGCCTCCTCCGTCCGCACACACGTCGCACCCGTCGCGTCCCCGGTGAGCCGCCACCGCCCCGCATTCCAAGGACAGAACGCGTCCGCGACCTCGAGCACCACATCCACCGGCGCCTGATACGCCCGCGCCGCCAGCGCCGCCCCCACATCCACCAGCCGCACATGCAGCACGTCCCGCAGCGTCGGCTCGCAGCGCCGGATGTCGCTGACCAAGTGCTGCCAGGCGTCGTCCACCGGCCGGCTGTGGATCCGTACCGACGACGTCAGGTCGATCGAGCAGAGGAACCGCCACAGCGCCCCTGCCGCCGCCGGGTCCAGCGCCCCCACGTCCTTCACGGCCACCGAGCCCTGCGCACCCGCGGTGCTCCACTCCGGCTTGATCGCGTACCGCGCGTACCCGACGACCTCCCCGTCCCGCTCCGCGAGCACGCACTGCAGCGGCGACGCCCCGCCCCGCTCGCCCGCCGGGTCCAGCAGCCCCAGGGCCTCCCAGCCGGGCTGCCGCGCGAGCATCCCGGGCCGGGCCGGTACCAGCCGCGCGTACACCGCCTCGCACGCCGCGGCCGCCTTCGCCGGGTCGGCCTGCCGCAGCACCACGTCGTCCGCGCCCGCCGGCACGATCAGCCGCACCCGGGTCTTGTCGATCGTCGCGCGCGTCGCGTACGTGCCGACGCCGTAGCCGAAGCGTCCGTAGATCACCGGCTCCGAGGCGGTCAGCACGGCCAGTGGCTCGCCCCACGCCCGTACGTCGTCGAGCTGACGTCGCATCATCGAGGTGAGGATCCCGCGTCGCCGGTGCGTCGCGGCCACGCTCACCATCGTGACGCCCGCCGTCGGGACGAGCGCCCCGCCCGGGACGCTCAACTTGAAGGAGAAGGCTCCCGCCGTGCCGACGGCGCGCTCGCCGTCCCAGACGCCCATGAACCGGTCGAACTCGGTCAACTCCCGCCAGAGCGCGCGCTCCTCGGCGGCCTCCGGGACGCCGCCGAACGCGAGCTCCAGGTTCCCGTACCAGTCGTCCCATTCGCTCGGGTCGAGCACCCGCAATTCCGTGGTCATATGCCATCGATATCAGCGGCCGCCCTCACCCGGCGACCCGATTTCACGTGTGATGTCTGAGGGGTCCCCCTGCACGAGGTCCGATCGGGTGGATAGGGTCCAGGCCAATGGGAAGTCGCGCGGGAGTGGATTCGCACGCGGCCCGGCTGCGCAGGAGCGCACACCGGGCCCGCATCGGCCTGCGCAAGTCCGGCGTCGACTACTTCCGGGGCGAGGGCTCCGACTGGGTGGCGTTCGCGGGGCTGCTGCTGGTCATTCCGGCGATCACCCTCGGCACGCTCGCCAACCCCGTCTGGTGCGCGCCCGCCGCCCTCGTCCTGCCGATCGTGGCCGGCGGACTGCTGCTGCGGCCCGCCAGCCTGCTCGGTCTGTACGCGGCGGCCGCCGGCGCGCTGATCGTCGAGTCGCTGGTGCTCGGCCCGTACCCGCATGCCCCCGCCGCGGTCACGCCGGGAACGGTCCTGGTGGTCGCCGCGTGCGGACTGTTCGGCCTGCTCATCGCCCAGTTCCGGGCGCGGGTCGGGGTCCCCTGGCGGCGCGGCGGCACCATGCTCTTCGACCTGCGCGAACGCATCCGGGTGCAGAGCTCCCTGCCCCGGCTGCCCAAGGGCTGGCACCGCGAGATGGCGCTCCGCCCGGCCGGCGGCCAGTCCTTCTCCGGCGACTTCGTCGTCGCCGCCCGGACGAACGGCGGCCGCACCCTGGAGGTCCTGCTCACGGACGTCTCCGGCAAGGGCATGGACGCGGGCTCCCGCGCGCTGCTGCTCTCCGGCGCGTTCGGCGGCCTGCTCGGCTCGCTGCCCCCGCACGGCTTCCTGCCCGCCGCCAACGGCTACCTGCTGCGGCAGGACTGGGACGAGGGGTTCGCGACCTCCATCCACCTCGTCCTCGACCTGGAGTCCGGCGACTACGAGCTCCTGTCGGCCGGCCACCTGCCGGCGCTCCAGCTGCACGCGGGCAGCGGGCGCTGGGAGGAGAAGACCGGCGAGGGCCCGCTGCTCGGCGTCTACGACGGCGCCGAGTTCCACCCGGTCAAGGGCTCGCTGCGCCCCGGCGACGTGCTGATGCTCTTCACCGACGGCCTGGTGGAGGCCTCCGGCCGCGACATCGCCGAGGGCATCGACCGACTGACCGGCGAGGCCGACCGCTACGTCGCCTCCGGCTTCGAGGGCGCCGCCTGGCACCTCATCGAGGCCTGCGCCAAGGACGTCAACGACGACCGCGCGCTGCTGCTCATCAGCCGCACGGGCTGAGCGCGCGAGCCCTGCCGTACAGTCCCCCGCATGGCGCACCTCACGCTCCCCGAGATCGAGGCCCTCGCCCGCGCGGCCCACGAGGGCCAGACGGACAAGGCGGGACGCCCGTACGCCGAGCACCTCCAGGCCGTCGCCGACGGCGTACGGGCGCGGGGCGGCAGCGACGAGCAGATCGCCGCGGCCTGGCTGCACGACGCGGTGGAGGACGACGCGCTCTCCGCAGACTGGCTGCGCGACGCCCAACTCCCGCAGCCCGTCAAGGACATGGTCCTCGCACTCACGAAACGCCCCGGCGAGCCCCCGGAGTCGTACGCCGGACGCGTCCTGGCGGTCCCCGGCGCGCTCCTGGTCAAGGAGTCCGACCTCGCCCACAACGCCGACCCGGCCCGGCTCGCCGTCCTCGACGCCCCCACCCGCCGCCGACTGACCGAGAAGTACGCCCGCATGCGCGCCCTCCTGGGCCTCCCGGCGGCCGAACGGAACGATCAAGCCTAATTCCCGCGCTCCGACGCCCGGATATCGCCGAAGTGGCCCGATCCGTACGTCCACGATTCGTCACCGGGGGACCAACAGGCCGTGGTTGGTGGCACGATGGGGGGAGCGGGGGCGCCTGAGTCGTGTGTCCCCCGGCCGGCTAGGCGGACCGACCAGGGGTGTGATCAGTTGTGGTCCTTTCACTGTCTGTGGTGCTTCTTTTGGGCATCGTCCTCGTCGTACTAGTCCGAGGCGGCTCGCTCAAAGCAGGCCCCGCCGTCGTGGCCGCCCTCTTCGGCTTCTTTCTCGCCTCCACCGGCATGGCGGACGACATCCAGCGCTTCCTCGACTCGATAGCGCAGACGATCAACTCGATCAAGTTCTAGCCGGACTGCTTCTTCGCGGCGGAACGCTTCGCGGCGGAGCGCTTCGTGGCCCTGCCCCTGCCGGCGCTCGCCTTGGGCGGCGCCGTAGGGGCAGGCGCGATCGACCACTTGAACTCGAGCTCCAGTTCGATCTCCCCGTCCCCGACCTCCACCTCGATCTCGCTACGGAGGTCGTCGGGGATCCGCATGCTCAGGGTCACGGGGGCGAGCTCGAACTCGGCCTCCCCGCCCTCGCGCAGCGCCTTCGCGAGCGCCTCCAGCTGATCGGCCGCCTCGAGCCGGGACAGCGCGCGCTTCTGCTCGAACTTGAGGTCCGACATACCGGTCTCCGATCCCTCGGGCACTACGAAGAGTCGCTACCGCCCATTCTCGCGCCCCACGCCGGACCGGCCACCGCAACGCATCAGGGCCAGGTCGGAGGATGATCCTCCGACCTGGCCCTGAGCCATGTGGAGCGGGCGACGGGAATCGAACCCGCGTAGCTAGTTTGGAAGACTAGGGCTCTACCATTGAGCTACGCCCGCATGCGTCGCGCCGCAGGTCACGAGGGCCGCGGCACGGGCGCCATCCTAGCGGGTTCCGGGGCGTCGTCGCACGCCCCTTTCATCGGGGGCGTCGGACGGTCTCCGGGCATGTACCCTACGTGTCGCACCGACGGGGTGTGGCGCAGCTTGGTAGCGCGTCCGCTTTGGGAGCGGAAGGCCGTGGGTTCAAATCCCGCCACCCCGACCACCAGGGACTCCCGTGGTCGCCCTGCGCAACCAAGATCGCGTTGTGGGGCGCGTCCGGCTTGCGGTTACTATGCAGGCTACGTGCCCGTGTGTCTTTCTGACCGGGCCGATCGGCCGGAACCGCCACCAAGCGGAACCGGCCGCATCCCAGAATCAGCCATCAAGGAGACCGAACCGTGAAGAGCGCCGTGGAGACCCTGAACCCGACCCGGGTTCGGCTCACTGTCGAGGTGCCCTTCGAGGAGCTCAAGGACAGCCTCGACGCGGCGTACAAGAAGATCAACCAGCAGGTCACGGTCAAGGGCTTCCGCAAGGGCAAGATCCCGGCTCGTGTGATCGACCAGCGGTTCGGTCGCGGCGCTGTGCTGGAGGAGGCCGTCAACGACGCGCTCCCGAAGTTCTACACCGAGGCCGTGAACGAGGCCGAGGTCAACCCGCTGGGCCAGCCCGAGGTCGACATCACCGAGCTGAAGGACGGCGAGCTGCTGGCCTTCACCGCCGAGGTCGACATCCGCCCGACCATCGAGATCCCGGACTACTCCGGCATCGAGGTCACCGTCGACGCCGTCGAGGTCACCGACGAGGACGTCGAGAAGTCGGTCGAGCAGCTCCGCGAGCGCTTCGCCTCCACCTCCGCGGTCGAGCGCGCCGCCGCCGAGGGCGACGTCGTCACCCTCGACCTCGAGGCCAAGGTCGACGGCGAGGTGCTGCCCGACGGCGTCGCCAGCGGCGTCTCGTACACCATCGGCTCCGGCGAGCTCCTCGACGGCATCGACGAGGCCGTCACCGGCCTGGAGGCCGACGGCGAGGCCACCTTCACCTCGCAGCTGAAGGGCGGCTCCGCCGAGGGCAAGGACGCGGAGGTCACCGTCAAGGTCACCGCCGTCTCCGCCCGCGAGCTCCCCGCGCTGGACGACGACTTCGCCCAGCTCGCCTCCGAGTTCGACACCCTCGACGAGCTGAAGGCCGACGCCCGCAAGCGCCTCGAGAACCAGAAGCAGTTCGACCAGGCCACCCAGGCCCAGGAGCGCGTCCTCGACGAGCTCATCAAGCTGGTCGAGGTCCCGATGCCCGAGAAGCTTCTCGAGGACGAGATCAACACCCGCAAGCACAACCTGGAGCACCACCAGCTCGGCCAGATGGGCCTCACCCTCGAGAAGTTCCTGGAGATCCAGGGCAAGACCGAGGAGGAGTTCCTGGCCGAGACCAAGGAGCAGGCGGAGAAGGGCATCAAGACGCAGTTCATCCTCGATGAGCTCGTCAACAAGGAGAAGCTGAACGTCAGCCAGGAGGAGCTCACCGAGCACCTGCTGCGCCGCGCCTCCTCCTCCGGCATGAGCCCCGACCAGTTCGCCCAGGCCGTCGTCGAGGGCGGCCAGGTGCCGATGCTCGTCGGCGAGGTCGCCCGCGGCAAGGCCCTCGCGGTCGTCGTCGAGGCCGCCAAGGTCGTCGACGCCAACGGTGAGGTCGTCGACCTCTCCGACGACGAGGACGAGGTCGAGGAGGCCGCCGAGGTCGTCGAGACCGTCGTCGACGGCGACGCCGAGGCCGAGGCCAAGTAAGCCCCGCCCGGCTCCCCTGGAGCCGGTGGCAGGAAGGGCCCGGACGCACGCGCGTCCGGGCCCTTCCCCGTCCCGCACACGGAGTGCAAACGGCCCCTGGCACCTTGCGCTCCGAGCGAACAGTTCGGGAACCGGGATGGCGTTGTCCTACCAGGGCGTTAGGGTCCATGAATAGCGAGGGCAGTGCCCTCCGAACGAGACGCTGAGACGGCACACGCGCCGTCGGAGACGAGCAGGTGGATACGTGACGAATCTGAAGCCTTACGCCGCGGGTGAGCCGTCCATCGGTGGTGGCCTCGGCGACCATGTCTACAACCGGCTGCTCGGCGAGCGCATCATCTTCCTCGGCCAGCAGGTCGACGACGAGATCGCCAACAAGATCACCGCCCAGATGCTCCTCCTGGCCGCCGACCCGGAGAAGGACATCTACCTGTACATCAACAGCCCCGGTGGCTCCGTGACGGCCGGCATGGCCATCTACGACACCATGCAGTACATCCCCAACGACATCGTGACGATCGGCATGGGTATGGCGGCCTCGATGGGCCAGTTCCTGCTCACCGGCGGCACCGCCGGCAAGCGCTTCGCGCTGCCGAACACCGACGTCCTGATGCACCAGGGCTCCGCCGGCATCGGCGGCACGGCCTCGGACATCAAGATCCAGGCCGAGTACCTGCTCCGCACGAAGAAGCGCATGGCCGAGATCACCGCGCTCCACTCCGGTCAGACCGTCGAGACGATCATCCGCGACGGTGACCGCGACCGCTGGTTCACCGCGGACGAGGCCAAGGAGTACGGCCTCATCGACGACATCATCACGCACGCCGCGGGCGTTCCCGGCGGCGGCGGCACGGGCGCCTGAGCCCGGCACCGCTGAAGAGCCCCAGCCCCCGCCGAACGCCACCAGGACGGTGAACACCCAGATGCAGAACAACCTCTCCGCGAGCGGCCTCTACACCGGCGCGCCGATGGACAACCGCTACGTCGTGCCGCGCTTCGTCGAGCGCACCTCGCAGGGCATCCGCGAGTACGACCCGTACGCGAAGCTCTTCGAGGAGCGCGTGATCTTCCTCGGCGTGCAGATCGACGACGCGTCCGCCAACGACGTCATGGCGCAGCTGCTGTGCCTGGAGTCGATGGACCCGGACCGCGACATCTCGATCTACATCAACAGCCCCGGTGGCTCCTTCACGGCGCTCACCGCGATCTACGACACGATGCAGTTCGTGAAGCCCGACATCCAGACGGTCTGCATGGGCCAGGCGGCCTCCGCCGCGGCCGTGCTGCTCGCCGCCGGCACCCCCGGCAAGCGGATGGCCCTGCCGAACGCCCGTGTGCTGATCCACCAGCCCTCCGGCGGCACCGGCCGCGAGCAGCTCTCCGACCTGGAGATCGCGGCCCGCGAGATCCTGCGGATGCGCAGCCAGCTGGAGGAGATGCTGGCCAAGCACTCCTCGACGCCGATCGAGAAGATCCGCGACGACATCGAGCGTGACAAGATCCTGACGGCCGAGGACGCCCTGGCGTACGGCCTGATCGACCAGATCGTCTCGACCCGCAAGAGCACGGCCGCCGCGGCAGCCTGACGCTCGACCTTCCCCTGGCACGGTTCGCCCGGAGTACCGCTTCGATGTGAACCGTGCCAAGGGGGGCCCGAACGGGGGGCCCGGCAAGGTACCGTCGGATATGAGGCACCAGGAGTCGGCTGAACCAAGCCGCTCCCAGGCGAAGGGGAAGCACCTCGTGGCACGCATCGGTGATGGCGGCGACCTGCTCAAGTGCTCGTTCTGCGGAAAGAGCCAGAAGCAGGTGAAGAAGCTCATCGCAGGCCCCGGTGTGTACATCTGCGACGAGTGCATCGACCTCTGCAACGAGATCATCGAAGAGGAGCTCGCCGAGACGAGCGAGGTGCGGTGGGAGGAACTCCCCAAGCCCCGCGAGATCTACGAGTTCCTGGAGGGGTACGTCGTCGGGCAGGAGCCCGCGAAGAAGGCCCTCTCCGTCGCTGTGTACAACCATTACAAGCGCGTCCAGGCCGGCGAGAACGGCGGCGCGCAGGGCCGGGACGACGCCATCGAGCTGGCGAAGTCCAACATCCTGCTGCTGGGCCCCACGGGCTCCGGCAAGACGCTGCTGGCCCAGACGCTCGCCCGCATGCTCAACGTCCCGTTCGCCATCGCCGACGCGACGGCGCTGACGGAGGCGGGCTATGTCGGCGAGGACGTCGAGAACATCCTGCTCAAGCTGATCCAGGCGGCCGACTACGACGTCAAGAAGGCCGAGACCGGGATCATCTACATCGACGAGATCGACAAGGTCGCCCGGAAGAGCGAAAACCCGTCGATCACCCGTGATGTGAGCGGCGAGGGCGTCCAGCAGGCCCTGCTGAAGATCCTGGAGGGCACCACCGCCTCCGTGCCGCCGCAGGGCGGCCGGAAGCACCCGCACCAGGAGTTCATCCAGATCGACACGACGAACGTGCTCTTCATCGTGGGCGGCGCCTTCGCCGGCCTGGAGAAGATCATCGAGTCGCGGGCGGGCGCCAAGGGCATCGGCTTCGGGGCGACCATCCGCTCCAAGCGCGAGATCGAGGCGAGCGACCAGTTCCAGGAGGTCATGCCCGAGGACCTGGTGAAGTTCGGGATGATCCCCGAGTTCATCGGCCGGCTCCCGGTCATCACCTCGGTGCACAACCTGGACCGCGAGGCACTCCTGAAGATCCTCGTCGAGCCGCGCAACGCGCTGGTGAAGCAGTACCAGCGGCTCTTCGAACTCGACGGCGTGGAGCTGGACTTCGACCGCCCGGCCCTGGAGGCCATCGCCGACCAGGCGATCCTGCGCGGCACCGGCGCGCGGGGTCTGCGGGCCATCATGGAAGAGGTCCTGATGTCGGTGATGTACGAGGTCCCGTCCCGCAAGGACGTGGCCCGCGTCGTCATCACGGCCGACGTCGTCCGCAACAACGTCAACCCGACGCTGGTGCCCCGCATCGTCAAGAACGACGGCCGGCACGAGAAGAGCGCGTAGCCGCAGCAGACATACACAGGGGCGCCCGGCCGGATTCCAACCGGCCGGGCGCCCCTGTGTGTTGAGCCGGAGGCTCAGGCCTTCGTGCGGGCCGTGGCGTACAGCTTCGCGGTCAGGTCGGCCACCTCGGCCTGCTGCACGGTCGACTGACCGGTCACCAGGGAGGTCATGTCGATGACGTTGATCGAGCCGAGCGTGGAGTAGTCCGCCCAGGCGCAGGTGGGGACCTCCAGCGAGCTCGGACCACCGGCGGGATTACCGGTCGGACTCGAGCTGCTCATCTTCACCATCTGGCACTTCATGAGCGCGCCTTCGAAGCCGGCCGGCTCCACCGTCTCGGCCGTGCCGACCGGCTCGATCTTGAGGCCCGCCTCCATGTCCTGGTTCTTGCCGATGTTGGCGAAGTAGGTGTCCAGCGCCTTCTCGGGGTCCGCGATCTCGCCGTACAGGCCGCTGAGCGTCAGCTGCTTGCCCTTGAGCTTCTCGGTGCTCGTCTTGTACTGGGCGATGACCTGGGAGGGGTTCGCGATGCCGAACGCCTCGGCCTTCGCCTTCTGCGCCGGGCTGAGCGGCTTCTCGCCGTTCGTGTCGTTCTCGACCTTCTTGTACTCGCCGACGGTCGCCGGGGGCGTGATCTTGTAGCCCTTGGTGTCGTCGCTCACGCCACCGCCGCCGAGGCCGCCTCCGCCTCCGCCGCCGAACACGAAGTACGCCCCGACGCCGAGCGCGGCCACCACCGCGATCACGGCGATGACCGCGCCGGTCTTCTTCTTCGGGGCCGGCGGCGGGAAGCCCGGGCCGCCCTGCCCGTACTGCGGCTGCTGCCCGTACGGTCCGGGCTGCTGCGGCTGGCCGTAAGGCCCCGGCTGTCCATAAGGCTGCTGCGGCGGGACCCCGCCCTGCGGATACCCGTAGCCCGGCTGCGGCGCCTGCTGCGGATACCCGTAGCCGGGCTGGGGCGCCTGCGGCTGCTGGCCGTAGGGACCCGGCTGCCCGTACGGCCCGGGCTGCTGCGGCTGACCGCCGTACGGTCCGGGCTGGTTGTAGCTCATTAAGAGGTTCCCCTCACAGGATGTTTATGCGTACCGAACATCCTGGCGGAACCCGTGCCCCGGTCGGGCGGTGGGGGGCACACCGTTACGGAACTATCTCGTTTCAGGACCGGCCCGGGACCCCTCTAAACTGACCCCGTGACCGAGAACTCTCAGCAGCAGACAGCCGCCAACCCCGAACTGCCGACCCAGTACGCGCCGGCCGAAGTAGAGGGGAAGCTGTACGAGCGCTGGGTAGAGCGCGGTTACTTCGAGGCGGACGCGAAGAGCGAGAAGCCCGCGTACACCATCGTCATCCCGCCGCCCAACGTCACCGGCTCCCTGCACCTGGGCCACGCCTTCGAGCACACGCTGATCGACGCCCTCACCCGCCGCAAGCGGATGCAGGGCTACGAGACGCTGTGGCAGCCGGGCATGGACCACGCCGGCATCGCCACCCAGAACGTCGTCGAGCGCGAGCTCGCCAAGGAGGGCAAGTCCCGCCACGACCTGGGCCGTGAGGCGTTC
>NZ_DATCVQ010000165.1:0-3754 GCF_036566765.1 Streptomyces sp.
GGCGTCGCGGGCTCCGCGGGCGGCGTCGTGAGCGCCGGCCGGCGGCTGGTGCGGGCGGGCTCGATCGCCGCGGCCCTGCTGCTGTGGCAGCTGCTGACCTCGCTGGACGTCAACGTGTGGCTGCGGTTCGAGCAGTTCCCCACGGTCGGCGAGGTGGCCGCGGCCCTCGCCGACCGGCTCGGCACCGGCCCGTACTGGCAGGACCTGGGGCACAGCCTGCGCCGGATCGTGACCGGCTTCCTGCTGGCCGCGGTACTCGGGATCGCGGCGGGCACGGCGGTCGCCCGGTCCCGGTGGGCCGCCGATCTGCTCGGCCCCCTGGTGGAAGTGGCACGACCGATCCCGGCCATCGCGCTGGTCCCGGTGGCGATCCTGCTGCTGCCCACCAACGAGCAGGGCATCGTGTTCATCACCTTCGCCGCCGCCTTCTTCCCCGTGCTCGTGTCCACCCGGCACGCGGTCCGCGCCCTCGCCCCGGTGTGGGAGGAGGCGGTGCTGACGCTCGGTGGCGGCCGGCTGCGGGTGCTGTTCTCGGTGGTGCTGCCGGGCGCGCTGCCCGGGGTCTTCGGCGGCCTGTCCGTGGGGATCGGGGTCGCGTGGATCTGCGTGATCTCGGCGGAGATGATCTCCGGCGAGTACGGGGTCGGCTACCGGACCTGGCAGGACTACACGGTCGTCGACTACCCGGGCGTGTTCGTCGGCATGGCGACCATCGGCGTCCTCGGCTGGCTCACCTCCACCGCCGTGGAGATGCTGGGCCGCCGCGCCACCGCCTGGCTGCCCCGCCCGACCGCGCGCGGAGCGGCCGCCGTCCCGCGTCCGCGCACCCGCCGGGCGACCGCCCACACCGCCGGCCCGCTCTCCCCCGCCCCTGCCTCCGTGCCCGAGAAGGAGCCGGTCCCATGAGCACCGCAACGCCGCCCGCCCCGCCGCGGCCGGGCGCCGAACTCGCCCTGCACGACGTGCGGCTCGGCCACCCGGACGGCCCGTCCGTGCCGGGCTCCGTACGGCTGCGGATCGCGCCCGGCGAGCTGCTGGCCGTGGTCGGCGCCTCCGGCTGCGGCAAGTCGACGCTGCTGCGCACTCTCGCGGGGCTGCTGCCGCCGCTGGACGGCCGGGTCACCCAGGACGGGGAACCGGTCGACCGGCCCGCCGCCGACCGGGCCCTGGTGTTCCAGCAAGACGCCCTGCTGCCCTGGCGGTCGGCCCGGGCCAACGTCGAACTGCCGCTGGCGATCCGCCGGGTCCCGCGGGCCGAGCGGCGACGGTCGGCGGTCGCGTGGCTGGACCGGGTCGGGCTCGCCGACCACGCCCACAAACTGCCGCACCAGCTGTCCGGCGGTCAGCGACAGCGGGTGCAGCTGGCCCGCGCCCTCGCCGGGCGGCCCCGCGCGGTCCTGATGGACGAGCCGTTCGGCGCGCTCGACGCGCACACCCGCGCGGAGATGCAGGACCTGCTCGTGGAGATCCTGCGCGGCACCGGCGCGACCGTCGTCTTCGTCACCCATGACGTGGACGAGGCGCTGCACCTCGGCGACCGGGTCGCGTTGCTCGCCTCCGGGCAGGTGCTCGACGTGCCGCACCCGCGCGAGCGCGACGCTCGGCGCGCCCCCGAGACGGTCGAACTACGCCGCCGCATCCTCGAATCCCTCTGAAAGGCGCCTCCCGTGGAGACCCTGGTGGACACCCCCCTGCCCGTTCCCGCCCTTGCCGACGCGATCGAGTTGTCCTGCGACGTCCTCGTGGTCGGCGGCGGCACGGCCGGCACGATGGCCGCGTTGACCGCCGCCGAGCGCGGCGCGAACGTCCTGCTCCTGGAGAAGGCGCACGTCCGCCACTCCGGCGCGCTCGCCATGGGCATGGACGGGGTCAACAACGCGGTCGTCCCGGGCCGGGCCGAACCGGACGACTACGTCGCCGAGATCACCCGCGCCAACGACGGGATCGTCGACCAGTCCACCGTCCGGCAGACCGCGACCCGGGGCTTCGCGATGGTCCAGCGGCTGGAGTCGTACGGGGTGAAGTTCGAGAAGGACGAGCACGGTGAGTACGCGGTCCGCCAGGTGCACCGGTCCGGCTCGTACGTGCTGCCGATGCCGGAGGGCAAGGACGTGAAAAAGGTCCTGTACCGGCAGCTGCGGAGGCGCGAGATGCGCGAGCGCATCCGCATCGAGAACCGGGTGATGCCGGTCCGGGTGCTCACCCACCCGGACGACGGTCGGGCGATCGGAGCGGCCGGATTCCACACCCGCACCGGGGAGTTCGTCGTCGTCCGGGCGGGCGCGGTGATCCTGGCGACGGGCGCCTGCGGCCGGCTCGGCCTGCCCGCGTCGGGCTACCTGTACGGGACGTACGAGAACCCGACGAACGCGGGCGACGGCTACGCCATGGCGTACCACGCCGGGGCCGCGCTGACCGGGATCGAGTGCTTCCAGATCAACCCGCTGATCAAGGACTACAACGGGCCGGCCTGCGCGTACGTCGCGAACCCGTTCGGTGGGTACCAGGTGAACCGGCACGGCGAGCGGTTCGTGGAGTCGGACTACTGGTCGGGGCAGATGATGTCCGAGTTCGCGGCCGAACTCGCCTCCGACCGGGGCCCGGTGTACCTCAAGCTCAGTCATCTGCCGGAGGAGACCGTCGGCGCGGTCGAGTCGATCCTGCACACGACGGAGCGGCCCACCCGCGGCACGTTCCACGCGAACCGCGGGCACGACTACCGCACCCACGACATCGAGATGCACATCTCGGAGATCGGGCTGTGCGGCGGGCACTCCGCGTCCGGGGTACGGGTGGACGCGCACGCCCGCACGACCGTGCCGCGGCTTTACGCGGCGGGCGACCTGGCGTGCGTGCCGCACAACTACATGATCGGGGCGTTCGTCTTCGGCGATCTGGCGGGCGAGGACGCGGCGCGGTACCGCGCGTACGAGGAGGAGTTGCCGACCGAGCAGCTGGCCGCCGCGCACGAACTCGTCTACCGGCCGCTGCGCCGTCCCGAGGGGCCGCCGCAGCCGCAGGTGGAGTACAAGCTGCGGCGGTTCGTCAACGACTACGTGGCGCCGCCGAAGACCGGGGCGAGACTGTCGCTGGCTGTGGAGGCGTTCGACCGGATGTCGGAGGAGATCGCCGGAATGGGGGCGCGCACCGCGCACGAGCTGATGCGGTGCGCCGAGGTGTCGTTCATCCGCGACTGCGCCGAGATGGCGGCCCGGGCCTCGCTGGCCCGCACCGAGTCGCGGTGGGGGCTCTATCACGAGCGGCTCGACCATCCGGGGCGGGACGACGAGGGCTGGCTGCACCACTTGGACCTGCGCAAGTCGCCGTCCGGGGCGATGGAGTTCACGGCCCGCCCGGTGGAGCCGTACGTCGTCCCGGTCCCGGAGTTCACGCCGACGCCGGGCCCGGAGCGGTGGCTGGGCGAGGTGGCGCTGATCCCGGTGGCCACGGCCGGCCCGCGCGACTCGACGCCGACTCCGACAAGCGGGCCGACGCGACGCTCCGCCGCCCAGGGGGCGGTGGACGAGGTACCGATCACGGGCTTCGGGACCGAGGGCGACACCGGGACCGAGGACGACGCTGCGACCGCGGCCGAGACCGGGACGGCGGCCGCGCGGATGCTGCCGCTGCTGGCGCTCGCGGAGGAGAGCCCCGACCTGGGCGCGTTGGGGCCGTACCTCGCCGATCCCGATCCGGCGGTGCGGGCCGCCGCCGTGTCCGTGCTGGCCGAGACAGTGCCGGCCGGCGCGGGGGC
>NZ_DATCVQ010000166.1:0-4747 GCF_036566765.1 Streptomyces sp.
CCGCTCCCTCTCCGACAGCGCCGCGAGCCGCTCGTCCTCCGGCGGCTTCGCCGCCTCGGGGTCGCGCAGCGAGTGCATCAGCCGGGCGGTGGTGGCCGGGTCGAGCATCGACTGGCCGGTGGCCACGGTCCGTACCGCCGACACCAGGTCGGAGCCTTTGATCTGTTTGAGGACGTACCCCGCCGCTCCCGCCATGATCGCGTCGAGGAGCGCGTCCTCGTCGTCGAACGAGGTCAGCATCAGGCACGCGAGTGCCGGCATCCGTGAGCGCAGCTCCCGACACAGGGAGATCCCGTCACCGTCGGGCAGCCGGACGTCGAGGACCGCCACGTCCGGCCGCAGAGCGGGGCCCCGGGCCAGTGCCTGGTCGGCGGTGGCCGCCTCGCCGACCACTTCCATGTCGGGCTCGTCGTCGATCAGGTCGCGAAGACCCCGGCGGACGACCTCGTGGTCGTCCACGAGGAAGACGCGAGTGTGTGCGGTGGATGCCGGAAGATCGGACATGGCGACCCCTGCGGTCGGTCGGGTACGGACAGACCCGCCCTTATGAGGATTGTCCGCTATGGAAGGGCTCAAGGGGCGGGATCGAGATCCATCCGGACGTCGACGACCCCCTCCACCGCGCGCACCGCGCGGACGAGAAGCGGCACCAGCGCCCGGTCGGACGGGCCGGAACTCCTCCTTTGCCAGCAGATCGGCCTCCGACACGACCCCGACGACTCGTCCCTCCCCCTCCAGAACGGGCAGGGCGCTCACTTTCCACTGGTCCATGAGCGCGACGATCTCCTTGTACGGCGCGTCACGCCCGATGGCGACGGCAGCGTGGGGCATGACGTCGCTGACTGTGTAGCGCGAGGCGGGCAGCACGTGCTCCCAGAGGGGTGAGGATCTACAGGCCGCTCCCGTGCGGGGCGTAGAGATCCAGCAGCCGTACGCGGGCGGAGAAGAGGCGGTGGGCGAGCAGCTGTCCGACGAAGTGGTCCAGGGCGAAGCCGAAGCTCGGATCGGCATCCATCATCATGCGCACGGTCGCCGCGTCGAACTCGTCCGCTCGTACCCGTGTCATGGCCTCGGCCCCGAAGTGCCAGCGGTACGGCTCGAACAGCCAAGACCAGCCGAGCAGTTCACCCGCACTGACGCTGTCGACCACGGCCGGCCGCTTGCCGGGCACGCGGACGTCCAGGGTGACCGTCCCGGTACGGACGATCCAGAACCGATCGGCGTACCCGCCTTCCTCGAACAGCCGGGTCCCTTCAGGGAAGTCCACTGGGTCGGCGCACTGCAACAGCCGGGCACGCTGGTCGGCGGAGAGAGCTGCCGTGAGCCGCGGGTTAGGGGGAGTACTCATCGGGGTCCTCCTGATCGGTGTCCACTCCCAGTCTTGCCTCGGTCTGTGAGGGGAGAGGAGGGCCGGATGGCCCCTTTGGGGCCGCGTGCACTGGCCTGATCATCGCCTCACCGGCCGGTGCCGCCCGTGGGTCTTGGCACTCACGTTCAGCCAAGCCTTGGCTGTGGGTGCGTGGCCGAGCGCTCCACGGGAATGAGGTCGCCGGCCCTCGCATGGCGGCGTCCGCTACGGGAGAGGGGCCTGCTTGACGTGCTCTCACGAAGGTCGGTGGCGTTCCTATGGGGGCCAGTCAAGCGACCTGGAGGGCAGCGCCCCACGCCCTCGCGCGATCCCTTTCGCCCTCGCGTAGCGGCCCTTCGGTGTCCTCGATGATGAATCCCTCCGGTTCCGCGACGAGTTCATAGCCATGGCCGCGAAGCCGGCGCGCGATGCCGCCGGCCGCGGCGCCGGCCAGTCGCATGTCCGCCCGGGTGTCGAAGGCCGCGGCAGCATGGGTACCGGTGTGGGCCTTCGGGAGCGTGTCGTGGAACCAGTCGCGGACGCCAGGGCCTTCGGCGCCCTCCTCGGGGGCGAAGGGACGCTCCCCCTTCTCGGCTTCCTTCTCCTCGGCCTTCAGCCCCATCTTCCGGCTCATCCCTGTGGTCATGCCTCGCATATGGGTCGGCCCGCCGACGACCAGCAGATCGGTGGGACCGATGCGTTCCGGCAGCGCGTCGACGACTGCCACGCACTCGACCTCGGCGTCCGGGTGCGCCTCCTTCACGCCCTCTCCGATCGCGTCAGCGATCTCGCGCGTGTTGCCGAACAGGCTCTCGTACACGATCACCGCACGCATCACGCCTCATCTCCTCTCGGACTCTGTTCTCCGGCCGCCTCGGCGGCCTTCCCAATCGTCCTCAGCGCCCCGCGTAGCACGACGCCGACGCCCGGGGACACGAACATCCAGTAGCGGCCGAACCGTGTGGTGGAATCGGAGTCGGTGCAGGCGGTGCGCGCCTCGTAGGTAAGGAGGGACCGCCGTGCACCGTAGGGGTGGACGACGAAGGCGGCCGCCATCTTCGCCCAGCCGGGCTCGTCGAAGCCCACGTAGTCACCGGGTTCGACACGGCGCCACTCGATGGTGGGCTTCCACACCTTGCCGACCGCCCCGAAGACGATCTCGCGGCCCGCGCGCTCACCCAGGGCAACCCAGGGCTGGGCCTCCGGGTCCCCTTGATCACCACCTGCGTCGGTGTCGAACAGATCGGACACCCGCATCGGCGGCGGTGTGACCACGGGCCGACGGCGCACCCGGTCCGGCACCCCACGCGCCCACATGACCGCGTCGAACAGCGGCGAGTGGATGGACAGCATGTCAAGATCACGGGCTGCGCCGTGCACCACGTCCGGCGCGGCGGCGATCACGGCGCACTCCAGGCGGGAGAACCGGAACTCGGGCAGAGCCGCGTCGAGCAGGAGAGGCTCGGCTGTGGCGGTGACGCTCGGCTGGGTATTCATGGAGACCTCCCGGGACCGACACCACCATTCTGGTCCACGGGACGGGCATCTCGCTGGGGCCGAACGGTCCCCAGTCGCATCGCCGACGTCTCTGCCCGCCCCACGGCGGCGGCCTCTCCCTGCCAGGCCCGGTCGTACGAGGTGCGGCGAGCGTCGCCGATTCGGACCAGGTGGGCGGCCTACGCTCGCCGTCGTTGGACAGCGGACCGAACGCACCGCGGCCGACCGACCCCGAGGGGATTCGAAGTCCGTCCACGAGGGCCCACGTCTCATGGACCTTCTGCTGCTCCTCGCTACGACGCCCGCCCCGGACCGCTCGGGGCAGGAGCTGGCGCCAGCCGTCGGCGACCACAGCGGGGCGGGGTGATGCGCCCCAGATGTCGCAGTGACAGTGATCACGCAGAGGCTCCGAGTGGCCTTGCGTAGGCTGGCATCGTCGTCGCGGTGGGGGAGTGGTTGGGCCGACGCAGCCCTCCCGATCCGACCTGACGGTGCGTCAGAAAAGTCAGCAAGTGGTCAGCATGAGTCCTGGAAAACCTGGGGACCGCTGCCCGGACATGCGACTCGTTGTAGGGTAGGAAAACCGCCCTTGACCTGCAAAAACGCAGGCAGGGAGCCTATGTCCAGGAGTACCTCGATGATGCGTACCATGTTCAAGTCCAAGATCCACCGTGCCACCGTCACCCAGGCCGATCTGCACTACGTCGGGTCCGTGACGATCGATGCCGAGCTCATGGAGGCGGCGGATCTGCTGCCCGGGGAGCTTGTGCACATCGTCGACATCGACAACGGGGCCCGCCTGGAGACGTATGTCATCGAGGGGGAGCGCGGGTCCGGGGTGATCGGGATCAACGGGGCCGCGGCGCATCTGGTGCACCCCGGGGACCTGGTGATTCTCATCAGTTACGCGCAGGTCGACGACGCCGAGGCGCGGGCGCTCGTGCCGCGCGTCGTGCACGTGGACGCGGACAACCGGATCGTGGAGCTGGGTGCGGACGCGTCCGCACCCGTTCCGGGCAGCGACACCGCGCGCAGCCCGCACGCCGTGCCTGCGCAGGTCTGAGCGAGGACGGGGTCCGGTGAGGCTCGCTCTGCTGCACACCTCGCCGGTTCACGTTCCCGTCTTCGACGCGCTGCGGGACCAGGACCACCCCGGGCTCGAACTGCGGCATCTCGTCTCCGAGGAACTGCTCGCGCGGGCCCGCGTCGAGGGTCCGGAGGCCGTGGCCGGGGACGTCGGGCGCCTGATGGAGGCGGCCGTCTTGGACGGGGCCGCCGCGGTGCTCTGTACCTGTTCCACGATCGGGGGCGTCGCCGAGGCGGCGGGGGTCGGTCTCGGCGTTCCGGTGCTCCGGGTCGACCGGCCGATGGCCGCGCGGGCCGCGGCGGCGGACCGGGTCATGGTTCTCGCCTCCGTGGAGAGCACCCTCGGGCCCACGGTCGACCTGATCCGGGACGAGGCCGGGGCGCGCTGCCCGCGGATCGCCACCCGGGTGGTCGAAGGCGCGTGGGAGCGGTTCGCGGCCGGCGATCAGGAGGGCTGTCTGGCCGCCGTGGCCGCTGCCGTCGACGCCGTGCCCGAGGGCGAGGCGGATGTGATCGTGCTGGCCCAGGCGTCGATGGCGGACGCCGCCCAGCTGGCGGCGACCCGCCGGCCGGTGCTGTCGAGCCCCCGGCTCGGGCTCGCCGCGGCCGCTGGAGCCGTCCGCGGATGAATGGGTCCGGCGGGCGCGGGCATGCGCAGTCGGAGAGCCTGGAAGTCGTACGGCCTGCCGAGGTGAGAGGCCCGTGATGACCGATCCGTACCCGGACCCCGTTCGGCCGCCGATGCCGACGCCCGTCCCCGTGCCGCCGCCGACCCCGGTCCCGCCGGGGCCGACGCCGCCCCAACCGCCGCCCGCG
>NZ_DATCVQ010000167.1:0-21314 GCF_036566765.1 Streptomyces sp.
GAAACGCCCCAATAGCTCCTTCCCCAAGCTCTCGGCTCCGCTCGAGCAGGGGAGACCCCATCCGAGGCGCTCCGGCGCCTTGCGATGCACCGCACCAGACGCCGCGACCTATCCGACCCTGATCCGCCGGACAGGCCCTAGCGGTGCAGGTCCACGGAGAGATGGTCGGACAGCGAGCTGAGGAAGTCGCCCGCGTCGAAGACCGCACCGGCGGAGGCGACGCCGACCGTACGAGTCCGGCCGCTGAGGACGCGGTCCACCGCCTCCACCGCCAGCGGCGCGGTGACGGCGTAGATGTCCTGCCCCGACGCCACGGCCCGCCGCTCCTCACCGCCCGAGCGCACCACCACGTCGACGACGAAGGTCTGCGCGGACCGACCGGCCTCATCGACCGCGGTCGGCGCGGGCGTGTCCGGGGCCGCCAGGTCCCGGGCCGCCTCGACCGTCATGTACGTGCGCACCTCGGGGATCGGAAGGTGGCTGGGCAAGGTCACGACGTCGGCCATGGTGAAGTCCCCGATGACGTCCCGCGCCTCGGCGGAGCCGGGGAACGACCACGTAAGGGTCTGTGCGGCGTCGTCGAGGTGCTCAAGACGCCCGTCGGTGTAGCGCAGACGTCGCCCGCCGCGCCGCTCATGGGAGACCGCGCCGGCGAGGCGCGTACCCGCAGTGGGGTGCCAGCTGTTCAGCCCGTACGCGACATGCGCCTCGTCGGCCTTCGTCCAGTCGCCCATGGCCGCCGTGGCCAGCAGGTCGCCGAGGCCGCCGTAGAAGGCCATCGCGGGGACGATCACCGTCCCGGCCTCGCGGGCGCGGTCCGCGAAGTGCGCGAACGTGTCGAGGTTGGCCTCGATCTCGGCCGCCACGTCCACGTACGGGATCCCGGCGCGCAGTGCGGCCTCGATGACGGGGGCGGCGGTCGTGGCGAAGGGCCCGGCGCAGTTGATCACGGCCGCGACGTCGGCCAGCGCGCGGTCGAGCGCGGCCGGATCGTCGACCGCCGCCGGCCGGGCGTCGAGCCCGGGATGCGCCGCGGCGAGTTCGCCCAGCTTGGAGGCGTCGCGGCCGGAGAGCACCGGGACGAACCCGCGCTCCAGCAATTCCGCCACCACGAACCGACCGGTGTGCCCGTACGCGCCGTACACCGCGACCTTCTGTCCCGTTGCCATGACTGATCTCCCCGTTCTGGGTGCTTGCTTGACCGTTCAACGACAACCATGGTGCTCCGAACGGGCACCCGAGTGTGAGTGTCCGGAACGACAACGCCCGTACAATTACGGACACCGACACAGGGGGCAGGGGTAGAGGATGGAACCGATCGCACTGGCCGTCACCGACGGAATGCTGCACTTCGAACTCTGCGTGGCGTACGAGGTGTTCGCCTCCGCTCCGGACGCCGTGGAGGGCCCCTGGTACGACCTCGAGCTCTGCGGCCCCGAGGCCGTACGGGTCGGCGGCCGCTTCCTGCTGGAGCCCGACCACGGCCTGGACCGGCTGGCGCGCGCCCACACCGTGATCGTGCCCGCGCTGGCCGACGTCGACGTGCCCCCGCCCGCCGACCTGGTCGACGCGGTCCGCGCGGCGCACGAGGCGGGCGCGCGGGTGGCCTCGCTCTGCACGGGCGCGTTCGTCCTGGCCGCGGCCGGCCTGCTGGACGGCAGACGCGCGACCACACACTGGGCTCACACGGACGAACTCGCCGCCCGCTACCCCCGGGTGGAGGTCGACCCTGACGTGCTCTACGTGGACGGCGGCAGCGTGCTCACCTCCGCGGGCAAGGCCGCCGCGATGGACCTGTGCCTGCACCTCGTCCGCCTCGACCGAGGCGCGGCGACCGCCAACGCCGTGGCCCGCCGTCTGGTCGTGCCGCCGCACCGGGCGGGCGGCCAGGCGCAGTTCGTCACCGCGCCGGTGCCGGCCCAGGACGACCACCCGCTCGCCGCCCTGTTCCCCTGGGCGATCGAACGGCTCGACCAGCCGCTGACCGTGGAGGACCTGGCCCGCCGGGCCCGGATGAGCTCGCGCAACCTCGGCCGCCACTTCCGCGCGACGACCGGCACGACGCCCCTGCAGTGGCTGCTGGTCCAACGGATCCGCCGCGCCCAGGAGTTGCTGGAGAAGACCGACGACGGCGTCGACGCCATCGCGACCGCCACCGGCATGGGCACCGCCACGACACTGCGCCGCCACTTCAACCGCACGGTCGGCGTGCCCCCGGACACGTACCGCCGCACGTTCCGTGCGCGCGCAGCGCAGGGGTGACCGGCGGGCCCGGCCCTGGGCGCGGCGGCGACCGCCGGCGCGGAGACGCGCGTGAACGACTGCCGAGAATCCGCTCAGGGGCGTCACACAGGCTGCACACAATCTTTCGAAAGGCTGGTTAGCGTTGCTGGCCGTTCGGTTCCACTCGCGAACGTGATCAGGTCGTGGCCGGCCCGGCCGACGGCGCAGTCGACTCAGGAAGACCGCAGATGGACTACTGCTCGGCTTGTCGCCGGCATCTGAACGGTGCCCTCGTCTGTCCCGGGTGCGGCGCCTACGCGCCGGACATAGCTCCGCCGCCGGTGGCGGACACCAGGGAGACGGCATGGGCGTTCACGCCCCCGCCCACCCCGCCGCACGAGAGCTACAGCGGCCCCGGCGACGAGGCCTCAGCCGACGTGGATGCCGACGTGGACGTGGACACGGACGGGGCGCCGAGCCTGCCGCAGGGGCGGGCGGCGCGGCGACGTCAGATGGCCCGCTGGAAGAAGAACCAGCGACGCGCCGTCGTGGCCACGGCAGTCGCCCTCATGGGCGGCGGCCTGACGGCTGCCGCGATGGAGCGCGACAGCGGAGCGCGAGCGCAGGCGGCGACGGCTCCTGAGGAGGTCCGCACCGGCACGCCGGATCAGCAGACGCCCCCGCAGGCGCCCCCGCCCACGACCCGGCCCACCACCCCGGATTCCTCGCACCCCCGCGACGTACCGACCCCGGCGACGAACCCCCCGCGCCAGTCGTACACGCCGCCCGCACGGCACGCCGCGCCGCCCGCCCAGCGCACGGAGGTGAACCGCCCGGAGACGGTCGCCGTTCCCCGTGCACAACCCTCTGATGCGAAGGCACCGGTTCGCCCCGCCGCGACCCCGTCCCAGCCCGTCACCGGCACCGGCACCGTGCTGCCGGTGACCGACGACGAGGCGACCCCCCAGCCGTCGCAGACGACCCCCGCGACGGGGGACCGGTCGGGCCACGAACTCTGTCTGCTCGTGGTCTGCATCGGCTGAGGGGCGAACCGCCCCTGAGCCAGGAGCTGATCAGCTCCTGAGTCAGGAGCTGATCAGGAGCTCGTGAGGACGACGAGTCGCTGCGTCGCGCGCGTCATGGCGACGTAGCGGTCGACCGCCCCTTCGATGCCCGTTCCGAAGTTCTCCGGGTCGACGACGACCACCAGGTCGAACTCCAGGCCCTTCGACAGCGACGGCGTCAGCGAGCGGACGCGGGACGTCGCCTCGAACGTGGGGTCGCCGATGACGCAGGCGATCCCCTCGGCGTGCGCGGCGAGCCAGTCGTCCAGGATCGCGTCGCGTTCCGCGACGGAGCCGTGGACGACGGGGATGCCGCTGCTGCGGATGGAGGTCGGCACGTTGGCGTCCGGGAGCGCGGCCCGGATGACCGGCTCGGCCTCCGCCATGACCTCTTCCGGCGTCCGGTAGTTGATGCTCAGGGAGGCCACCTCGATCCGGTCGAGCCCGACCCGCTCCAGGCGTTCGGCCCACGACTCCGTGAACCCGTGCCTGGTCTGGGCGCGGTCGCCGACGATGGTGAAGCTCCGGGACGGGCAGCGGAGCAGCAGCATCTGCCATTCCGCGTCGGTCAGTTCCTGCGCCTCGTCCACGACGATGTGCGCGAACGGGCCGGCGAGCAGGTCCACGTCGCCGCCGGGCAGAGCGGCGTCGTCGATCAGACTTTCCTGCAGGTCCTTTCCGCGCAGCATCGTCACCGCGCCCTCGCCGTCGTCGTCGGCCGCGAGCACGTTGTCGATGACATCGGCCATGCGGGCGCGCTCGGCGGCCACGGAGGCGGCGTGCAGCCGCTTGAGCCGCGCCGTCTCCGGGTCGCCGAGCCGCTGCCGGGCCGCGTCCAGGATCGGCAGGTCGGACACCGTCCACGCCTGGGCGTCCGCGCGCTGCAGCTGCCGCACCTCGTCGCGGCTGAGCCAGGGGGCGCACATCCGCAGATACGCGGGTACGGACCACAGGTCTCCGACGAGGTCGGAGGCGTCGAGCGTCGGCCACGCGCCGTGGACGGCGTCGACCAGCTCGTTGTCGTTCTGCAGCGACTTGCGGAGCTGCTCGGGCGAGACGTCGACGTCGAGCCCGCGTTCCTCCAGCTTGTCGAGCAGGATCGTGGCCAGCTCGTCCCAGATCAGCTCGCGCCCCTCGTTGTGCGGGGTGCTCGGTCCGGTCGCCGCGTCGAACGCCTCGGCCCAGTCGGTGGCGGTCACCCGGACGTCGGCCCAGTCGGTCGTGACCGTCATCCCCTGGGTGGGCGGCTCCTCGTAGAACCTGACGGCCTTCTCGATCGCCTTCACCATGTCCGCGGACGACTTCAGGCGGGCGACCTCCGGGTCGGTCTCGGGCGCGGCTCCGGCGCCTTCGGCGACGAGGTCCCGCACGGTGCAGGTCTGCACGCCCTCCTCACCGAGGCTGGGCAGGACGTCCTCGACGTACGCCAGGTAGGGCTGGTGCGGGCCGACGAACAGCACGCCGCCGCGCCGGTGACCGAGGCGGGGGTCGGAGTACAGAAGGTGCGCGGAGCGGTGCAGGGCGACGACGGTCTTGCCCGTACCCGGACCGCCGTCGACGACTAGGGCGCCGCGCGAACTCGCGCGGATGATGGCGTCCTGGTCGGCCTGGATGGTGCCGAGCACGTCGCGCATGCGCGACGAACGGTTGCTGCCGAGGCTGGCGATGAACGCGGACTGGTCGTCGAGCGCGGCGTGCCCCTCGAACCCGTCGGCGGTGAACACCTCGTCCCAGTAGTCGCTGATCCGGCCGCGGGCCCAGCGGTACCGGCGGCGGCTGGCGAGCCCCATCGGGTTGGCGTGGGTGGCGGCGAAGAACGGCTCCGCGGCGGGGGAGCGCCAGTCGATCAGCAGCCGCTTCCCCTCGCCGTCGGTGAGGCCGAGCCGCCCGATGTACACGGGCTCGGCGTCGTCCGCGCCGACGACGCGCCCGAGGCACAGATCCAGACCGAAGCGACGCAGGGCCCGCAGGCGCCCGGTCAGCCGGTGGATCTCCGTGTCCCGGTCCATCGCCTCCCGGCCGACACCGCCGGGCGCCTTGCGCGCGGCGTCGAGGCTGTCGGACAGTTCGGCGATCGTCCGCTCCAGGCTCTCCGCTATCGCCGCGAAGTGCTGCTCGTCGCCGGCGATCAGCGCCGGGTCGGCCTTCGGGGAGAGGTGGTCGGGCAGATCGAACGCACTGGTGCTCAGGGCAGTCATGTCACCGTTTCCGCAGGTTCTGGGCTTAGGCCAGTGATTCTGCGGCACGACGGGGGCCTTGCGGCAAGCCCCCTGGTGCGCTATAAGGTTCATAGTGGCAGGGAGTGCGTACTCCTTCTTGCCCTCATGAGGGCAGCGGTCGTTCGACCGCCGCCCTCCACGTCTTTCAGTTCGTCACTTCTCCCCGGCTAGTCCTCCCGGTCGACGGCAGTCGGGGCGCCGTCGATCCAGCGACACCGGCTACAGCCGGTCCCGCTTGGCCCACCGCAGGGCAAGCCGAGAGGTGGCCATGCCGGCCGCGAAGGCGGCAAGCGGCACGACGATGCTCACCCATGGGTCCCTGACCGGTTTGTAGGCGGCGGTTCCGTCCTTGATCACGATGAAGCCGCGGGGCCGGGCTGCGGCTCCGCCCCCGCCTCCCCCGCCTTCGCCGGTCTTGGCCTCCGTGGTGTCGCGGCCGGCGCCCCCGCCGAAGCCGAAGGCGATCTCGGCGACGGGGATGACGGTGACGTCCCCGTCGGTGACGGGCTCGCCGTAGACGGCCCGCACGGAGGCCCGTGCGCCGAGCTTGTCGCTGAGGTGTTCCAGCAGGTCGGCGGTGACACGAGCGACGGCCGACTCCGCCGGTCGGGCGGGCTTCATGTCGTCGTCCGGGTTGGTCATGGGGTGCCTTCCTGGTCACGGCGTACGGCGGTGCCGAGGATGTGGGCGTCCGCCGGCATCTTGGATTCTCCCCAGTCGAGGTGCACTCTGCAGCGGATTCCCTTCGGTCGGACGGACGTAGTCCCCGGCCCCTCGCACTGCCTGTCTCACGCGCGCGAAGTGGTGGGCGCCGCCAACTGGCTGTCCAGCACCTCCGGTTAGGTTCCTCGATGCTCAGTGGCCGGGACGGCCTGATGCCCTCCCGGCCGCTGGCCTCGCCCCCGGCGGTCAGTCCCTCGTCGCCGGTGCCGTTCGCGCGAAGTGGCGGGCGGTGGGCGTCAGCGCCGCTGCGGCCGGTACGAGGAAGCAGGCGGCGGCGCACACGGCGAGTACGGCCGTGACCCCGAAGGCGTCGATGGCCGGGGCGATCAGGGCCAGGCCGACCGGGGCCAGGCCGTAGGAGACGAGGAAGTCCAGCGAGGAGACGCGGGCCAGCTTGTCCGGGGCGACCTCGCGCTGAGTGGCCGTGAACCAGGGCACGTTGAACAGCTCGATGCCGATCCCGGCGATGGCGTACGCGGCGACGACCACGACCGGGTGCACGGGCAGCATCAGGCTCAGCGGTGCGACACCGTACGCGGCCAGCCCGGCGAAGGCGGCCCAGCCCTGGGAGCGCGGCCGCCAGCGGGCGATGACCAGGGCCCCGCCGAGCGCACCCACGGTGTACGCGGTCATGGCCGCGGCCAGCACCCACTGGGTGTCGTAGCGGTCCCGGCTGATCAGGGGCAGCGCGACGCTGGTGGCGGAGTAGCCGAGGGCGATGACCGCGACGAGGGCGGCGAGTCCGGCCAGGAACCAGGGGTGGCGGCGTGCCTCGCGTATGCCCTCCAGGAACTCGACGCGGAAGCCGGCGCGTGGGGCGGGTTCGGCGGCCGGGTCCACAGCGGCAGCGGCACTCTTGCCCGGGACGAGCGCGGCGACCAGCCAGAGCAGGCCGATGCCGAGCAGCAGCGTCCAGATGTCGAGGAAGGCCGCGAGCAGCGCGGTCAGGGCGGGTCCGGCGAGGGTGGAGCTGCGTACCGCCAGGGTCATGGCGGCGTTGGCCTGCTGGCGGCGCTCGGGGTCGACGGTCTCGGCGGTGAGCGCCTGGAACGCCGGGCGGCAGGCGCCCTGTCCGGCGCCCGCGAGGGCGGCGGCGACCGTCATCAGCACGAGCGAGCGGCCGAGCCCGGCGGCGAGGAGGGGCGCGGCGACAGCCGCCGCGAGGGCGGACCAGAGGACGACAGCGCGCCTGGAGTGCCGGTCGGCCAGCACACCGCCGACGGCGACGGCGGCGAGGAAGCCGGCGGTGCGGGCGGCAAGGACCAGGCCGAGACCCGAGGCGCCGAGGTCGCGGTGGAGTACGGCGAGTCCGAGGACGAAGGGCAGGGCCCAGGTCGCGAGCCCGGAGGCGGTGGCGCCCGCCCACAGACGCAGGAACGCGGTGTCGCGCAGGACCGAACGCGGGGGCGGGGTATCGGACTTGGCCGCGGTGGGCGCGGGTGTGGTGGTCACGGTGTGGGCGCTCCTCGGAGGCGGGGAAGCGGCCGGGAGGACCGCACCCCTGTGTGGTTAATGAAAATGAATTCCATTACAGTACCCTTCGAACGCGGCATTCCTGCCCGGTGCACGACAACGCCCACGCCCTCCCTCCCAGACCGGAGAACCCATGCGCCACCCCGCCCGCCTCGGCATCGCCCTGACCATCGCCCTCGCCACTGTGGGCTGCTCCACGGCAGCCGGGGACGGCTCCAAGGCGGACCGCAAGCCTGCCGCCCAGGCCACTGCCAAGGCGGCCTCCGTCACCAGCTGCGGGCGACAGGTGCCCTTCGCCGAACCGCCTGAGCGGACCGTCGCCCTGGACCAGACGTCGACCGAGACCCTGCTCGAACTCGGGCTCCAGGACCGGATGGCGGGAACCGCCAACCTCAAGACGAAGATCCCCGCCAAGTACCAGGCCGCGTACGGCAAGGTCCCGGTCATCGCCCCGAAGATCGCCACCGGCGAGCAACTGCGCGCCGCCACCCCCGACTTCGTCGTCGCCGGCTCCACGGACCTCTACACCGAGGACCGCGCCGGAACCCGCGAGGAGCTCGGCACGCTCAAGGTCCCCACGTTCGTCAGCGCGGTGGACTGCCCGCAGCAGAACCCGGCCGGCGCCACCCCCTTCGAGCTCCTCTTCTCCGACTACGAGAACCTCGGCAAGGTCTTCGGCGCCGAGGACCGGGCCGGCAAGCTCGCCGCCGACCAGCGCGCTGCGGTCGCCAAGGCCGGGGCGAACGCCTCCAAGGTCCCCGAGGGCGCGGGCCGGCCCACCGTGGTCTACCTCTACTCCGTCTTCAACGGCATGCCGTATGTGGCGGGCAAGACCGGCCTGCCCAGCGAGATGAGCCGGATCGTCGGCGCGAAGAACGCCTTCGACGACGTCGACGAGGACTGGCCGGAGGTCTCCTGGGAGGAAGTCGCCGAGCGCGACCCCGACTTCATCGTGATCGGCGACCTCTCCGAGCGCGGCCGGCCCGGCGACAGCGCCGCCGAGAAGCGCGCCACGATGAACCGGCACCCGGTGATCTCCAAGCTGGCCGCGGTCCGCGACGACAAGATCCTCGTGGTGCCGGGCATCGAGCTGGATCCCTCGGTGCGCTCCGTACATGCCCTGGGGCTGCTGGCCGACGGCATGAAGGACCTCGGGTATGTCCGCTGACCCGGTCACCCGGAGGGGGCCGGCGGATCTGCTGCTGCCGGCGGCCCGCGGGCGGGTGGTGACGGGGGGCTCCGTCGCCACGCGGCCCGTGTCGGCCGAGCACTCCGGCCGGTCCGCGGCTGCCCAGGCGGCCCTCTTCCTCCTCGCCGCTGCCGCCCTGGCGGGCTCGGTGGCGGCGGCCGTGCGCATCGGCGCCGCCGATGTGGGCTGGATCGATCTCGCCCGCGTCCTCGGCGTCCATCTCGGCCTGGACGTCGCGCCGTTGCCCCCGCTGCTGGACTCCCTCATCTGGGACCTGCGCCTGCCGCGCGTGCTGATGGCCGCCCTCGTCGGCGCCTCGCTCGCCGTGTGCGGCGCGGTGCTCCAGGCGGTCACCCGCAACGCGCTCGCCGACCCCTACCTGCTCGGCGTCTCCTCAGGCGCGTCCATGGGAGCCGTCATCGTGGTCGTGCTCGGGATCGGCGCGACCACGCTCGGGGTCACCGGCGGCGCGCTCGCCGGAGCGCTGCTCTCCTTCGGGCTGCTCCTCCTGTTGCTGCGGCGCACCGGTCTCGACTCGGTCCGTATCGTCCTCACCGGCGTGGTCGTCGGCCAGCTCTTCACCGCGCTGACCTCGCTCGTTCTGATGGCCTCGGCGGACGCGGACACCACGCGGGCCGTCACTCACTGGCTGCTCGGTTCTATGGCGCCGGCCCGCTGGGACACGGTCGTGGTCTGCGCGATCGTCACCCCGTTGGGGCTGTCGGCGGCGTGGCTGTGCTCGAACGCCCTCGACGGGCTCGCGTTCGGCGCCGACACCGCCGCGTCCCTCGGGATCGGTGTACGGCATACGCGGATGCTGCTGCTCGTGGTCACGGCCGCGCTGACCGCGGTGGCGGTGGCCACCGTCGGCGCCATCGGTTTCGTCGGGCTGATCGTCCCCCACGGGGTGCGGTTCCTCGTCGGGCCGCTGCACCGGGTGCTGCTGCCCTACGCGGCGCTGGCGGGTGCGGTGTTCCTCGTGTGGACGGACGCGCTGGCGCGGATCGCCTTCGCACCCCGCGAGGTCCCCGTGGGCGTGATCACCGCCCTGCTCGGCGTGCCGCTCTTCCTCCTCGTCCTGCGCAAAAGGGGTGAACTGTGAGGATCACCGCCGAAGAGCTGAGCTGGTCGGTGGCGGGCACGCAGGTCGTACGCGAGGTCAGCGCGGACATCGCCCCCGGCGAGACCGTCGGACTGCTCGGCCCCAACGGCTCGGGCAAGTCCTCGCTGCTGCGCTGTCTGGCCGGGCTCCGCGCGCCCGACGCGGGCACGGTCCGTTATGACGGCGAGCCCGTACGGCAGTGGAGTGCGCGCCGGATCGCCCGCCATGTCGCCTTCGTCGAACAGGACTCGGGCGCGGACAGCGATCTGCGGATCGTCGACGTCGTGGGCCTGGGGCGGACCCCGTTCCGGGACCGCTGGCGCGGACCCGACGCCGACGACCGGGCTGTGATCGCCGCCGCGCTGGAGCGCGTCGGACTCACCGCGCTCGCCGGCCGCTCCTGGAAGGCACTCTCGGGCGGCGAACGCCAGCGCGCCCACATCGCCCGCGCGCTGGCCCAGCAGCCGTACGCACTCCTTCTCGACGAGCCCACCAACCACCTGGACGTCAAACACCAGCTGGAACTGATGGAGCTGCTGACCGGCACCGGTCAGACCGTCCTCGTCGCGCTGCACGACCTGTCGCTCGCCGCCCGGTACTGCGACCGGCTGCTGCTCCTGCACCACGGCCGCCTGATCGCCTCCGGCGCCCCCACCGCCGTCCTGACCGCCGAGCGGCTCGCCGAGGTCTTCGAGGTGGACGCCGAACTCACCACGGACGCCCTGGGCAACCCAGCGCTCACCTACCGCGGCCCGCTCGGCGCACCGGCCCCGGCCATGGCACCGACCCCCCAACCCACCCTGTGAAGAAGAGAAATCCCATGAACCCGACAAGCCCGCTCCCCGCCACCGCTACCGACACCGCCGCCGCGGCCCCGACCGTCGACGCGCTCATCGAGGCCGTCCTCGCAGGCGAACACGGCCCGCTCCCCTCCGAACTCGTCGCCACCAGCGTGTTCTGGATTCACCACGGCACCCGCCTGGCCGGCGGCGACACCACCTACCTCAACCAGTACGTCCTGGTCCGACTCGGCGGCTCCTTCGGCGGCTGCGCCTTCGAGGCCGGCGAGATCGCCCCGTCGATCTGCCGCGACTCCTCCGGCGCCCCCCTCGACGTCCTGCTGCGCGAGGCCCCGCGCCCGCTGCGGATCGCCGCCCTCGACGCCTACCTCTGCGAGACCCGCCCCCACCGCGCGGCCGGCGAGGCAGGCGAGGCCGAGCCCATCGCCCTCCCCACCGGCGCCCCGGAGGTCCGCGCGAAGGCCCGCGACGCGGCCATCGCCGGCCTCCTGGACATCGAGGAGGGCGCCGAGGTCGGTCTCATCGGCGTCGTCAACCCGCTGGTCGAGGCGATCCGCGAGCGCGGCGGCCAGCCGCTGCCCTGCGACTTCAACCTCAAGGCCACCCAGTGGGGCGACCCCGTCACCGACGACATGCACGAGGTGCTGGAGCGCGCCGAGGCCGTCGTCGCCACCGGAATGACCCTGAGCAACGGCTCGTTCGACACCATCCTGGAACGCTGCCGCTCCCGCGGCATCCCGCTGATCGTCTACGCACAGACCGGCAGCGCCGTCGCCCGCGCCTTCCTCGGCTCGGGTGTGACCGCCCTGTCCGCGGAACCGTTCCCCTTCTCCCAGTTCAGCGCCGAGGAGACGGTTCTGTACCGCTACCGGACGGTGGGCGGCGCGTGATCCCCGCCGCCCGCCCGGCGGCGCCCGGTGCCGGTGACCTCCCCATCGGCACCGGGTACGCCCCCTGCCACCACGGCGAGATCCTCCAGGGCGTCTTCCTCGACGGCGACGGGCGCCGGTGCGCGGGACTGGTCACCCTGCCGATGGCCGGCCCCGGCAGCCACGCCGAGTTCGTCCGCCGGCCCGGCACGGCGTCCGAGGCGCTGACCGTCGTACCGGCCGGCCGCACGAAGGCCGCCCGGGCCGCGGCACTCGCGGTGGCCGAGTCCGCGGAGCGGGCCGGAGAGCGGCCCTGCGGTGGGGAGTTGCGGCTCACCGGAGACGTACCGGTGGGCCTGGGCATGGGCAGCTCCACCAGTGATGTGATCGCCACCGTGCGCGCGGTCGCGAATTCGTACGGGCTGCGGCTGCCCGCCGACACGGTCGCCCGGCTCGCGGTCCGGGCGGAGCTGGCCTGCGATCCGCTGATGCTGGACGGCCGCCCGGTGCTCTTCGCGCAGCGGGAGGGCAGGGTCCTGGAGGTCCTCGGCCCGGCCCTGCCGCCCCTGGTCGTGGTCGGCTGCACCCTCGGCGGGGGAGCGCCCGTCGACACCCTGTCCCTGCCCGTACACACGCCCGCCGATGTCGACGCGGACCAGGTACGGGCCTTCGAGCGGCTGCGCACGCTGCTGCGCCGGGCGGTGGCCACCGGCGACGTGCAGCTGCTCGGCGAGGTCGCCACCGCCAGTGCGTCGCTCGGCCAACGGGTGCTCGGCCACCCGGAGTTCGAGGCTCTGACCGGCATCGCCCGACGGGTCGGGGCGGCCGGTGTGCAGATCGCGCACAGCGGCGCGGTGGCGGGGGTGCTGTTCGACCCGGCCGCGCCGGGCCTGCGGCACCGCGTGCGCAGCTGCCTGCGCGCCCTGGACGCCCACGGCATCCCCGCCACCCGGACGTTCGCGACCCTCACCACCACCAAGGAGATCCTGAATGGACCAGCACATCGCGGAGTCGATCGGCCGGCCGGACCTGATACGCCTCGACGACCGGCTCGTCTGCCTGCGCTTTGAGACGATGAAGGCAGTCTCCGCCCTGGCGGCGGTACGGCAGCTGCTCGACACCGGCGTCGTGCGCCGCGGGGACACCCTGCTGGACAGCTCCAGCGGCATTTACGCCTACGCCCTCGCCCTGGCCTGCCACCGGCATGGCATGCGATGTCACATCGTCGGCTCGACGACGGTGGACCACACGCTGCGCACCCAGCTCGCCGTACTGGGGGCGACGCTGGAGCAGATGGAACCGTGCAGCGACCTCAAACTCGACCAGAAGCGGCGCGTCGAGCGGATCCACGAGATCCTCGCCGAACACCCCGAGTACCACTGGATGCGGCAGTACCACGACGACATCCACTACCTCGGTTACCGCTCGATCGCCGACCGGATCCGGGAGGCGACCGGCGCCGACGGGCTCACCGTCGTCGGCGGCGTCGGGTCGGGGGCCTCCACCGGAGCCCTCGCCCGCTACCTGCGCGGTGCCGCCGACGGCACGGCCGACGTCGAACTCGTGGGCGTCCAGCCGTACGGCAGCGTCACCTTCGGCGCCGAGCACGTATCGGACCCCGAGATCATCATCGCCGGGATCGGCAGCTCCATCCCCTTCGGGAACGTCACGCACGAGCTGTACGACACGCTGCACTGGATCTCCTTCGAAGCGGCCCTGGCCGGCAGCGTCGACCTGCTGCGGCGGCACGCGGTCTTCGCCGGGCTCTCGACCGGCGCCGGCTACCTGGCCGCCCGCCACGAACGCGAACGCGCCCCCGAGCGGACGGTCCTGTTCATCGCCCCCGACACCGGCCACCGCTACGTCGACACCGTCTTCGCCCGGCACCGCGAGGCCGCACCGCTCGCGGACCTCGCCCCCAGGGAGGTGTCGCACCAGAGCGAGCTGGCCCTGCCGTGGTCCCGGATGCACTGGAACCGGACCCCGGTGGCGGCTCCGGCCATGGCCTCGTAACGCCGAAGTCGTCCGCTACAGCCAGTCCCGCTTCTTGAAGATGAAGTACAGGCTCGTGCACACCGCCGCCATCAGCAGAATCGCGAACGGATAGCCGAAAGCCCAGTCCAGCTCCGGCATCGTGTCGAAGTTCATGCCGTAGATGGTTCCCACGAGTGTGGGTGCGAAGAGGATGGCGGCCCACGACGAGATCTTCTTGATCTCCTCGTTCTGTTCGAAGCCCGCTTCCGCCAGGGCGCGCATCTCCGCGTTCTGCTGCTGGGTGACCAGGGTCGCGTTGACGGTGAGGATCTCGCTGAGGGCCTGGCGGAAGCCGTCGACGCGCTCGCTGGTGTGGGTGACGTGGTCGGCGACGTCGCGGAGGTAGCGCTGGAGTTCCTCGTCCGTGCCGTACTTGGCGAAGCCGGCCATCAGGCCGTGCAGCATGCCCACCAGGGGGCGGGTGGCGCGCTGGAACTCGACCATTTCGCGGGAGAGTTCGTAGATGCGGCGGGACACCGCCGGGTCGCCGCCGAAGACCTCGGTCTCGATCTCGTCGATGTCGTTCTGGACTCCGGCGACCACCGGGGCGTACCCGTCGACGACCGCGTCCAGGATCGCGTACAGCACCGCTTCCGGGCCCAGGGCCAGCAGCTCCGGGGTCTCTTCCATGCGGCGGCGGACCGCCGACAGGTCGGGGGCCGCGCCGTGCCGGACCGTGATCACGAAGTCCGTGCCGACGAACACATGGAGCTCGCCGAAGTCGACCTCCTCCTGCGCGTCCAGATAGCGGGCCGCCCGCAGGACCACGAAGAGCGTGTCGCCGTACCGCTCCAGCTTCGGGCGCTGGTGCGCCTCCATCGCATCCTCGACCGCCAGCTCGTGCAGGTCGAACTCGGCGGCCAGGGAGTGCAGTTCCCCCTCCGTCGGACGCTGCAGGCCGATCCACGCCATCCCCTCCGGCTGCTCCCGCAGCTGGCGGAACGTCTCCGCGAGCGAGTCCGGCGTGGACACCCGCCTGCCGTCCCGGTACAGCGACGCCTGCACCACGCTCGGCTGCGGCTCCGATGCCAGTGGATCCGCTGCAGGTCCCTTCTTCGCCGACGGGCCAGACGGACCCGACGGGGGCTCGGGCTGGCGGCGCCAGGAGTGCTTGAGCGGGGACAGGGCGGCTCGGGGGCGGCGCTCCGACATCGGGGGGTCCACCTCCAGTTTTGGGTGATCGGCGTCTCGGAGCAGGATATACGCGGCCAATACGCGCAGCTCTTCGGTTCCCCCGGGTCGGGCTCGCCCCCTCTCTGCCTTGCGGACCGTATCTGTCCGCAACCCTGAGTACCGTTCCTGCCATGCCCGCCAAGAAGAACGCCCACCCGGTCCTCACCCGTCGCGAGCTCAACCGGGCCACCCTCGACCGGCAGCTCCTCCTGCGCCGGTCGTCCCTCTCCGCCGAGGACGCCGTGCGCCATCTCGTCGGGCTGCAGGCGCAGAACACCAAGCCGCCGTACTACGCGCTGGCCGCGCGGCTCGACGGGTTCCGGCCCGAGGATCTCTCCGCGCTCATGGAGTCCCGGGCGGTGGCCCGGATGGTCACCATGCGGTCCACCATCCACACCCACACGGCAGACGACTGCCTCGCCCTGCGGCCCCTCATGCAGGCCGGCGGGCCCGACCGCGAGCTGAAGGTGTTCCTGGGCCGGAACGGGCTCGACGGGGTCGACCTCGACCGGCTCGCCGCGCTCAGCCGGGAGCTCGTCGAGGAGGCGCCGCGGCCGGTCAAGGAGCTTCGTACGCTGCTGCTCGCCGAGTGGCCGGACGCCGATCCGCTCGCCCTCACCGTCGCCGCCCGCTGTCTGCTGCCGCTGGTCCAGGTCACCCCGCGCGGGCTCTGGGGCCGCAGCGGGCAGGTCGCCCTGACCACCGCCGAGCGCTGGTTCGGCCGGCCCGTCGCCGACCCGCCGCCCGCGCCCGACGCGACCGTCCGGCGCTACCTCGCCGCCTTCGGCCCGGCCTCGGTGAAGGACATGCAGACCTGGTCCATGCTGACCGGGCTGGGCGAGGCATTCGAACGGCTCCGGCCCGAGCTGCTGGTCTTCCAGGACGAGAAGGGCGTCGAGCTCTTCGACCTGCCCGACGCGCCCCGGCCCGAAGCCGACACCCCGGCCCCGCCGCGCTTCCTCGCCGAGTTCGACAACCTGCTCCTCTCGCACGCCGACCGCACCCGCGTCGTGTCCCCTGAGTACCGCGGCCGCACCTGGACGGGGAACCAGGCGCACCGCACCTTCCTCCTCGACGGGTTTCTCGCCGGGACCTGGCGGCTGGACGCCGGCAAGGACAGCGTCGTCCTGACCATCGAAGCCTTCGCCGCACCCTCCCGTGCGCAGCGCGCCGCCATGGAAGAGGAGGCCGGCCGTACCCTCGCCGTCCTCGCCGCCGACGTTCCCCATCACGACGTGCGGTTCGCCGACCCCGCCGAGTGACCTACGGCAGTACCCCCGCCTCCCTCGCCGCCACCACCGCCTCCAGCCGCGTGTGCGCCCCCAGCTTGCGCATCGCCGAGCGCAGGTACGCCTTCACCGTCTCCGGCCGCAGCCCCAGCCGCTCCGCGGCCGCCGCGTTCGTCGCCCCCGTGGCGACCGCAGCCAGCACGTCCAGCTCCCGCGGGGCCAGGGCTGCCTCCGGACCCCGGCCGGGGCCGCCCGACGCCGAGGCCAGCCGACCGCAGACGGCAAGGAGCCGCTCGCGCAGCTCCGGGTCCTCGATGCGCGGGGCCAGCTCCCGCAGCTCCCCGTGCGCCCGCCGCACCTCCTCCCACGACGGCTCCGCCCCGGGCATCCGCCGGGCCTCGTCCCGTACCGCCAGCGCCTGCTCCACGTCCCGGGCCGCCCCCACCGCCGCGTCGAAGGTGCGCTCGCCGATCGGCAGGGCGTCGCGCAGGGCCCCGTACAGCACGCCGCGCACCGTGCGCCGGACGACGACCGGCACCGCGATCACCGAGCGCAGTCCCTCCGCCGACACCGGTCCGTCGTACTCGTGGGTGATGTGCCGCGCCGACGGGTAGTCGGTCACCGCGCACGGCCGCGCCAGCGCGATCGTCCGTCCGCCCAGGCCGCTGCCCGTCGAGATCGACAGGCCGTCCAGGGCCGGCGTGAGCGCGCCGCTCAGCTCGGCGATCCGCATCCGCCGGCCGTCGCCCTGCAGCAGGCCGCCGAAGGCGACCGGCAGCCCGGTGGCGCGCCGCAGCCGCAACAGGGCCGCGCGCAGCTCCGCGGCGCCGTCCCGCGAGTCCCAGCCGCCTCGTCCGTCCCGTCCGATCACGCCGTTTCCTCCAGCTGGAGCACCCCTGAGCACCCCCGAACGGGGGTAGTGAGACCTGGGTCACCGATTACACGATGTCCCTGACCGGTCCCGCAACGGTCCCGCAACGAGGAGGACGCATGTCGGAACGCAGCGAGACGACGAGGTTCCGGGCCGCCCGGGACTTCCTGCTGCAGCACCGCGAGGACTACGAGACGGCGTACGAGGGCTTCGCCTGGCCCCGGCTCGACCGTTTCAACTGGGCGCAGGACTGGTTCGACGTCATCGCCCGGGACAACGACCGCACCGCGCTGCACATCGTCGAGGAGGACGGCAGCGAGGTCCGGCGGACCTTCGCGGAGATGTCGGAGACCTCGGACCGGGTCGCCAACTGGCTGCGCGGGCTCGGTGTGCGGCCGGGGGACCGGATCATCGTCATGCTGGGCAACCAGGTCGAGCTGTGGGAGACCGCGCTCGCCGCGATCAAGCTGCGGGCCGTCGTCATCCCCGCGACGCCGCTGCTCGGGCCGGCCGACCTGCGGGACCGGGTGGAGCGCGGCCGGGCCCGCCATGTGATCGTGCGGAGCGAGGACACGGCCAAGTTCGCGGAGGTACCAGGGAATTACACCCCGATCGCCGTCGGCGAGCGCCTCCCGGACTGGATCGCGTACGAGGACGCGTACGGGGCGTGCGCGCCCTTCGACAATGCCGGGGTCACCCACGGCGACGACGCGCTGATGCTGTACTTCACCTCCGGCACCACCGCCCGCCCCAAGCTCGTCGAGCACACCCACACCTCGTACCCCGTGGGCCACTTGGCCACCATGTACTGGATCGGTCTGCGCCCGGGCGACGTGCACCTCAACATCTCCTCGCCCGGCTGGGCCAAGCACGCCTGGTCCAACCTCTTCGCCCCCTGGAACGCCGAGGCGACCGTCTTCGTCCACAACTACACGCGCTTCGACCCGGCCCGTCTCATGGCGGAGATGGACCGCGCGGGCGTGACCGCCTTCTGCGCCCCGCCGACCGTGTGGCGGATGCTGATCCAGGCGGACCTGTCCCAGCTGAAGACGCCCCCGCGCGAGGTCGTCGCGGCCGGCGAACCGCTCAACCCCGAGGTCATCGAGGCCGTGCGGCGCGCCTGGGGCATCACCGTCCGGGACGGTTTCGGCCAGACCGAGACCGCCGTCCAGGTCTCCAACAGCCCCGGCCAGCGGCTCAAGGAGGGCTCCATGGGCCGGCCGAGCCCCGGCTTCAAGGTGGAGCTGCTCGACCCGGTCACCGGCCGGCCGGGCGCGCAGGAGGGCGAGATCTCGCTCGACCTGTCCACCGACCCGGTGGGCCTGATGACCGGCTACCACGGCGACCCCGAGCGCACGGCCGAGGCCATGGCCGGCGGCTACTACCGCACCGGCGACATCGGCGCCCGCGACGCCGACGGCTACATCACGTACATCGGACGCGCCGACGACGTCTTCAAGGCCTCCGACTACAAGATCTCGCCGTTCGAGCTGGAGAGCGCCCTGCTCGAGCACGAGGCGGTGGCGGAGGCGGCGGTCGTCCCCGCGCCCGATCCGCTGCGGCTCGCGGTGCCGAAGGCGTACGTGGTGCTCGCGGCCGGCTGGGAGCCGGGACCGGACACGGCGAAGGCGCTCTTCGAGCACTCGCGCGCGGTGCTCGCCCCGTACAAGCGGGTCCGGAAGCTGGAGTTCTCCGACCTGCCCAAGACCGTCTCCGGCAAGATCCGCCGGATCGAGCTGCGCGAGCGCACGGCCAAGGGCGAGGGCGTCGAGTACGACGAGGGGGAGCTGCGATGAGCCGGTCCCAGGAACCCGAGATCCTGTCGTACGCGCACGGCACGAGCACCGTCCCGCTGCTCGCCGACACCATCGGCGCCAACCTCGACCGCGCCGTCGCCGCCTGGCCCGACCGGGAGGCGCTGGTCGATGTGCCTTCCGGACGCCGCTGGACGTACGCCCGATTCGGCGCGGACGTAGCCGAGTTGGCGGACGCACTGCTCGCGAGCGGGGTGACGAAGGGCGACCGGGTCGGGATCTGGGCGGTCAACTGCCCGGAGTGGGTGCTGCTCCAGTACGCCACCGCCCGCATCGGCGCGATCATGGTCAACATCAACCCGGCTTATCGGGCCCACGAGTTGGAGTACGTGCTCCGGCAGGCCGGCATCACGCTCCTGGTGTCCTCGCTCGCGCACAAGACCAGCGACTACCGCGCTCTGGTCGAGCAAGTGCAGGGAAACTGCCCGGAGTTGCGCGAGACCGTCTACATCGGCGACGCGAGCTGGGACGCGCTCGTCGCGCGCGCGGCCGACGTGGGCGAGCTCCGCCCGGCCGCGCTGAGCTGCGACGAACCGGTCAACATCCAGTACACCTCGGGGACGACCGGCTTCCCCAAGGGCGCGACCCTCTCCCATCACAACATCCTCAACAACGGTTATTTCGTCGGCGAGATGATCGCCTACACCGAGCAGGACCGGATCTGTGTTCCGGTGCCCTTCTATCACTGCTTCGGCATGGTGATGGGAAATCTCGCGGCCACCTCGCACGGCGCGTGCGTGGTCATCCCGGCCGCGTCGTTCGACCCGGCGGCCACGCTGCGCGCCGTGCAGCAGGAGCGCTGCACCTCGCTGTACGGGGTGCCGACCATGTTCATCGCCGAGCTGAACCTGCCCGACTTCGCCGCGTACGACCTGTCCTCGCTGCGCACCGGCATCATGGCGGGCTCGCCCTGCCCGGTGGAGGTGATGAAGCGGGTGGTCGCCGAGATGAACATGGTGGAGGTCTCGATCTGCTACGGCATGACCGAGACCTCGCCGGTCTCCACCCAGACCCGGCGCGAGGACGACCTGGAGCGCCGTACCGGCACGGTGGGCCGCGCGCTGCCGCACGTCGAGGTGAAGATCGTCGACCCGGCGACGGGCGTCACCGTCCCGCGCGGGGAGGCCGGCGAGCTGTGCACCCGCGGCTACAGCGTGATGCTCGGGTACTGGGACGAGCCGGAGCGAACGGCCGAGGCGATCGACGCCGGGCGCTGGATGCACACGGGCGACCTGGCGGTCATGCGCGAGGACGGCTACGCGCAGATCGTCGGCCGGATCAAGGACATGATCATCCGGGGCGGCGAGAACGTGTATCCCCGCGAGATCGAGGAGTTCCTCTACGCCCACCCGAAGATCGCGGACGTGCAGGTGGTGGGCGTGCCGGACGAGAAGTACGGCGAGGAGATCCTCGCCTGCGTGATCCCGCGCGACCCGGCGGACCCGCCCACCCTTGAGGAGCTCGCCGCGTTCTGCCGGGACCGGCTGGCGCACTACAAGATCCCGCGGCGGGTGGAGATCCTCACGGACTTCCCGATGACGGTGAGCGGGAAGGTCCGGAAGGTGGAGCTGCGGGAGCGGTACGGGGTGGCGGCGGGGTAGCCGGAGGGCCGGGCGGGCTCAGACTTCCGGCCGGGGGTGTACGAGCGCGGCGTCGAGCTCCCGTCTCATGCAGACGCGCGGCCAGGAGTCGAGGCCGTGCGCGGCCTCCGCGCTGCGGATCTCCCGCAGGCCGTCGGTGAGTTCGGCGTCCACGAGGGTGCGGAAGCCGAGCCGGGCGTAGTACGGGGCGTTCCACGGCACCTCCGTGAAGGTCGTCAGGGTCAGCGCCGTGAGGCCCTGCGCGGACGCGATGCACGCCAGGTGTTCGATCAGGGCCCGGCCGATGCCGCGCCGGGCCGCCTCCGGGTGGACCGAGACCTGTTCGATGTGCGCGGCGCCGTCGACGGTGTCCATGAGCAGGTACGCCACCGGTCGGCCGTCACCGGCCGGGTGTGCGACCCAGGCCCGGCCGGTGCTGCGGTACGACTCCAGGACGTCCAGCGGCAGCGGCTCGTCCTCGGCGATCGCCGTCATGCCGAGCGAGCGGAAGGGTTCGCCCGCGGCGCGTTCGATGTCCTGGAGCAGCGGGAGTTCGGCGGGTGAGGCCGGTCGGATGCGCATGCTTCGAGTATCGCGCGCCGGGGGCGGACGGGTTCGCCCGCGTACCCGACTAGTCGCTGCCGCCCCCACTCCCGCAGCCTCCGGAGTCGCCGCCGCCGTCGCCGTACTCCCGGTAGACGCGGATGTGGAGGCCGGGTATGTCATGGACGCGCTTCCAGGGGAGGCCGGTGTCCTGGTTGCCCCTGCCTGCGCCGAGCAGGCCGCCGTCGCGGGCGAAGTGCGGGTAGAAGAGCTTCAGGGCGGGGTCGCCGTACAGCGCCACGTACAGCTGGATCCGCTCGGCCGACCCGGCGTCGAGCGCGAGGGCGCGGCGGTGGGCGGGCAGCGGGTGGCGGGCGCGCTCGCCGGCGAGCGTGCGGCGGGCCTCGG
>NZ_DATCVQ010000168.1:0-17172 GCF_036566765.1 Streptomyces sp.
TCGTGGTGGTGCCCGGCGACCACCCGCTGGCCCGTCGCACCGGGCTCCGGCTCGCCGACCTCGCCGACGCCCGCTGGCTCGACGCCCCCGCCGCCGGACTGCCCCTCGACCGGCTCCGCGCAGCCGAGGGTGCGCCGCGCGGCTTCCGGCCCGCGCTGCGGTACGAGGGCACGGACGTCCGCACGCTGGTCGTGCTGGCCGCCGCAGGCCACGGCCTGGCCCTGCTGCCGGCCGTGGCGGTGCGCTCCGCCGACCCGGTCACGGCGGCTGCCGCCGTGCCGCTCGTCGCGCCCCGGCTCGTCCACCGCACCGAACTCCTGCGCCCCGGCGGCGTCCCGGCCGGGCCGGTCGCCCGGCTTCTCGACGCCCTGGCCGGAGCGGATCACAGCCCATGAGATCGCCCCTGTGTGGGTACGTCACCCCTCTGTAGTCTGGGGCCGGTACACAAGGACACGGGGGACCGGCGCCGAAGCGGCTCGACAGCAGGCAGTTCGACACAGGCAGTTCGACAGCAGGCGGATCGACGGCAGTGCGACAGCGGCTCGACGGAAGGCGGCGGACGTGGGGTGGTTCCGGCGAAGGCCCAAGCGCGACGGTGAAGAGGCGCCAAGGGACGCCGAGTTCGGGTACTTCTCCGAACGCGAGGCGGCGCTCTTCCGGAGCCAGGTCCGCGAGGCGTTCGCCGAGCACGGCCTCGAAGTGACCGTCTACGCCGACATGGTGACCGACGACGCCGACCGGCACTTCGGGCTCGGCAACCTCGCCGCCGTCTGCCACAACGACGACCGCGGCCCGCGCGTCTGGCCCGAGTTGGTGCGCACGCACGTCGAGCGCGTGCTGCGCACCATGGACGGGCCGTCCGCGCTCGACACCCTCTCCCCGGAGCAGATCAGGGCGCAGCTGTACCCGCGAGTGGTCGGCGCCGAGGGCATCGACCCGGCGGCCTTCTGCTACGCCCGCAGCGTCGCCCCCGGCCTGTACGAGATCCTCGCGCTCGACCTGCCGGAGAGCGTCATGATGCTCACCGACGAGGCACTGGAACCCCTGGGCGACCTCCAGCACCTGCGCGACCGGGCGCTGAGCAATCTGCGCGGGCTGCCGGTCGAGGGCCACGAGACCGTGAAGGACGCCGACGGCATGCGCTTCGAGGTGCTGCTCGGCGACTCCTTCTACACCGCCAGCCGGGTCCTGGACCTGGACGCGGTGGTCCGCCGGATCACCGGCCGGCCGCTGGGCGAGCACGGCGCGCTGGTGGCGATGCCGTTCCGGCACCAGTTGGCCTTCCACCCGATCCGCGACACCGGGATCATCCCGGCCCTGGGCGCGATGGCGTCCTTCGCCGCCGCCGGTTTCGCGGACACCCCGGGCGCGATCAGCCCGTACGTCTTCTGGTGGCGCGACGGCACGCTGACCCAGCTCAGCGACCACGACGAGGACGGCGACGGCCTGCGGATCGTCGTCGGCGGCGACTTCGAGGACCTGCTGGCACGTCTCGTCGCGGAGGGCCCGGGACCGGAGTGACGCCGGGGGCCGGCCACTGCGCTCGCGCGCCCCGTCCCCGCCCGGCAGGATGCTGTACGTCGAGGAGGACCCCCATGCCCAGCACGCCCGAGCCCACCCCCTTCACCGCCGACGACTACCGCGCCCGCATGGCCCGCGCCGCGCAGTCCGCCGCCGACGCCGGCCTCGCCGGAGTACTGGTCGCCCCCGGCCCGGACCTGGTCTACCTGACCGGGTACCGGCCGACCGCGACGACCGAGCGGCTCACCGTCCTCGTGCTCGCCGCCGGCCGGGACCCCGTGCTCGTCGTCCCCACCCTGGAGGCCCCGGACGCCGAGAAGGCCGCCGGCGCCGCCGCGCTCACCCTGCGGGACTGGACCGACGGCAAGGACCCGTACGCCGTCACCGCCCCGCTGCTCGACGCCCAGGGCCGGTTCGGGATCAGCGACAACGCCTGGGCGATGCACCTGCTCGGCCTGCAGAAGGCGCTGCCCGGCACCTCGTACGCCTCTCTCACCGAGGCGCTGCCGATGCTCCGGGCGGTCAAGGACGCGCACGAGCTGGCCCGGATCGCGGCCGCCGGCGCGGCGGCCGACCGGGCGTACGAGGAGATCCTCAAGGTCCGCTTCGCGGGGCGCAAGGAGACCGACGTGGCCGCCGACCTGGCCGCGCTGCTGATGCGCTTCGGCCACTCCCAGGTGGACTTCACCGTCGTCGGCTCCGGCCCGAACGGGGCCAATCCGCACCATGAGGCCGGCGACCGGACGATCGAGCGCGGCGACATGGTCGTCCTCGACTTCGGCGGGCTGAAGCACGGCTACGGCTCCGACACCACACGGACCGTCCACGTCGGCGAGCCGACCGCCGAGGAGCGGCGCGTCCACGACCTGGTCCGCAGTGCGCAGCAGGCCGGCTTCGAGGCGGTGCGGCCGGGCGTCGCCTGCCAGGAGGTGGACCGGGCGGCGCGCGCGGTCATCGCCGACGCCGGCTACGGCGAGTACTTCATCCACCGCACCGGTCACGGCATCGGCGTCACCACCCACGAACCGCCGTACATGATCGAGGGCGAGGAGCAGCCGCTCGTGCCCGGCATGTGCTTCTCCATCGAGCCGGGCGTCTATCTGCCGGGCCGCTTCGGCGTCCGGATCGAGGACATCGTGACGGTGACCGAGGACGGCGGACACCGCTTCAACGCCACCCCGCACGAGATGGCGATCGTCGAGTAGCCCTCACGCCGGTGACCGTGAGCCGCCCTCGTCGCAGGGGAGCGTGACCCCGGGGTGGTCGGCGGCGAAGTCCTCCGAGATGTCCTCGGCCGTGTCCCGCATGGCGTCGCCGGTGATGCGGATCCGGCCGTCGAAGGGCCGGTCGATGTCCTGGATCAGCAGCAGTGAGCCGGTGAACAGCGCGGCGAGCACGCCCAGCAGGACGATGTGCGCGGGCCCGCGCCTGCGTGGCAGGCCGAAGGCGAAGGCGCCGACGGTCGCGGCCAGCGACAGGACCATGAACCAGTAGACGACCGCCGGGATGGCGGGGCTCGCCTCGCCGAGCCGGGTGTGCCGTGCGGTGGACCGTTCGTCGTCGGCCGCGACCAGCAACTCGAAGGTCGGGTCCTGCCGCTGGGCCAGCTCCTTGAAGGAGGAGCGGAACTCGGTGGACCAGGCCGAGACCCGGGGTGAGGCCGCGCCTCCGTCGGCCATGGCCGGCCACTCCGCGGCCTGGATGGCGCGCGCGTAGCAGACTGCCGACGCCTGAAGCCGCTCCCGCTGCGGCTCGGGGGCGTAGTCGGCCACCTCGTACAGCTGGTCGACCCGGCCGGCCTCCGTGGCGACGGCCGTGTTCGCCGTGCCGAAGGACTCCGCCGCCACGACGATGACGAACGCGACCAGCAGCACCGCGAGGGTCTCCAGCGGGCTGATCAGGTCGCTGACGGACGCCTCGGCGTCCTCCGTCTCGTCCGGGGTGCGCAGGCTGCGCACCCGGTTGGCGACGAGGCCGACGACGAGTGCGGCGACGATCGCTGCGACGGTGAGAACGGTGGCGGCCATGTGCGCAGTCCCGGGCGGTGGTCGGTGTACGGAGGTCCCCCGCGGGCCCAGCCGACCACGGGACGGGAGCCGCGCGCCGCCGACAGGCCGGACCATGATCCACCTGGCCCACAGAACTCGCCTGGTCTCCTCGTGGCCACCGACCCTCACCGCCCGCCGCGCGCCAGCCCGTTCGCCAGCACCACGCACGACTCCGCCGGCAGCCGCAGCAGCCCGTCCGGGCCCGGGGCGGCCAGCGGATCCCAGGCCGCGAGGACCCGGTGCCGCCCGCCCAGCGGGATATCGGCCGGCCGGTCGGCGAGGTTGACCACGATCCGCAGGTCCCCGCGGCGGAACGCCAGCCAGCGGGCCTGCTCGTCGAAGGCCGCGCGGACCGCCGCCAGGTCGGGGTCGGTCAGGTCGGGCTGGCTGTGGCGCAGCGCGATCAGCTCGTGGTACCAGGCGAGCAGCCGGGCGTGCGGCTCGCGCTCCCGCTCGGCCCGGTCGAGCACGGACCGGTCCCGGGTGGCCGGGTCCTGCGGGTCCGGTACGTCCTTCTCCGCCCAGCCGTGCGTCGCGAACTCCCGCCGCCTGCCCTGCCGTACCGCCTCGGCCAGTTCGGGGTCGGTGTGGTCGGTGAAGTACTGCCAGGGCGTCCGCGCGCCCCACTCCTCGCCCATGAACAGCATCGGCACGGACGGCCCGGTCAGGACGAGCGTCGCCGCGCAGGCGAGCAGGCCGGGGGACAGGGCGCCGGAGAGCCGGTCGCCGAGCGCCCGGTTGCCGATCTGGTCGTGCGTCTGGGCGTAGCCGAGGAAGCGGTGCGCGGGGGTGCGCACCCGGTCCACCGGGCGGCCGTGGTGCCGGCCGCGGAAGCTCGCGTAGCTGCCGTCGTGGAAGAAGACGTGCCCGAGGGTCTTGGCGAGCGCGGCCAGCGGCGCCCGCGCGAAGTCGGCGTAGTAGCCCTGCGACTCGCCGGTCAGCGCGGTGTGCAGGGCATGGTGGAAGTCGTCGTTCCACTGCGCGTGCAGCCCGAGGCCGCCGGCCGCGCGCGGGGTGGTGGTCCGCGGGTCGCCGAGATCGGACTCGGCGATCAGGAACAGCTCGCGGCCCTCCTCCGCGGCGAGCGCATCCACCGCCGCGGACAGCTCCTCCAGGAACGTCAGCGCCCGCGTGTCGGCCAGCGCGTGCACCGCGTCGAGCCGCAGCCCGTCGATCCGGTAGTCCCGCAGCCAGGCCAGCGCGCTGCCGAGGAAGTACGCGCGGACCTCGTCGGAGCCCGGCGCGTCCAGGTTCACCGCCGCGCCCCAGGGCGTGTGGTGGGTGTCGGTGAAGTACGGGCCGAAGGTCGGCAGATGGTTCCCGGACGGGCCCAGGTGGTTGTGCACCACGTCCAGGACGACGCCGAGCCCGAGGCCGTGCGCCGTGTCGACGAATCGCTTCAGCGCCTCGGGCCCGCCGTACGGCTCGTGCACCGCCCACGGCGCGACCCCGTCGTACCCCCAGCCGTGCACCCCGGGGAACGGGCACAGCGGCATCAGCTCCACATGCGTGACGCCCAGCTCGGCAAGTTCGCCGAGCCGGGCCGCCGCCGCGTCGAGCGTCCCCTCCGGGGTGTACGTGCCGATGTGCAGCTCGTACAGGACCGCACCGCGCAGCGGACGGCGCGGCGCGGGGTGCCGCCAGGTGTACGCGGCCTGGTCGACGACCGCGCTCCGCCCGTCCGGGCCGTCCGGCAGGCGGCGCGAGCGCGGGTCGGGCAGCAGCGGCCCGCCGTCGAGCGAGAAGCCGTACCGGTCGCCCTCGGCGGCCTCCGCCTCGGTCTGCCACCAGCCGTCCCGGGCGGGATCCCGCGTCAGGGGATGCCGGGCGTCGCCCAGCTCCAGCACGACCTCGTCCCGGGCGTTCGGCGCCCACACTTCGAACAGCACTGACGGATCCCCTCGCCGACGGACCGGAGCGGGATCCATCCTGGCAGCCGGGACCTCGTCGCGCGGTCAGGAACCGGTCGTGCCCGGCGCGTCCCACACGAAGTTGATCGCGCGCTGGAAGGTCACGTACCCGGCCCGGGCGAACGCATGCGCCATCGGCACGTTGGCCAGGTCCGTGGCGGCCCGGATGCGCGGCACGTCCTGCGCGGCGAGGACGGCGGTGCCCTCGCGCAGCACGTCGTCGATGTAGCCCTTGCCGCGGTGGGCCGGGAGCACGCCGATGTAGGCGATCGTGTGGTGGTAGTTGTTGCGGGCCGGGATCACGAAGCCGACCGGCTCGCCCGTGCCGGGCAGTTCGGCGATCCGCCACCACTCGCGCGGCGAGGCGTACTGCGCGAACTCCTCGTCGTAATGCTGCTCCGCCGCCTCCCGCGCGGACAGCCCGGAGGCGAGATCGGCCTGTCCGTGCGCGTCGAGCGTGCCCTCCATGACCGGGGTCATCAGAGCGAGCAGGTCCTCGCGGTCCCGTACGGGACGGAACGCGAGCCGGCCGGACGGCTCCGCCACCGGAGTCCCGGGCCGCCATTCAAGCCGCAGCCGCTCCACCAGCGGCCGCGCGCCCGCCTTCTCCAGGACCGCGAACAGGGTCTCCAGCTCCTCGCGGACCGCGGCGTCCTCGCGCCAGTCCGCAGGCAGGAACCGGCCGAACTCCGGGCGCGCGGTCCCCGCCGGGACGACGGCGGCGCTCGCGGTCTCGAGGAGGCGCAGCCCGGTCGCGATCCGCTCCTGCGCCGGCAGTGCGGCGTCCAGGTCGAAGAAGTCCAGGGCCAGCGGCTCGCCGCCGCGGGCGTTGGTCCACCAGGCGAGCCGGGCCACGACCCGGTCGTCGCGCAGGGCGACCCACATCCACTCGGGCAGCCGGCGTCCGGTCTCCAGGTCGTCGGCGAGTTCGTCGTCGAGGACGTAGCTCAGGCCGAGGAACAGGTCCAGTTCCTCCGGCCCGGAGAGCGGGCGCAGCACCAGGCCGTCGTGGGCGTCCGGCACGGGCAGGGCGGCAGAAGTCAAGAGAGGATCCCCCAGGTAGTCGAGAGCGCAGACCGTAGCAGCGATCATGAAAAGCCGGTACGGGGTTGCTCATCTGGACACTTCGGGCCCCTCGGCCCGACAATCTCGATTGTGACGACCCCTTTCGAGTTCCCCACGCAGTCCGCTCGGCTCTCGGACGCCGAGCGGGACCGCGCGCTGGTGATGCTCCGGGAGGGCGCGGCGCAGGGCCGGCTCTCGCACGACACCTTCCTGTTCCGGATGGAGAAGGCCCTGGAGGCCCGCCGGCCCGACGAACTGGCCGTGCTCACCGCCGATCTGCAGACCGAGGGCCGCTGGTCGCAGCGGGTCCTCGGCGCTGTCGAGAAGGTGTCCGCGTTCACCGCGCGCCTCGGCCGCGCCTGGACGGCGGAGCGGCTGCCGAAACTGCTGCTGCCCGAACCCGGCCCGTACCCGCTGCGGATCGGCCGCGACCCGGTGAACGGGCTGCGGCTCAGCCACGAGACGGTGTCCCGGCTGCACGCCGAACTGAGCTTGCGGGGCGGCCTGTGGCTGCTGCGTGACATGGGCTCGACCAACGGCACGACGGTGAACGGCCGCCGGGTCACCGGCACGGTCGTGGTCCGGGCCGGCGACGTCGTGGGCTTCGGCCAGATGAGCTTCACCCTGTCCGTTCGCTGAGACATCCTCAAGTGGCGTTCCTGGTGGGGGAGTTCCCCTACGGGTGGGGGTAACCCCCGGTATGGACGCCGGGGACCACCAGTGACCCGGACCCGCCCCCGGCGGAAGGCTGACGGCAGATCATTCGTCAGTCGTTCCAAGGGAGGTGCCCGCATGTCGGGCAGAGTTCCGGTCACGGTCCGCACGGCGCGCTGGTGCGCCGCACATCCAGGCAGGGCCGTCGTCGGCTGGCTGCTCTTCCTCGCGCTGTGCATCGGCGCGGGCGCGGCCGCCGGCACCAACAAGGGCACGTTCGAGGACTTCTGGATCGGCGAGGCCGGCCGGGCCGAGCAGATGGCCGCCGAGAGCGGTCTCACCCCGCCGCCGGTCGAGCAGGTGCTCGTCGAGTCCGCGCGGAGCGGCGCCCGCCCCGAGGCGGCGGCCGAGGAGATCGGCCGCCGGATGAAGGCGCTCGCCCCGGTCGTCGCGCACGTCGCCGCGCCCGTCCGCAGCGCCGACGGCTCGGCGCTGCGGATCGCCGTCACGCTGCGCGGCGACCGGGAGACCGCCAAGAAGGACGTCGACGCGCTGCTCGCCGAGACGGCCGCCGTCCGCGCCGGCCACCCTGAGCTGCGGATCGAGCAGACCGGCAGCGCGTCCATCTCCGTCGCGGTCAACGACAAGCAGGGCCAGGACCTGCAGCGCACCGAGCTGATCAGCCTCCCGGTCACCTTCCTGATCCTGTTCGCGGTCTTCGGCGCGGTGCTCGCGGCCGGCATACCGGTCCTGCTCGCGCTGTCCGCGTTCGCCGGCTCGGTCGGCCTGTACGGGCTCGCCTCCTGGGTCTTCCCCGACGCGGGCGGGGCCGCGCTCAGCGCCATCTTCATGCTCGGCATGGCCGTCGGCGTCGACTACTCGCTCTTCTACCTGAAGCGGGTCCGTGAGGAGCGCGCCCGCAGCGGTGGCGTGCTCGACCACGCCGCGGCCGTCGAACTGGCCGCCGCGACCTCCGGCCGGGCCGTGGTGGACTCCGGTCTCGCGGTCTGCCTCGCGCTCGCCGGGCTGTACCTCGTGGGCGATGTGATCTTCTCGTCGATCGCGACCGGGGCGATCCTGGTGACGCTGGTGGCCGTGGCCGGTTCGCTGACCGTGCTGCCCGCGCTGCTCGCCAAGCTGGGCCCGCGCATGGACGGCCGCCGACTGCGCCGCCGGGCCGCCCGGCAGCCGCGGGGCGCACGTCAGGAGGGCCGGCTGTGGGCCGCGCTGCTGCGGCCCGTGATGCGCCGTCCGCTGGTCGCCCTGCTCGCCGGTCTCCTCGCCACCGCGGCGCTCGCCGCGCCCGCCCTCGGCATGAAGCTCGGCACCGAGGGCAAGGAGACCTTCCCCGACAGCATCCCCGCCGTCGCTGCGTACGACCGGCTCGTGACGCACTTCCCGTCCGCCGGTCCCGCGCACCTCGTGGTCGTGCGCGGCGCGGACCCGGCCGCGGCGCTGCGCAAGCTCGCCGCCGCGACCCGCGGCGACGCCCTGTTCGCCCAGGACGCGACGCCGGTGCCGCGGACGGCCCGGGACGGCCGTACGGCGCTACTCGCGCTGCCCGTTCCGTACGCGCAGAACTCGCCCGAGGGCACCCGTTCGCTGGAGAAGCTGCGCGGCGAACTGCTCCCGGCCGCCGTGGCCGGCGCCGGCCTGGAGACGGCGGTCTCGGGCGAGATCGCGGGCGGCGTGGACTACGCGGCCCACCAGGAGAAGCGACTGCCCTGGGTGATCGTCTTCGTCGCGCTGGCCGGCTTCGCGGTCATGTACGCGGCGTTCCGCTCGCCGGTGCTCGCGCTGCTCGGCACGGCGCTCAACCTCGCCGCGGTGACGGTGTCCTGGGGCGTGCTCACGCTGGTCTTCCAGGGGACCTGGGCGGAGGGGCTGCTCGGTTTCGAGTCGCTGGGCTTCGTCGGCTCCCGGACCCCGCTGATGGTCTTCGCGATCCTCGTCGGGCTCTCGACGGACTACCAGATCTTCGTGGTCAGCCGGATCGGCGAGGCGGTGCGGCGCGGTGTGCCGACCCGGCGGGCGGTGGTGGACGGCATCGCGGGCTCCGCGAGCGTGGTGACCAGCGCGGCCGTGATCATGGTGTCGGTCTTCGCGAGCTTCCTGTTCATCGACCGGATCGAGATGAAGCAGCTCGCGGTCGGCCTGACCGTCGCCGTCCTGTTCGACGCGATCGTGCTGCGCGCGGTGATCCTGCCGTCGGCCATGGCCCTGCTCGGGGAGCGCTGCTGGTGGCCGCGCCGCCCTACGACGACCGGACGGACCGGCGACGCGGTGGAAGCCCCGACGGGCGGACGGCATCCGGTACGGGCCTGAGGAGCAGCGGGTCCGGTACGGGCCTGCGGCACACGGCGCGTGGCCTGGGCAAACGCCTTCCCACCTCACCCGTTCGGCGCAACGCGGACTGCGGTCCCGGCGCGCCGATGGTGAGGTGGGGCCAGGCGTGCCGCGTTCGGAGCGGCCGCGGTACTTCCGACGGCCGCACCGAACGAGGGGGCCCGATGACGCAGGAACTGCACTCCGGCACACCCGACGCGCCCCGGACCGTGCCGCCCAGCCCCCTGCAGCCGGGTGTGGGCCGCGACCCGTACCGGCTGTACCGCACGCTGCGCGAGGAGTTCCCGCTCACGTACGACCCGCTGCTGCGGGCCTGGCTGCTCAGCCGGTACGCCGACGTGGCCACCGCGCTCACCGACGCCCGCTTCGGGCACGGCCACCGGCCGGGCGACCCGCCCTGCGCCTCCGGCCACCGGGACGTCGACGTGGACGAGCTGCGGGCCGTCGCCGAGCGGACCGCGTACGTGCTGGCCCGCCGGATCGCCGGCCGGTCGCAGGTCGACCTGGTCGCCGAGTTCTGCCACTGGCTGCCCGCCGGGACCGTCGCCGCCGCGGTCGGCGTCCCGTACCGGGACATGATGCGGCTGGTCCGCGGCCGCGCCGCGAGCGCGCTCGCAGGGCAGTGCACCGCCCAGATCGCCGTACGGGAGAAGGCCCTCGCGTCCTTCCTCGCCCATGTGCTCGGCGACCCGGTCCGGGCCGCCGAGCTGCGCGAGGCCGACGCCGGGACCGTCGCCCGCGCCTGGACCGAGTCGCTGCGCCGCGATCCGCCGGTCCAGGTCGCGATGCGCCGCACCTCCGCCGACGTCCCGGTCAGCGGTGGCACCGTCCCCGCCGGCGCGGCCGTCGCCCTGCTGATCGGCGCGGCGAGCCGGGACCCCGAGCGGTTCCGCGCGCCCTCCGCGTACGACCCGCACCGTGACGACCCCGGCCAGCTCACCTACGGCAGCGGCCCCTGCCCCGCCGTCCTCCTCGCCGGCCTGGAGGCCCAGTACGCCCTGCGCGCACTGTTCGACGCGATGCCCCGGCTGCGCCGCGCCGACGGCTTCCGCCCCGAGTTCACCGGCCTGATCACCCGGGCCCCCCGCAGCCTCCTGGTCCGCCCGGGCGGCTGACGGGTGCCTGCCTCCGGCCAACTCCTGGGCCGATGAAGCGAGATGACGGCGAGCTGATACGGTCCGCCTTGATCATTTGCATACGCACGGTCCACCGGGGGGACGATGAGGATCGGCATCAAGGCCACGACTCTGCTGCTGACCGGCGCGCTGGTGGGCGTGCTGTCGGCGTGCGGCGCGGACGGCGGCGCCGGCGCGAACGACGCGTCGCGTGGCGGCGCCGGCGGCAAGGGCGCGGCCGACGTCCCGCTCACCAGCAAGATCACCGTGCCGGAGGCCTTCGACGCCGGCAAGGGCTGGGAGGTCCGGGCCGACTGGCTGCCGGAGGGCCAGCCCTTCCCGTACGCGGCGTCCCCGAAGAGCGGCAGGATCGCCTACCTGGACAAGACCGGGCAGGGCTATGTGCTGAACGTCCGCGAGGCCGCGTCCGGCAGGCTGCTGGCGACGAGCAAGCCCTGGGCGGCGCCGAAGCTCACCGAGGAGCAGAGCAAGGAGTACACCTCGGCGCTCGCGGTCCCGCGCATCGCGCTGATCAGCGGCGGCGACCGGGAGTACTTCGCGGTGTGGGCGCGCGGCGAGCAGCGCAAGGACGAGCTCCACGACTACAAGGAGGCCCTCTCCGCGGCCTTCTACCCGGCCGACGCGTCCGGCAAGGGCGTCGCGCCCGCCGGTGCGGGGAACGTGGCCGCGCCGGACTCCGGGTTCGGCAGCCACCTCGGCGTGTTTCCCGGAGCCGGGGGACTGCTCGTCATGTCCTACTCCGACAGCGTCCTGATCTCGCCCGACGGGAAGGTCACCGACAACGGGGACGCCGAGGTCTCGATCGCGGGCAAGAAGGCGAAGCCGGAATACACGATGACGTTCCCCGGCCGGGACGGGCTGGTGACCACCGCGAAGCACCCGGGCAACGGACACGGCGGCTTCGGCGTCGACGGCGGCTGGGACAGCTCGAAGGCGACGCCGCCCGGCGTCGAGCCCACCCTCGAGTACGACTCGGTCGTCAATGCCAAGGAGCAGGTTCCCAACGGCCACCTCGTCGGCGCCGCGGGCGACTTCCTGATCGCCGGGTGGGGCAAGGGGCGGGAGGACGTCTCCTCCGTGCACGAGTCGGCGACCGGCAAGGTCCGGGCCACTGCCCCGTGCGGGACTCCGGACACCGACTACCTCGCGGTCGTCCCCAAGGTCACCGACCGGAACCAGGTTCCGCCGGCCGTGTCCCCCAGCGGGCGTTACCTGGTCAAGGGCGGCAACGTCTTCGACCTGGAGACGGGCAAGGGCGTCTGCGCGGACGCGGGTGAGGACGCCAAGGAGATCACCCTCGCCTCCGTCGGCGACGACGGCACCGCCTACGGCATCGCCGGGGAGGACGCGCCGCGGACCCCGGTCTCGGTCTCCGCGGCCACCGGCGCCGCCAAGCCGCTGTCGGAGAAGACCGTCACCCCGGACGCCATGGCGAAGGGGGCGGGCGTGTTCGTCACCCACGCCGGCCAGGACACCGTCCACCTCATCGTCCTCACCCTGCGCTGACTCGCTCCACCAGCGCCACCGGCCGGTCCGCGAACAGCTCCGTCAGGAGCAGCGGGCCGCCGGTGAACTCCCGGCCGCCGTCCAGGAGATCGGTCCAGCGGCCGGCCGGGAGCGTCAGGGCCGTGTCGCGCCAGCCGCCCGACTCCGCGAGGCGCAGCGACAGGCGGGTCACCGCCGTGATCGAGCCGTCGCCGCGCGCGAAGGCCAGGCAGTGGGCGGCCGCCGGTCCTTCGACGGGCAGCGGGGTGTAGCAGCCTGGAGCGCCGAAGAGGTCCGGGCGGCGGCGGCGCAGGGTCAGCGCCGCCCGGGTCAGCGCCGTCTTCTCGTCGTCGGCGGCGATCGCGAACGGCGCCCGGTTGTCCGGGTCGACCAGGGCCCGGTACTCCCGCTCCGTGCCCTGGTACAGCTCCGGCACCCCCGGCATCGTCAGCTGCACCAGCGCCGCGCCCAGCATCTGCGCCCGGATGTGCGGCTCCAGCGCGAAGGCCGCCGGGGACGCCGTCCGCAGCGGGATCCGGCCCGGGCCCGCTGCCACGAACTCCGTCACCGCCTTCTCGTACGCCGCGTCCGGCTCCGTCCAACTCGTGTGCAGGCCCGCCTCCCGTACGGACTTCAGCAGCGCGGGCCCGAGCCGCTCCGGGTCCGGCGCGCCGAAGCCGAACGCGGTCTGCCACGCCGTCCACGCCAGGTGCGCATCCGGCGCGGGCACCCCCGCCACCTCGTCGAGCAGCTCCGCCCACCGCGCCGGGCACTGCGCGAGCACCGCGATCCCGGCCCGTACGTCCGCGCTGCGCTTGGTGTCGTGCGTGGTCAGGACCGTCCCGGTGGCCGGCCAGTCGCGGGCGAGCCGCGCGCAGTACGCGTGGAACTCCTCCGGCGGCACCGCCGGTTGCCCCGGGTCCCCGCCGACCTCGTTCGCCGAGAGCAGCGGGGTGTAGCGGTAGAACGCCGTGTCCTCCACGGACTTCGCCCGCAGCGCCGACGAGGTCTGCGCGAACCGGGCCCGGAACGCCCGGTGTTCGGGCCCGTCCCCGAGCCGTCCGAGCGCCAGGTCGCGCACCAGGTCGACCGCCGTCGCCTCCTCCGGCACCGCGAACGCCGCCTTCGCGCCCCGGGCCGCCTCCTCGGTGAGCACCTCCTCGCCGCCGGTCCGGTACGTGCGGTACACCGGCACCCGGACCAGCAGCTCGCGGACCGCGGTCCGCAGCGCCCAGGGCGCGTGGTCGCGCAGTGACGGGTCGGCGGCGCAGATCCGGGCCGCGGTCCGGGTCAGCGCCGCGGTCTCCGCCGCCAGCTCATGGGTGACCACCTTGTACGCGGCGCGCCGCGCGGTCGGGTCCCAGCTGCCCCCGCGGTCCCCGGCGCGACCCGCGAACTCCCGGTAGAGCTCGCGCAGTTCGTCGAAACCAGCGGCGTCGACGAAGACCCCGTCCACGTGTCGCAGCGCGTCGTAGCCGGTGGTGCCGGCGACCGGCCAGCCCGCCGGGAGGCACTCCGGCCCGGTGAGGATCTTCTCGACCACGGTCCAGCAGCCGCCGGTCGCCTCGTGCAGCCGCTCCAGATAGCCGTCCGGGTCGGCGAGCCCGTCGGGGTGGTCGATCCGCAGCCCCTCGATCACCCCGTCCCGGACCAGGTCCACGATCGTGTCGTGGGTGGCGGCGAACACCTCCGGGTCCTCGACCCGCACCCCGATCAGGTCGGAGATCGTGAAGAACCGCCGGTAGTTCAGCTCGGTGCGGGCCAGCCGCCACCAGCCGAGCCGGTACCACTGCGCGTCGAGGAGCTCCGGCAGCGGCAGCCGCTCCGTGCCCGCGCGCAGCGGGAACTCCTGACCGGCCACGTGCAGCGCGCCGTCCACCACTCGCATCGCGTCCAGGACGCCGCCGACCCGCCCCGGCAGCACCGGCAGCAGGATCCGCCCGTCGCCCGCCGCCCAGTCGACGTCGAACCAGCGGGCGTACGGCGAGTCCGGCCCGTCCCGCAGCACCTCCCGCAGTGCGTGGTTGTGCCGCGGGGAGGCGGCCATGTGGTTGGGCACCAGGTCCACGACCAGGCCGAGGCCGTGCGCCCGCGCGGTCGCGGAGAGCGCCCGGAGCCCCGCCTCGCCGCCCAGCTCGGCGCGGACGGCCCGGTGGTCGGTGACGTCGTAGCCGTGCGTGGACCCGGGCACGGCCTCCAGGACCGGCGACAGGTGCAGGTGCGAGACCCCGAGCCGGGCCAGGTACGGCACGGCCCGCTCGGCGGCCGCGAACGGGAACTCCGGCTGGAGCTGGAGCCGGTAGGTGGCGGTGGGCGCAGACGTCATACGAACGTACGTACCCGGCAGATCGCCCGACCTGTCATCCGGTCATACGTCCGATCGTGTGATTACGCCGGGCGGCCGATCGCCCCGGTCACGCCGAGCGACCGATCACCCCGGTCACGCCGGGCTACCAGTCGCTCGATCACCCCGGTCACGCCGAGCGACCGATCACCCGGTCCCGCCGGGCTACCGGTCGCCCCCCCGTCACACCGGCCGGCGCAGCACCGTCATGCTCAGCGGGGCCAGCGGCACCCGTTCGCCCGCCGTCACCTCCGGGCCCTCCCGCGGCGGCATGCCCTCCGGGTGCGAGGTGTCCACCACCAACCGCCAGCTCCGCCCGTGATCGTCCGGCACCGCGAACTCCAGCTCCTGCTGCGAGACGTTGAACATCAGCAGGAAGGAGTCGTCCGCGATCCGCTCGCCCTGCGTGCCCGGCTCCGAGATCGCGTTTCCGTTGAGGAAGACCGTCAGCGCCTGCGCGTGCGAGGACTGCCAGTCCCGGGACGTCATCTCCTCGCCCTCCGGTGTGAACCAGGCGATGTCGGTGAGCTCGTCGTGGGTGCCCTCCACCGGCCGCCCGTGGAAGAAGCGGCGCCGCCGGAAGACCGGATGGTCACGGCGCAGCCGCACCATCGCCCGGGTGAAGTCCAGGAGTGCGCCCTGGGCCTCGTCGCCGGGCTTGGGCCAGCGCACCCAGGCGACCTCGTTGTCCTGGCAGTACGCGTTGTTGTTGCCGCCCTGCGTGCGGCCGAACTCGTCGCCGTGGCTGAGCATCGGCACGCCCTGGGAGAGCATCAGCGTGGCGATGAAGTTGCGCATCTGCCGGGCCCGCAGCTCGACGATCCCGATGTCGTCGGTGTCGCCCTCGGCCCCGCAGTTCCACGACCGGTTGTGGCTCTCGCCGTCCCGGTTGCCCTCGCCGTTCGCCTCGTTGTGCTTGCCGTCGTACGAGACGAGGTCGCGCAGCGTGAACCCGTCGTGGCAGGTCACGAAGTTCACCGAGGCGAGCGGCCGGCGGCCGTCGTCCTGGTACAGGTCGGAGGAGCCGGTCAGCCGGGAGGCGAACTCGGCCAGCGTGCGCGGCTCGCCGCGCCACAAGTCCCGTACACAGTCACGGAACTTGCCGTTCCACTCGGTCCAGAGCGGCGGGAAGTTCCCCACCTGGTAGCCGCCCTCGCCGACGTCCCACGGCTCGGCGATCAGCTTCACCTGGCTGACCACCGGGTCCTGCTGCACCAGGTCGAAGAAGGACGACAGCCGGTCCACCTCGTGGAACTGCCGGGCCAGCGTCGCCGCCAGGTCGAACCGGAAGCCGTCCACGTGCATCTCGGTCACCCAGTACCGCAGCGAGTCCATGATCAGCTGGAGCACGTGCGGGGAGCGCATGAGCAGCGAGTTCCCGGTGCCGGTGGTGTCCGTGTAGTACCGGGGGTCGTTGCCGAGCCGGTAGTACGACGGGTTGTCCAGGCCCCGGAAGGAGAGCGTGGGGCCCAGGTGGTTGCCCTCGGCAGTGTGGTTGTACACCACGTCCAGGATGACCTCGATGCCCGCCTGGTGCAGCGCCCGCACCGCCGACTTGAACTCCAGGACCTGCTGGCCCCGGTCGCCCCAGGAGGCGTACGCGTTGTGCGGTGCGAAGAAGCCGATGGTGTTGTAGCCCCAGTAGTTCGACAGGCCCGCGTCGACCAGCCGGTGGTCGTTCACGAACTGGTGCACCGGCATCAACTCCAGTGCGGTGACGCCCAGTTCCTGCAGATGTCCGATGACCGCCGGGTGCGCGAGCCCCGCGTACGTGCCGCGCAGCTCCTCCGGCAGGTCCGGGTGGAGCATCGTCAGGCCCTTCACATGGGCCTCGTAGATCACCGTGCGGTGGTAGTCCGTCCGGGGCCGCCGGTCGTCGCCCCAGTCGAAGTACGGGTTCACCACCACCGAGCTCATGGTGTGCGGCGCCGAGTCCAGGTCGTTGCGGGAGTCCGGCCGCCCGAAGTGGTAGCCGTACACCGCCTCGCCCCAGTCGACCGCGCCCGCGACCGCCCGCGCGTACGGGTCGAGCAGCAGCTTCGCCGCGTTGCAGCGCAGCCCCCGCTCGGGCGCGTACGGGCCGTGCACCCGGAACCCGTAGCGCTGCCCGGGCATCACGCCGGGCAGGTAGGCGTGCCGCACGAACGCGTCCGTCTCGCGCAGCTCGACCGCGGTCTCCGAGCCGTCGTCGTGGATCAGACACAGCTCGATCCGCGCGGCGGCCTCGGAGAAGACCGCGAAGTTGGTGCCGGCGCCGTCGTACGTGGCGCCGAGGGGATACGCCTGTCCCGGCCAGACCTGCATAGATACGACTCTTCCACTTCTGATCCGGGTACTGGGCCTTTCGGCCAGATCCTGCCCGAAAGAGGCGCAACCACCTAGGACTTCGGCCCGTCCTACCGGGTGACTATTGCTCCAAAGGGGGACTAAGGGGGATACGTGTACGAAAAACTGCGCCGCCACTTGGGGAAGGTGGTGGCGGGCACAGCCTTGGCGGTGACGGGGACCGCGGTCATGGTCGCCATCACGCTGCCGGGCGCGGCGGGAGCGGACGACGCGGGGGGTCGCGCCACAGGATCCGCGCAGTCCGACGGCGCCGCGGGGGAGAAGGGCCCGCAGGGCGCGCCGGAGCCGGGCCGGCTCGCCGGCGTGCCGCCGGCCGG
>NZ_DATCVQ010000169.1:0-11686 GCF_036566765.1 Streptomyces sp.
CGACGAGATCTTCGTCAAGGTCATCGACATCGACCTCGAGCGCCGTCGCATCAGCCTCTCGCTGAAGCAGGCCAACGAGGCCTTCGGTGCCGACCCGGCCTCGGTCGAGTTCGACCCGACCCTGTACGGCATGGCCGCGTCCTACGACGACCAGGGCAACTACATCTACCCCGAGGGCTTCGACCCCGAGACCAACGACTGGCTCGAGGGCTACGAGGCTCAGCGCGAGGCCTGGGAGACCCAGTACGCCGAGGCGCAGCAGCGCTTCGAGCAGCACCAGGCCCAGGTCATCAAGTCCCGCGAGGCCGACGAGGCCGCCGCTGCCGAGGGTGGCACCGCCGCTCCGGCCGGCGCCCCGGCGGGCGTCTCGGGTGGTTCGTACTCCTCGGAGTCGGACGACAACTCCGGCGCCCTGGCGTCGGACGAGGCCCTTGCCGCGCTGCGCGAGAAGCTGGCCGGCGGCCAGAGCTGAACAGGCTCTGCGCTAGCAGCCAGTAGCTAGCCGCTCGTACAGAGGCCCGCCCCCCGGTTCGTCCGGGAGGCGGGCCTCTGTCGTGTCCCCCGGACTAAACGCCTTCCAGGGACTGAACACCTTCCAGCGACTGAACACCTTCCCGCGACGAATCGCCTGCCCGGACGAAACCCGCCGCGCCGCGGGGAATGCACGCGCTGTGACCGGCGTTGACGCGTACGGACACGAGGAGGAGCGGTAATCGTGCTTGATCCCCAGGATTTGTACGCGTGGGAGCCCAAGGGCCTGGCCGTGGTGGACATGGCGCTGGCACAGGAGTCGGCCGGACTGGTCATGCTCTACCACTTCGACGGATACATCGACGCCGGCGAGACGGGCGAGCAGATCGTCGACCGGATCCTCGACACGCTGCCGCACCAGGTCGTCGCCCGCTTCGACCACGACCGGCTCGTCGACTACCGCGCCCGCCGGCCCCTGCTGACCTTCCGCCGCGACCGCTGGACCGCCTACGAGACCCCCGCCATCGAGGTGCGCCTCGTCCAGGACGCCACCGGCGCGCCGTTCCTGCTGCTCTCCGGCCCCGAGCCGGACGTGGAGTGGGAGCGCTTCGCGCTCGCCGTCCGCCAGGTCGTCGAGCGCCTCGGCGTCCGGCTCTCGGTGAACTTCCACGGCATCCCCATGGGCGTGCCGCACACCCGCCCCGTCGGCCTGACCCCGCACGGAAACCGCACCGACCTCATGCCCGGCCACCGCAGCCCCTTCGATGAGGCCCAGGTGCCCGGCAGCGCCGAGTCCCTCCTCGAGTTCCGGCTGACGGAGGCCGGACACGACACCCTCGGCGTCGCCGCACACGTCCCGCACTACGTCGCGCGGTCGGCCTACCCCGACGCCGCGCTGACCGCGCTCGAGGCGATCACCGCCGCGACCGGTCTCGTCCTGCCCGGCGTCGCCCACTCCCTGCGGACCGAGGCGCAGCGCACCCAGACCGAGATCGAGCGGCAGATCGGCGAGGGGGACGAGGAGCTGGTGTCCCTGGTCCAGGGGCTTGAGCACCAGTACGACGCGATGGCCGGCGCCGAGACCCGCGGCAACCTGGTCGCGGAGCCCGTCGACCTGCCGTCCGCGGACGAGATCGGGCGCGAGTTCGAGCGCTTCCTCGCGGAGCGGGAGGGCGAGGCCTGATCCTCTAATATGGCTGCGGGCTGTGCCTCCAGCTATGTTCCCCGCGCATGCGGGGATGGTCCCGTGGGCCTGACTGGTGGAATCGGCACCGGTAATTGCTCCCCGCACACGCGGGGATGAGAGCTGGAGGCAAAGTCGTGCTGACCGTCGGCCTGACTGGTGGAATCGGCGCCGGCAAGAGCGAAGTGTCGCGGCTGTTCGTCTCGTACGGGGCCGTGCTGATCGACGCCGACAAGATCGCGCGGGAAGTCGTGGAGCCCGGCACCCCCGGGCTCGCGGCGATCGTCGAGGCGTTCGGCGAGGGCGTCCTCACCCCCGAGGGTGCGCTGGACCGGCCCAAGCTGGGTTCCCGCGTGTTCGCCGACGCCGAGAAGCTCGCGACGCTGAACGCCATCGTCCACCCGCTGGTCGGGGCCCGGTCCGCCGCGCTCGAGCGGCTCGCCGGCCCGGACGACGTCGTGATCCACGACGTCCCGCTGCTCACCGAGAACAGGCTCGCCGCGCTGTACGACCTCGTGGTCGTCGTGGACGCGTCCGCCGAGACCCAGCTCGACCGGCTGGTCCGGTTCCGCGGCATGGCCGAGTCCGAGGCCCGGAACCGGATGGCCGCCCAGGCCACCCGCGAGCAGCGGCGCGCCGTCGCCGACCTCGTCATCGACAACGACGGGCCGCTGGAGGCGCTGGAACCCCAGGTGCGCAAGGTCTGGGAGCAGTTGCGGGAGCGGGCCGCGCACAGCGAGTAGGCCGGCGCAGATCCTCGTCGGCGTGGCGTCCGGTCGGAATACCGCTGTCGTGACCGCTGTTGAACCGCCGGAGCGAGGGGAAGGATGCCAGCGTGGCCTACACGAACCCGGAGACCCACGTCATCGACTTCCGCGCGGCCGAGCAGTTGCTCGCCGCCCGGGACCCGCGCGGTGCGGTGAAGCTGCTGGACTCGGTGATCGGCGCCCATCCCGAGAACACCGCAGCCCGGCTGCTGCGTGCCCGCGCCTTCTTCGCCGCCGCCCAACTGCGCCCGGCGGAGCTCGAGTTCGAGCTGGTCCTGGAGCGCGAACCGGACAACGCGTTCGCGCACTTCGCGCTCGCCCGCACCTTCCAGCGCTCCGGCCGGCCGCATCTGGCCATCCGGCACTTCCGGCTCGCGGCGGCGCTCGACCCCAAGCCGGAGTACCTGAAGGCGGCCCGGTTCGAGTCCGAGGGCAGACCGGCCGCCGAGGACTGACCGGTCCCGTCCCGGCTCACCCGCTGCGCGGCCGGCGTCGTCCGTCGCCGCCGTGGTCGGGTTCGTACGGGGGGATGTCGCGGCCCGGCTGGTAGTGCGGGCCCTGATGCAGGTGGCGCAGGATCATCGCCATGTCGACGGCGACCACCAGGAGCAGCACGCCGCAGGCCGCCGCCCAGCCCGGGCGGCCGACCAGCGAGAACACGGCCGTGCCGAAGCCGGCCCAGATCAGACCCCATAGACTCAGCCAGAATCGCATCCGCAGCGGGCTGCGTGCGGTCAGCGGCTCATTCCCGGTACGCATGACGGTCGCATCTCCTCGCGAGGCCACCAGGGCCTACTGGGGGTGTACCCGCGCCGTCGCCGTTCACCGGTACGGATCGAAGCCGGTACGGATCGAAGCCGGTACCGAGCGAAGAGGGTACGGAGCGACGTGGGGGCGGATATGGACGACGGCGTGTCGGCGCAGGCCCGGAGCTGGCAGGAGACCGCGGTACGCCGCTCCCGGGTGCGGGGCTGTCTGCTGGGCGGCGCGATCGGCGACGCGCTCGGCAACCCGGTCGAATTCCTCTCCCTGGACGCGATCCGCCGCACGTACGGGGACCGCGGCGTCACCGGCATGGTGCAGGACGCGGACGGGGTGATCGGCCGCGTCACCGACGACACCCAGATGACGCTGTTCACCGCCGAGGGCCTGATCCGGGCCCGCGCCCGGGCCGCAGAGAAGGGCATCGGCGGCGCGGAGACCACATGCCTTCAGCACGCGTACCGGCGCTGGCTGGACACCCAGAACTACCCCGCGCCGCCCGCGCGCGGCGGGAACGACCTCGTTCGCACCGGATGGCTGCGCACTCAGCCCTGGCTGTACGCGCGCCGTGCGCCCGGCAACGCCTGCCTGACCGGGATCGCGGCCGGGCACGTCCCCGACCCCTCGGGCGCGCCGGGGGAGCCCGGGCCGGTGAATCCGCAGTCGAAGGGGTGCGGCACGGTCATGCGGTCCGCGCCCTTCGGGCTGACCGGCGGGGACCCGGCGCGGATGTTCGCCCTGGCCGCGGCGGCCTCGCGGATCACCCACGGCCATCCGACCGCCTCGCTGTCCGCGGGCGCGTTCGCCGCGATCGTGGCCTACCTGCTGCGGGGAGAGTCCGGCCCGGCGGCGGTGCTGCGTGCGATGGAACTGCTGCGGCGGCACGCCGGGCACGAGGAGACCACGGCGGCGCTGCGGGCCGCCGTGGACCTGGCGGGCACGCCGGGTGCACCGAGCCCCGAGCGGGTGGAGTCGCTGGGGGCCGCGTGGATCGCAGAGGAAGCGCTGTCCATCGCCGTGTACTGCTTCCTCGCGCCGACCGCCTCGGCGGCGGAGGCCCTGCTGCTCTCGGTCAACCACTCCGGGGACAGCGACTCCACCGGCTCGCTCTGCGGAAACCTGCTGGGCGTCGCGTACGGCGACGTCCAACTGCCGGTGGAATGGCTGATGCTGACGGAGGGCCGGACGGTGATCGCCACGGTCGCCGACGAGTTCAGCCTGCAGTTCGAGCACAACAAGGCCGTGTACGGAGCGCCCGTGCACTCCGCCGACCGGTACCCGGGAAACTGATCGAGGAAAGTCCCGCCGGGAGCGATGAGTTCGGGACTCCGGTCCTGTCTACCTCTGTGAAAGCGAACGCAACGCCGACACGAGGAGCACACCATGACCACCCTGACCCCCGAGGCCACCACCGCCACCACCGTCGCCCCGGGTTCCGGGAAGCGACTGAGCCGCCGCGCCGACATCTCCGTGCGCGTCCTGCAGGTCCTGCTCGCCCTCATGTTCGCGATCCCGAGCGCCGGGCCCAAGCTGATCGGCCACCACTACGCCGCGGAGAGCTTCGCCAGGATCGGCTGGGGCGACTGGTTCATGTACACGGTCGGCGGGCTCGAACTGGCCGGGGCGATCGCGCTGGTGATCCCGATCCTCTCCGGCGTGGCGGCGACGGCCCTGATCGGGCTGATGGCAGGCGCGTTCACCTTCACGCTGGTCTACATCGACGGGGAGAACGCGGCCACCCCGCTCGTCTTCGCGGCGCTGCTTGCCGTGGTGGCCTGGACCCGTCGCGAGCAGAACGCACGCCTGTTCGCCCTGCTGCTGCGCCGGGCATGACACCGGCATGACCGTCATGGAGGAGAAGACCGACGGCTGCCCGAGGACCGCACGCGGCATCGCGGAGCTGCTGCGCAGCGACGTCGTCCGGGAGCGGCGCGGCGCGCAGTGCCGGCGCATCGACGCCGCCGGGATCACCGTCGTGGACATCCTGTGCTGCGAGGACCGCCCCTCCTTCGTGGGGCCGGGGGTCCAGGAGGAGCACTGCGTGGTCCTCACCCGCTCCGGCGGGTACCTGCGCCAGGTGGCCGGCGAGGAGTTCTTCGTCGACGCCACCGGCGGCTACCTGACCAGGCCGGGCGACGAGCACCGGGTCGCCCACCCCGTCGGCCCGGGCGACCGGTCCACCGACATCCGGATCGACGCGCAGCTGTACGCCGACCGCTTCGACCGCGCCCCCGGCCGCTCCCGTCTGCTTGCCGTCACCGGCACCGCCGATCTGCGCCACCGGGCCCTCCTGGCCGCCGCCCGGCGCGGTGCCGAGACCTTCGAACTGGCGGAGCGGATCCACGGGTTGCTCGACGAGCTCGCCGTCACGGCCGGCCACTGGACGCCGGACACCCCCGCCCGACGCAGCACTCTGCGCGTCCACCGGCGGCTCGTCCGCGACACCTGCGCCGTCCTGGCCGGCGGCGTCCCGGCGCTGCTGCTGCCGCTTGAGGACCTGGCGCGCAGGGTCGGCGTCTCGCCCCACCACCTCAGCCGCGTCTTCCACGCCGTGACCGGTACGACCCTGACGCGCTACCGCAACGAACTGCGGGTCCGCGGGGTCCTCCAGGACCTGGAGGAGGGCGCGGACGGCCTGCGGACGCTGGCCGCCGCGTACGGCTTCGCCGACCAGGCGCATCTGACGCGGACCTGCCGCGCCCATACGGGTCATGTCCCCAGCGCCGTACGGCGACTTCTCGCCGATCGCGCATGAATGTTCAACGCCACTGAAGCGGCCGGGCCCCACGATGTCCGTGATGCGACTGCCGGCGTGCCATTGATCCGCCCGGCGACGCATCGGTGATGCGTCCGACGACTTCGAGCGTTCGACCGGGGGACCGAGAATGACCCTGTTCACCCGCGCCGGTGTGGCGCTGGCGACCGTACTGACCGCCGTCGCGTGCGTGGGATCCGCGCCCGCGGGCGCCGCACGGACCTCCGCCCCGCCAGGTGCCGCGGAGCTGACCGGCCAGCGGCCCTGTCCGGGGCAGCCCGACGTGACCTGCGCCGACCTGACCGTGCCGCTCGACCGCACCGGGACCGTCCCCGGCACGCTGAAGCTGCGCACGGCCGTCTTCGGGGACGCCGACGCGCCCCGGGGCACGCTGCTCTTCCTCACCGGCGGGCCGGGCCAGCCGGGCGTGCCGTATGTGGCGCGGTTGCGGGGATGGCTCCCCAAGGCGCTCGCCGAGTACCGGCTCGTGATGATCGACCAGCGCGGCACCGGGACCGGGGCGATCGACTGCCCGGACCTCCAGAAGCAGGTGGGGTCCAGCGACACCGTCCCCCCGACCCCTGAGGCGGTACGCGCCTGCGCCGGGCTCCTGGGCGAGAAGCGGAACTTCTACACGACCGCCGACACCGTCGCCGACCTGGAGGACCTGCGCCGGGCCCTGCGGCTGCGGTCCTGGACCCTCGACGGCGTCTCGTACGGGACCTTCGCCGCCGGGCAGTACGCGCTGCGCCACCCCGACCGGGTGCGCAGGCTGATCCTCGACTCGGTCGTCCCGCTCGACGGCGCGGGGGTCCTCTACGAGGACGCGATGGGCCACTCGGCATGGGTGCTGCGGACCGCGTGCCGGGAGCAGAGCTGCGGCTTCGACCCGGCGAAGGACCTCGCCCAGGTCGTGCGGCGGGACGGGAACGGCGTCGGCGTGTTCAACCTGCTGGTCCTTGCGAGCATCGTCGACCCCAAGCTCGACGACCCCCGGCTCCGCATCCTGGACGCGCTGCACGCCTCCGCGGGCGGCGACCGGACCCGTCTCGACCGGCTGGTCGCCGGGTTCGCCGACCCGGGCGGGGAGCCGGCGGAGGACTTCAGCTCAGGCCTGCACGCGGCCACCCTGTGCGCCGACTCGGCCTGGCCCTGGGGCGACTCCGCCGCGCCCGTCGAAGGCCGCGAGAAAGCCCTGGCACGGGCGGTACGGGCGATCCGCCCGGCCGACGTGTGGCCGTTCCAGCGGAGCACGGCCGGCGGGCAGGGCATCCCGCGGACCTGCCTGCCCTGGCCGTCCTCGCGCCCTCTCCCGCCCGCGCCCGACCGGCCGCTGACCATGCCCGTCCTGCTGCTGGCCGGCGACCGAGACCTGTCCACGCCGATGCGCTGGGCCCGCCGGGTCGCGGCGGAGCATCCGCGGGCCGAGCTGGTCGTGCTCGAAGGCGTCGGACACGCCGCCCAGGGCCGCAGCGAGGAAGGGGCCCGCGTCGCCCAGGACTTCCTGCTGCGCTAGCGGGGGGCGTCAGGCTGCACGGCGACGGCGCGCCGCGCCCGGGACGGGGGTCCGGGCGCGGCGCGCCGTGGTGTCCGCAGGGGACGTCAGTGGACGACGGTGTAGCTGTGCCAGAGCCGTGCGCGGGGCGCGATCGTGTCGCTGGTGTTGGTCGCCACGTACGTCGAGACGTCGCCGCTGCAGTTCCGGGTCGGGTAGAGGACGAGATCGAGCAGCGTGCGGTTCTCGAGCCTCGTCACGCCGGACGGCGCCAGCCGGTGGCAGCCGTTGACCGACGGACTGGTGACCGTGACCACGAGCTCCCGCTCGGTCTCGTACGTGAGCGTGCCCACGGCGGTGCGGCCGAGGCCGGAGCAGCCCACGACAGCGAAGGACATGAGCGTGGCCGCGGCGGCGATGCCGAGGCGCCGGTGAGGGGACATGACGGATCCTCGTCTGTACGGGTCGGGTACGGGTCGGAACGGGTCGGGTACGGGTCGGAACGGATCGGGTACGGGTCGGTACGGAAGAAGGCGGTGGCGCTGTTCCTCGCCACCATCCCGTGCCCGGCACCCCCTGTCACCCGATGCTGGGCCGCCCGGGCTACACCGCGTGACGACCCGTTGTCAGTCCTCGCCCGTATCGTCGGAGGTCCAGTCGGAATCCGTCGCGGATCGGGAGGTGACCAGGTCGTGAGCCCCGCATGGCACAGCTGCGCCGTCGTCTTCCTGCCCGCCGCCCTGCCCCGCGAGGGACGGGTCGCGTTCTGGGCGCCCGACGGCGGACCGCTGCCCGAGCCCCCGGACGGGACGGGAGCCCGCGCCGAGCTGACCGTCGTCCGGCGGCACGGCGGCGGCGCCCGCGGTCGTACGGTCCCCGCCGTCGTCCTGCCTGTCGCCGCGGCCCTGCCGCATCTGGTCTCCGCCCGGCGCCATCCGGCCGCCCACCCCGCGGCGGCCTGCTGGGGCGCCGCCGCGCTGCACGCGCTGCAGCTGATCGCGCGGGGCAGGCTGCTGCCCGGGCTGACCGCCGAGGACATGGACGCCTGGCGCGCCGGTCCGCTCGACCCGGACGACATCGCCCATCTGCGGGCCGTCGCCGCGGCCATGCCGTACGAGGCGCATGCCGTGCCCGCCCCCGGGGCCGGCCCGCTCCGGGTGCCCGACCCCGAGGCCCTGATCCGCGCCTTCCTCGACGCCGTCGCCGACACGCTGCCCCGCACCCCGGCGGCCGCGCACGCCGCGGGCCGGCCCTTCGCGGCCCTTGCCCCGCAGCATCTGCCGCAGGCCCGCTCCTGGGCGGCGGAGGCCGCGGCCGGGATGGACGCCGGAGTGCGGGTGTCGCTGCGCCTCGACCTGTCCGGGTACGAACTCTTCGACATCGCCGAGGACGGCGGCGAGGAACGGCAGGCCGCGGCCGCGCTGCTCCAGGTGCACAGCCTCGCCGACCCCACCCTCGTCATCGACGCCGCCGCCCTGTGGGCGGGGGACGGCGACGAGCACTTCGGGCCGCGCGCCCGGATCGACGCCGTCCTCGCGCTGCGCCGCGCGGCCCGCGTCTGGCCTCCGCTCGGCCGGCTCCTGGAGCGCGACGTCCCCGACGTCCTGGCCGTCACCGAGGACGAGCTGTACGAGCTCCTGGGCCCGGCCGCCGCCCGGCTCGCCGACGCCGGGGTCGCCGTCCACTGGCCCCGTGAACTGGCCCGCTCGCTCGCCGCGACGGCCGTCGTCCGCCCCGCCCGCTCCGCGCCCGGCTCCGCCACCGACGGCACCTCGTTCTTCGACAGCGAGGAACTGCTCCGCTTCAACTGGCAGCTCGCACTGGACGGGGACCCGCTGACCGAGCGGGAGATGGACGCGCTCGCCGAGTCGCACCGCCCCGTCGTCCGGCTGCGCGACCAGTGGGTGGTCGTCGACCCCGCCCTGGTCCGCAAGGCCCGCAAGCGCGAACTGGGCCTGCTGGAACCGGTGGACGCGCTCGCCGTCGCCCTCACCGGCACGGCCGAGATCGACGGCGAGACGGTCCCCGCGACGCCCGTCGGCGCCCTCGCCGCGCTCCGGGACCGGCTCGTCGGCGGCCCCGAGAACATCGCCCCGCCACCCGGCCTGGACGCCACGCTGCGCGACTACCAGCTGCGCGGCCTCGCCTGGCTGGACCTGATGACCTCGCTCGGCCTCGGCGGCTGCCTCGCCGACGACATGGGGCTCGGCAAGACCGTCACGCTCATCGCCCTGCATCTGCGTCGCGCCCGTCGCGCCCCCACCCTCGTCGTCTGCCCGGCCTCCCTGCTCGGCAACTGGCAGCGGGAGATCGAGCGGTTCGCCCCCGGCGTCCCCGTCCGGCGCTTCCACGGCTCCGACCGGTCCCTCGACGGCCTCGACGGCGGCTTCGTCCTCACCACGTACGGCACCATGCGCACCAGCGCGCCCCGACTGGCCGAGCAGGACTGGGGGATGGTCGTCGCCGACGAGGCGCAGCACGTCAAGAACCCGTTCTCCGCGACGGCCAAGGCGCTGCGGACGATCCCCACCCCGGCCAGGGTCGCCCTCACCGGCACCCCCGTGGAGAACAACCTCTCCGAGCTGTGGGCGCTGCTCGACTGGACCACCCCCGGACTCCTGGGCCCGCTCAAGGCGTTCCGCGCCCGGCACGCCAGGGCCGTGGAGAACAACGAGGAGATCGAGCACCAGGAGGCGGTCGAGCGTCTCGCCCGGCTGGTCCGCCCGTTCCTGCTGCGCCGCCGCAAGTCCGACCCCGGGATCGTGCCCGAGCTGCCGCCCAAGACCGAGTCCGACCACCCGGTGGCCCTCACCCGTGAACAGGCCTCGCTGTACGAGGCGGTGGTGCGCGAGACCCTGGCGCAGATCGAGGGCGCCGAGGGCATCGCCCGCCGCGGCCTGGTGATGAAGCTGCTCACCTCGCTCAAGCAGGTCTGCAACCACCCCGCCCAGTACCTGAAGGAGCCCGCCGGGCGCGCCGGCCACCGGCTGGCCGGCCGCTCCGGCAAGCTCGCCCTGCTCGACGAACTCCTCGACACGATCCTCGCCGAGGGCGGCTCCGTCCTGGTCTTCACCCAGTACGTGTCCATGGCGCGGCTGCTCTCCGACCATCTGGCCGCGCGCGCCGTCCCCAGCCAACTCCTGCACGGCGGCACGCCGGTGGCCGAGCGGGAGCGGATGGTCGACCGCTTCCAGTCCGGCGACGTGCCGGTGTTCCTGCTGTCCCTCAAGGCCGCGGGGACCGGGCTCAACCTGACCCGCGCCGGCCATGTCGTCCACTTCGACCGCTGGTGGAACCCGGCCGTCGAGGACCAGGCCACCGACCGCGCCTACCGCATCGGACAGACCCAGCCGGTGCAGGTGCACCGGCTGGTCGCGGAGGGCACGGTGGAGGACCGCATCGCGGAGATGCTGCGCTCCAAGAAGGCCCTCGCCGACGCCGTCCTGGGCTCCGGCGAGGCGGCCCTGACCGAACTGACCGACCGCGAACTGGCCGACCTGGTGTCCCTGAGGAGGCTGTCGTGAACCGCCGCATCCCCGCCGGCCGCCCCGGTTCCGGACCGGCCGCCCGCCACGACGACCGGCGAAGGACCTTCCCGCAGGTGCCCCCGCGCGAGGCCCCCGACGGCCGCTTCGCCGCCACCTGGTGGGGCAACGCCTGGGTCGAGGCGCTGGAGGACACCGCCCTGGACCCGGCCCGGCTGAGCCGGGGCCGCGCGTACGCGGGCCGCGGCCAGGTCGACGCGATCACCGTCACGCCCGGCCGGGTCGTCGCGTACGTGCACGGCAGCCGGCCGCGCCCGTACCGCACCGAGATCCGGCTGCGCACGCTCGGCGACGACGACTGGGAGCGGTTCCTCGACGCGGCCGCGGCCCGCCCGGAGCACATCGCCGCCCTCCTCGACAAGGACGTGCCGCACGCCCTCGCGGCCGTCGCCGACCTGCTGCCCGCGCCCGGGGACCTGATCCCCGACTGCTCCTGCCCCGACGACGGCTTCCCCTGCAAGCACGCCGCCGCTCTGTGCTACCAGGCGTCCCGGCTGCTCGACGAGGACCCCTTCGTCCTCTTCCTGATGCGCGGCCGTGGCGAGCAGGAGATCCTCGCCGCGCTGACCCGGCGCAACGCGGCGCAGTCCGCCGCCGAGAGCACGAGCGCCGCACCGGCGATGCCCACCGTCCCGGCGCGCGCCGTGCTGCCCCCGCGCACCGGGGGCCATGCCCTGCCGCCGCTGCCCGACCCGCTGCCCGCCCCCG
>NZ_DATCVQ010000170.1:0-29250 GCF_036566765.1 Streptomyces sp.
GATGGACGTCGCACAGGTGCGGGAGACATAGGCGACCGTCTCGTCGCCGTGGTCGAACCAGATGGCGAACCACTGGTCGTCCGTGACGCCGCAGGCGGTGATGCTGTGGCCGTTGACCGTCGGGCAGCCGGCCGTGGAGCACGTGCGGTTCTGGCCCGGCCTGATCTCCCCCACGATCTCCGCGTCGCTGCGCGCGTTCGCCCTGATCCGCGCCAGCTCCCAGCCGCCCTTGACCGTGACGCGCGTGTCGGCCGCCACGACGCCCCGGACTTCCGCCGTCACCGGTGCGGTCGAGGACATCAGGAGGAGCGGTGCCGCGACGGCCGCGGCGAGGGTCAGGCGGTGCATGAGGTGACGTCCCGTCGATCGCTGCTTCATGGTCGTTCCAAGTCGCCGAAGGGGTGCTGCCGTTCACCTCAAGCCTGTCCGGGGCGCACCTGCGCCAAAAGGCAATGGCAACGACTCGCCACCCGCCTGCACAATCGACACGGACGGTGCCGGCCTGACGATCGTCTGCGTCATCAAGCCCGAACTGCGCGCCGCCGCCGACACCGAGCTGCCCCCGGACCTCCCGGCCGCCGGCCTCGGCCAGGCAGTAGTCCCGGCGCAGCACCGCAGGTGCCCGGGCGCCTTGACCTCAAGTCCACTTGCGGTTCTACGGTGCAGTTGTCTCCGTACGAACTTTCCCAAGGGGTACCGCACATGACCACCCAGTACCGCCCCGAGGCCGACGCCGCCGCCCAAGCCGAAGCCGCCCTCGCCGGGCAGCCGGCCGCGTACTGGACCGGCCTCGCCTACGAGGCCCTGATCGCCTTCACCCGGGCCCAGCAGGCCGAACTCGGCTTCACCCAGCCCCAGTACTGGCTGCTGCGCAACCTGTCGAAGAACGATCTCTCGCCCGACGGGCAGGGCATGACCCTCACCGAGCTCCAGCAGGCCATGAGCTCCTACCTCCGCTCCGAGGACGACCTGAAGAGCGAGTCCGAGGTCCTGCTGGAACGCGGCTGGCTCACCCGCGACGAGGCCGGGCGGCTCTGGATCACCGAAGCGGGCGACGAGGCGCGGGCCGGTCTGAAGCGGCACGCTCCGGCGATCCGCGCCCAGATCCACGAGGGCATCGACGACGCCGACTACGTCACCGCCCTGAAGGTGCTCCGGCAGATGCTCCGGAACACCGGCCATCCGGTGGACTAGGACTAGGACTAGGCCCGCACGGCGGCGCTTGACACCGGGACGCAGGCGGTCAGAGCGGCTTGAGACGGCGGTGCAGGAGGCAGAATTCGTTGCCTTCCGGGTCGGCCAGGACGTGCCAGTTCTCGGCGCCGGTCTGGCCGACGTCGGCGGGCCTGGCGCCGAGGGCGAGCAGGCGCTCCAGCTCGGCGTCCTGGTCGCGGTCGGTGGGGTTGACGTCGATGTGCAGGGGGAGCTTCCCGGTCCGCGGATCGCTGCTGGGGCTGAGGACGAGCGTGGGCTGCGGGCCGCCGAAGCCGGCGTCGGGCGGTCCGATCTCGATGCTTCCGTCGTCCTCCCGGCCGAGTTCGACGTAACCGAGGACCTCGCTCCAGAATGCGGCGAGCCTCTCGGGGTCGGCGCAGTCGAGGACCAGTTCACTGATGCGGCATGCCATGCCCGTCAGTCTATGTACCCGGATCCGATCGTCCGGCTACGCACCCGGATCCGATCGTCCGGAGGAAGCGGCCTGGCCCGTCAGGCGGCGGACCAGGGCGATCAGAGTCTCGCGCTCGTCGTGGGGCGTGCGGCCGGCGCCGTGGATCATGCGCGCAGCCTGGGGGACGGTGAACCACCAGGCCACCAGGGCGAGGACGCCGCTGAGCAGCGCCTTCGGGTCCAACTCCGGGTCCAGCAGCCCGGATTCCCGGGCCCGGTCCAGGACGCGGACGCGGGAGGCGTAGAGCGCCGAGCGCTCGGGCTCGTTGAGGGCCGGCTCGGCGGTGCCGGTGTCGCGCAGGCCCTCCCAGTACAGCAGGCGGATGAACTGCGGGTGCGTGCGGTGGAAGTCGTACAGGCGGCCGGCGTACGCGCCGAGGTCCGCGGCCAGTTCCTCGGTGAGCGGGACGGCCGTGGTGATGCGCTCCAGCTCGTGCTCGAGGACGTGCGCGAAGAGCTGCCGCTTGTTGCCGAAGTACTGGTAGATCCGTTCCTTGTTGACCCCGGCCCGGCTTCCGATGCGGTCGACCCGGGCGCCGTCGAAGCCGTACTCGGCGAACTCGTCGACCGCCGCTTCCAGCAGGGCGGCGCGCGTGCGGGCGGTGTCCCAGGCCATGGGGGCAGCGTAGACGAGACGCCTTCGGCGATCAGCCGCCAACCGGGAATTTCCAAACGGATGGTTGGGGTTCTCTGTGCAGTTGATCGTTCCGCCGAGTTGATCGTTCCGCCGAGAAGGAGTGCACATGTCCGCCCAGGCCGCGCCCCCGAAGCACCACATGGCCTTCATGATCTGGCTGTCGGTCTTCCCGACCCTCGCCGTCATGGAGATGCTGCTCCGGCCGCTGCTCTCTCCCCTGCCGATCATCCTTCGGCTGCTGATACTCACGGCGATCGTGGTGCCGCTGGTCGTGTACCTCGTCCTGCCGCGGGTGCAGCGGGGCCGGGCTCTGCTGCTGGGCCGGGTGCGCCGGGGCTGACGCCGCCGGGCGCGCGGCGGCTGCGGTCGCGCGCCCGTCCCCCGGTCGGAGGGATGATGGTCGAGGTGGGGGCTCTTCGCCGACGAACGGACGGAACGGAGCCATCATGCTGGGTGACAGCAAGACCTTCAGCAGCTTCTCGGTCGACAGCATCGACACCGTGCGGGACTTCTACGCCACCACCCTCGGACTGCGGACCACCGAGGACAAGGACATGGCGATCCTCTTCCTGAACCTGGCCGGGGGCAGGGACGTGCTCGTCTATCCCAAGGACAACCACGTGCCCGCCACGTTCACGGTGCTGAACTTCGTCGTGGACGACGTCGACAAGGCCGTCGACGACCTGCTCGCCCGCGGGGTGACCCTGGAGCGGTACGAGGAATTCGGGCAGGACGAGAAGGGCATCGCGCGCGACCCCTCCGGCGGGCCCCCGATCGCCTGGTTCAAGGACCCGGCGGGGAACGTCCTCGCCGTGCTGCAAGAGCCGAGCTAGGGCGCCGAATCGACCTGGGGCGGCCGAATCGGCCTAGGGCCGAGCGACCGCCCGTACTAGGGCTGCGCGACCACCCTCACCCGTAGCGGGGCCCGGAAGGACAGCAGGCCGAGGATCGGCGGATCCTGGTCGGCCTCGGTGAGTCGTGCGTCCGGCATGCGGCGGGCGGCCGCGCGGAGGGCGACGGCCGCTTCCGTACGGGCCAGCGACGCGCCCGGACAGCGGTGCCGGCCGACGCCGAAGGACAGGTGGTGGCGGGCGTTCGCACGGTACGGGCACATGCGCTCCGGGTCGGCGAACACCTCCGGGTCCGAGCCGCTGCCCATGAGCATCAGGAGGAGCTGCGCGCCGGCCGGGAGGTCCGCACCGCCCAGCGTGACGGGGTGCGCAGTCACCCGGCGCCAGCTGGTCACCGGCGGCTCGCGGCGCAGCACCTCCTCCACCCACGCCTCGGCGAGGTCGGGCTCGTGCGCCGCGCGCGGCCACATGCCCGGCTCCGACAGGGCGCGGTGCAGCGTGGTGGAGATGAGCTGTCCGGTGGTGGACTGCCCGGCGATGAAGACGAAGAAGCACGCGCCGACGGCGGTCTCGACGTCCAGGAACCGGCCGTCCGGCAGGCGGTGGCGGGTCAGCGCCTCGACGAAGGAGCCGGGCCGCGCCGCGGAGTCGCGCACGGTTGCCGTGAGCCACCGGTGGAACTCGCCGACGAGCGCGGCGAGCTCCAGCTGTCGCTCGGGGGTGGGCCGGCCCCAGAACAGCTCCAGGGAGGCGTCGCTCCAGCGGACCAGAGTGGCGGGGTCGACGCCCTCGATGCCCAGGAGCTCCATCAGCACCCGGCAGGGCAGGATCTGGGCATAGGACGCGAACAGGTCGTACGAGCCGTCGGCGTCGAGGCGTGCCTGCGCGGCGTCGAGGAGCTCGTCGGCGATGCGCTCGATGACGGGGACGGCCGCGGCGACCCGCTGGGCGTTGAAGAACCGGGTGACCACGCGCCGCAGCCCGTGGTGACTGTCGGTGCCGTTGTTGGCGAGCGCGGGCGGGAGCTTGAATCCGGCGCGGGCGAGCACGCGGAGCACGGCGACGGGCAGCGGGGTGACGGCGTGCTGCGCGTTGTCGGGGTGGAAGGCCGCCGGGTCGAGCAGCACGCGGCGGATGTCCTCGTACCGGCTGACCAGCCACAGCCCGGTGCCGGGGTCCCGGTGCACGGGCGCGTCGGACCGCAGGGCGTCGAGCCAGGGGTACGGGTCGCGCACGAAGCCGTCCCCGAACACGTCGAGCCCGAACAGGTCGAGCGAGGGCTCCGCCGTACGTACGGATGCGGAAGCCGCAGCGGGTACGCAGTCGGAACCCGCAGCAGGCTCGGGGTCAGGTGCGGGCGCGGGCGCGTCCAGGGCCGGGGAAGTCACGGCCGGACGCTAACACGCACCCCCACCCGCACCCGTACCGCCCCTGACCTGCATGCGCCCGGCATCACGCGGGCCAGAGGCCCGGCTCGGCGAACAGCTCTCGCAGCCAGCGGGCGGTGCCCTCGGCGGCCTCCCGGCTGTTCCCGTGCGCGTCCCCGTCCGGTCCCGGGAAGACCCGCGCCCAGGACCACGCCCTGCCGACGGCGCCGAGCCGGCACGCCAGGCCGACCGCGCGCCGGAGTTCGGCCGTCGAGCTGCCGTCTCCGGTCCAGGGCTCCAGGTACGCGTCCCGCAGCCGCGGCAGGACCTCGGGGCCGTAGCGCTCCCGGGCCATCCGAGCCGTGACGAGCAGGCTGGAGAAGGGGTGGGCGACGATCGCGTCGCCCCAGTCGAAGAAGGCGTACCGACCCTCGCCGCGGGCGAACAGCTGGGACTCGTGGAGGTCGGAGTGGTCCAGCGAGTCTGCGATGCCCGTGCTCGCGAGCTCCTCGCACCACTCCACGAGCCGAGGCCGCTGCGCGAGCAGCGCCTGCCGGTCGGCTGGCTCCAGCACGCGGCTCGCGTCCACCAGCCTGTCGAAAATGTCCGGGAGCACGGCGGCGCGGCCGTCGGGCACGCCGATGGCCCGCAGTTCGTCCGTCCTGCCGGTGAGGGCACGCTGCAGCAGGGCGTACTGGCGCAGCGGCTCCTCCCAGGCGCGGGGGTCGGCCGCGCCTCGGTCGAGCACCTCACGGAAGAGCGCGCCTCCGTCGGGGAGCAGGGACCAGCCGCGGTCGGCGTCGACGGCCAGGGGTGCGAGGACGTGCTCCGGCACCCAGGCGGCCAGGGCCTGCCCCAGCCCCGCCTCGAAGTGGCTGGCGGGCGGGTTGGCCTTGAACCAGACGGTCTCGTGGTCGCCGACGTCGAGGCGTACGAGGACGGACCACGGACGCAGGCGCACCCTGACCGGGCCCCGCTCCCGCAGTCCGTGGTCCGCGAGCCGGTCCCGCGCCCACCCCAGGGCGGCGTCCCGCCAGGCGGGGTCCTCCCAGGGGGTCACTCCGCTCGGGTAGTCGCCTCGATCGACGGCCTCCGCCGCTTCGTGTCGCATGCGCCCATCCCATCACCCCGCCCGAGGTCGCCACACGCGATTTACGTGCGGGTGAGTGCGGGTGAGTGTGGGTGTGTGCAGGTGAGTGCGGACCTGGGCGCGGGCGTGATGGGATACGTGCATGTCGAACGTCCTCCAGCCCACCGGCTTCGCCGTCGTTCCGCTCACCGCCGCGCATGCCGACCAGGTCCTCGCGATCTACCAGGCCGGCATCGACGAGGGCAACGCGACCTTCGAGACCCGCGCGCCGACCTGGGACGTCTTCGACGCGGCGAAGCTGCCCGCGCACCGGTTCGCGGCGGTGGACGAACACGGCGGCGTGCTCGGCTGGGTCGCGGTCTGCGCGGTCTCGGACCGCTGCGCGTATGCCGGGGTCGTCGAGCACTCGGTGTACGTGCATCCCGCCGCGCGCGGACGGGGCGTCGCGTCCGCGCTGCTTGCGGCGCTGCTCGACTCCACCGACGCGGTAGGCATCTGGACCGTCCAGTCCGGGATCTTCCCGGAGAACTCGGCCAGCCTCGCCGTCCACGAGCGGGCGGGCTTTCGCGTGATCGGAGTACGCGAGAGGATCGGCCGGCATCACGGCGTCTGGCGCGACGTCGTCCTCATGGAGCGCCGCAGCCCGCGCGTCGACTGACCACACCTCTCGACTGACCGCACCTCTCGGCTGACCGCGTCCCTCGACTGACCGCATCTCTCGCCAGACCGCGTCGCTCCCCCCGCAAGCCCCTCGCCCAAGGCTTTGACCCACCCAAAACTCGCCGCACCCAAAAGTCGCCAGAATGGCCACTTCCATTCACCTTCGGGCCACCTTCTGCGCTCCGCCATCACAGAACATCGACGCGGCGACGGGTCGGCGGAGGGAAATCACGGTGCTGCTGCGATATTCGGGGCGGGCCTCCCGCTGGACAGGGGCGGCCGCCGTGGTGGTGGGGTCGCTGGTGCTCTCGGGCTGCGGCACGAGCGGCTCGGCGGAGGAAGCCAAGCCGTCCTCCACGGTGCCGATCCCGGACATCGACTGCGCGAGCGGCGGCATGGTGAACGGCTCGGGGTCGACCGCTCAGCAGAACGCGATGAAGCGCTGGATGCAGCAGTACCAGCTCGCCTGCCCCAAGGTGCGGCTCTCGTACAACCCGCTCGGCTCCGGCGCCGGCGTGGCCCAGTTCCGGCGCGGCGCGACCGCGTTCGGCGGCACCGACAAGGCGCTGTCGGGCGAGGACCGCGACGTACCGAAGGACGTGTGCCCCGGCGGCCGGGCGATCGACATCCCGCTGGTGGGCGGCCCGATCGCGCTCGGCTACAACGTGCCGGGCGTGACCCGGCTGGTCCTCGACGCGCCGGCGCTCGCCAAGATCTTCGACCTCCGGATCACCAACTGGAACGACAAGGCGATCCAACGCCTCAACCCCGACGCGAAGTTGCCGGACCTCCCCATCGTGCCCGTGCACCGGGCCGACGACTCCGGCACGACACAGAACCTCAATGCCTACCTGAAGGGCGCGGCCCGCTCCGGCTGGCCGTACCCGGCGGAGAAGAAGTGGCAGGCGCGGGGCGGCCATTCGGCGAACGGTTCGGACGGGATCGCCACGGCGGTGACGCAGACCGAGGGCGCGATCGGCTACTTCGAGCTGTCCTTCGCCGCGAAGAAGAAGATCGACACGGTACGCATCGCCACCGGCGCGCCCGAGCCGGTCGCCCCCACGACGCAGAGCGCGTCGGTGGGCATCGCGACCGCCGAGGTGGTCGGCAAGAACGGTGACCTTGCGCTGGAGTTCGACTACCGGACGAAGGCGGAGGGCGCGTACCCGATCGTGCTCGTCACGTACGAGATCGTCTGCGACACGGGCAACCGGCCGGAAAGCCTGCCCGCGCTCAAGTCCTTCCTCTCGTACGCGGCGAGCGAGCAGGGGCAGAAGGAGCTGCACGCGATCCACTACGCCCCGCTGCCCCAGAAGGTCGCAGAGCAGGTCCGGGCGGTCGTCAACACCCTGTCCTGAGGGGCGGTTTCCGAACCGAACCCCGCCCCTGTGCGGGGCGGGGCGGGCCTACGATTTGTCGGTCACCCCAGGAAGGCCGTGGTCGTCGCCACGAAGCGGTCGGCGTCGTCGAGCCACGGGAAGTGACCGGCGCGTGGCTGGACCACGAGCTCGGGCGTGGGGAACAGCGCGGCGAGCTCGGTCATGGCGCGCGGCGGCGAGTTGAGGTCGACCTCTCCCGCGAGGACCAGCACCGGGGCGTCGAAGCGGGCGAGCGCGGTGCGGGTGGCGTCCGGGTCGAAGGCGCCGTCCGCGCCGAGGCCCTGCGCCGCCTCCATGTTCTTCTGCTCGTCCTCGGCCGCTCGGTGGGCCTGGGCGGCCTCGTCCCAACGGCCGTAGAAGAACGGGGAGATGGCGGCAAAGCGCTCGCCCGTCACCTGTCCGGCGACGATCGCCTCCAGGGCGGCGAACGCCTCGTCGAACCACGGCTCGTCCTGGCGCAGCCGCGCGGTCGCGATCCGGTCGTCGGCGGTGACCTCGACGCCGACGGCCCGGGTGCTGGGGGTGATGAGCGCCAGCTTCGCGACGCGTTCCGGGTGGCGGGCGGCGTACTGGGCCGCGATGTTCGCGCCGGCGGAGTGTGCGAGAAGGTCCATGCGGTCGAGGCCCAGATGGACGCGCAGCGCCTCCAGGTCGTCGACGAGCCGGTCGCAGCGGTAGGCGGCGGGATCCGCGGGGGCGGGGGAACCGCCGGTGCCGCGGAGGTCGAGCATGATCAGGCGGCGGTGGGCGGACAGGCCGCCGAGATCGGCGAGGTACAGGGAGTCCTGCGGCCCTCCGGGGACGCAGACGACGGGATCGCCGTCGCCGGTCTCGCGGTAGGCGAGTGCGGTTCCGTCGTAGGTGGTGAAGGAGGCATACATGGCGGAGATCTTCACAGGATCCTCGGGGAGCGGGCAACCGGGTTCCGGATCGGCTCCCGGGGGCGCACGGGTGTGGGTTCCTTCCGGCTGCGCCGCAGGTGGGGCAGACTCGTCCGCATGTTGCGCCTGCACGTGATGACCTCGGAAGACTGGCCGTTGTGGCGGGACGTCCGCCTCGCCGCGCTGACCGATGCTCCGCACGCCTTCAAGGCACGGCTGGACGACTGGTCGCGGGGTGGGGAGACGCAGTGGCGCGAGCGGTTGACGGCCCCGGGGACGTACAACCTCGTGGCGGTCCTGGACGACAGTCCGGTGGGCGTGGCGAGGGGTGTGCCCCGCGGCGGGGCCGCAGATGTGGTGGAGCTGCGGTCCGTGTGGGTCGGGCCGGAGGCGCGGGGCCGGGGTGTCGGGGACCGGTTGATCGAGGCGGTCGAGGCGTGGGCGTTGCGCTCGGAGGCGTATGCGCTGGAGCTGGCGGTGCTGCCGGACAACGAGTCGGCGGTCGCGCTGTACCGGCGGAACGGCTTCGACCTCGCGGGGGTCGACGCGGCGGGGCAGCAGGTGATGACGAAGCCGCTGCGGGTGGAGTGACGCGCGCGCCCAAGGGGGCGGGTGTGACGTTCCCGGGCACGGGCGCGCTGAAGAGATCATGAACGGTATGCGGCGGGTCATCGGGGTGGGCGCAAGACGGGGCAGGGCCACGGGCGCCGTCGGGGCGCGGGGGCGTGGCTGAATGTTCCGGTTGTCGCCGCGCTCGTGGCTGATCCTTTCCGTTCCCTGCGTCGCGCTCGTCGTGTGGGCGGTGGTATTGGCGTTGCCGCCGATGTGGCCGGTCGGCCGCGGGGTCGGCGTGCCGTTGCCGGACGCGGCTCTTCCCGGCGGCGGGGTCGCCCAGTTGTCCAAGTGCCGGGTGGACGACGGGCCGCGGCCGGTCGCGAAGGGGGCGGGCGAGCAGGGCAAGGACCCCGCGCTGGCGTTCGGCGGCTGGAGCGCGCAATCCCCCGGCGCGAAGCAGCCCGGACGCACCACCTTCAGCGTCCACGCCGCCCTCCGCACCCTCGACCGCCCGCTGACCCTCGCCGCCCCGCTCGCCAAGGGCGGGGTGACGGTGGACGTCTACGGCCCGCGAGGCGAGGGCCGCCGTGCCTCGGCCCGCGGCCTGACGGCGAAGGTCGTGGACGAGAAGGACCGGACCGTCCCCACTCCCCACTCCGACGCGTTCCGCATCAACCCCGGCGACGTGCTCTACCTGAAGGTGGACCTTCCGGCCGGAGCCCTGTGCCCCGGGTACGAGCTGATGACCGTCGGCGACTGCTCCCCCAAGCTGACCAACGACGCCCAGAACTGCCCGGTCCTGACGCTCACTCTCACCGACCCGGCGATCCGCGCCCACCGGGCGGCGGTGACGGGCGAACCCGAGGACCGGCTCAGCGACCGTCTGGTCGTGGTGTCCTGGGAACCGAGGCGCTCGCAGACCTGAGCGCGCCGGGCCTCGGGGGCGCGATCAGAGGTCGGCCACGAGGGCGGTGGCGTTGTCGGCGTGCGGGCCGGCGTGGGCCACGGCCGCCTGGACCAGGGCGCGGGCAGCTTGGTGCGGGGTGCCGGCCAGGTAGGCGGTGAGGTCGAGGTCGTGGTCCTCCAGGGGCTCGTAGCAGCCGTCGCTGGCCAGGAGGAGGCGGCCGGTCGCCGGTGCGGTGACGGTGCCGATGGCCGGGGTGTCGCGGATGTCGCCCAGGTACGACGTGACGGTGTTGCGGGCGTACGGCCCGGGTACGGCGCCGAGGTCGAGGAGGACCTGGCGCATGTTGTGGTCGGTGGTGAGGCGGACGAGCGGCAGCCCGTCGGGCGCGAGGTAGGCGCGGGAGTCGCCGCACCAGGCGACCGCGAGCGGTTCCCCGGGCGCGGCGACGGCGACGACCGCGACGGCTGCGGGCAGATGGGCCGCCTTCCACGTGTCCCGGTCCGGTTCGGCCGCGGCGAGGGCGTGCACCGCCCGCAGCCCGCCCTCCGCGCCGTCGCGCGCGGCGGCGCGGGCGAGCCGACGGGCGTACGTACGGGTCCAGTCACGGACCTCGTCGGAGCTTCCGATGCCGTCGAGGAGCGCGTAGGCGCGGGTCCCGCTGCCGGCGCCGGTGTACGTCGCGGTCGCGTCGCACTGGTGCGAGCGGCCGCCGATCAGCTGTGCGGTCGCGTGAGTACGCATGACGCTCCCTGGAGAATGCGGGCTGCCCGCCCTTGGGGCACAGGACACAGGACAACTGTGTCACCCCCGGCGTTCGAGGAGCGTCAGCACGTCGGCGCGGCTGCCACAGTCGGTCGCGCGCTCAGGGCGTCAGGACCAGCTGGCCGTCCGTCTCGTACTCAGGGGGTCAGAACCAGCCGGCCGTCCGGCGCGCACTCAGGGCGTCAGAACCAGCCGGCCGCGCAGGCCGCCCTTCGCCAGGCGGGCGTGGGCGCGGGGGGCTTCCTCCAGCGGGAGCGTGTCGGCGACGCGCGGGGTGAGGCGGCCCGTGTCGGCGAGCGCGGCGAGGTGGGCGAGCGTGCGCGCGTCGGCCGCGATCCAATGCTGGTGGACCGTGATGCCGCGCAGCGCGGCCGGCGCGCTGCCGCCGACGACGGACACGAACGCGCCCCGGTTGCGCACGGCCCCCAGGACCGGGATGCCGAGCGCGGCCGCGTCGAGCGCGGCGTCCACCCCGCCGGGCGCCAGGGCACGGACCTCCTCCGCGAGGTCCGGCGCGGTGCGCGGGACGAACCGCTCAGCGCCCGCGCCCCGGACGAAGGCCTCGTCCTCGGCCCCGGCGACGGCCACGACGCGCAGCCCGCGTCCCGCGGCCAGTTCGACGGCGAAGCCGCCGACCGCGCCCGCCGCTCCGGTGACGAGCAGGGTCGAGCCCGGGGCCATGTCGAGCACGCCCAGGGCCTGGAAGGCAGTGAGTCCGCTCAGCGGAAGCGTGGCCGCCTCAGCGGCGGAGAGGCCGGCGGGGGCCGGGGCGACGGCGCCCACGTCGAGGACGACGTACTCGGCGTACGTGCCGAGGGGGACGTCGAGCCGGTCGCGTACGCCGATCACCGCATCGCCCGGTGCGAAGCCGACGACTCCCGCCCCGAGCGCGTCCACGATCCCGGCCACGTCCCAGCCGATGCCGATGACGTCCCGGGCCGGCATCAGCCCGGCCGCGAGGAGTTGGCCGGATCGGGTCGCCGCGTCGACCGGGTTCACCGCGGCGGCCTCGACCCGGATCCGTATCTGCCCCGGGCCGGGGACGGGCACGAACACGTCCATCAGCTCCAGTGCCTCCGGTCCGCCCACGTTCCGTACGACGACCGCGCGCATGCGCGACTCCTTCCCCTCGGCCGGCTGGCCACTTCCTTCTGGCTGCCTTCGACCCTAGGGAGAGCTACTCTCCTCCGGGAAGAAGGCACTTCAAGGTGCGTAATGCACGCCGAGGAGAGCCATGAGGGAGGGGGAAGCGATGACGAGGACGCCCGCGCAAGCGCGCTCCGAGGGGCGTTCCGAGGGCCGGGCCCAGGCGCGGGCCGCCTATGACGCCTATCTCGCCGAGTGCCCGGCGCGGCACCTGCTGGACCGGATCGGCGACAAGTGGGTGAGCCTGATCATCAACGCACTGGCCGACGGCCCGCAGCGCTACTCGGACCTGTCCCGGCGGATCGTGAGTGTCAGTCAGAAGATGCTGACGCAGAGTCTGCGGAACCTGGAGCGGGACGGACTGGTGACGCGGACCGTCACGCCGTCCGTCCCGGTCCGCGTCGACTACGCCCTGACCCCGCTCGGCGAGAGCCTGGTCCCGGTGATGCGGGCGATCAAGGCGTGGGCCGAGCAGCACATGGACGAGGTGCTGGCGGCCCGTTCGGCACACGACGACGGCTGAGCTGCCGTCGCGGTCCCACGGAAGCGTCAGCTCGTGACGGTGATCTGCTGGGCGGTGTCCGTGGTGTCGGTGACCAGGTAGGTCGCGGAGAAGGTGGCCGTCTGGTTGCCGGTGGGGCAGAAGAACCCGCCGGTCACGGTGGCCGCGACGGGCGCGTTGGCGATGGCGAGCTGCGACGGTGTGCCGTTCGTCCAGGTGCCGTTGACGGCGCTCGGCCCGGTCGGCGAGGCGGTGATGGTGCAGCTCGCGAGCCCGCTGGTGCGGATGACGACGCCGCCCTTGGGCATGGTGAGACCGGCCGCGACGGGCGTGCCGTACTGGGCCGACATCGACCACGGGCCGTTCGTGGAGTTGGCGGTCACGGTGACGCTCACACCGCCGATGTTGGTGCTGCAGCCGCTGAACGTGGGCGGGTTGATCGTGGCGCTGACCGGACCGTCGGCGTTGTGGTTGCCGGGGGCCGCGGGGATCGTGTTATTGGCGCCGGTCGTCGCCGTGGAGGCGGAGACAGTGCAGGTCATGACGGTCGATCCGGCGGTGAAGGTGGCCTTGCCGGTGAGCGTGGCGGCGAACCGGTGGCCCGCCGGGGACACGGTGGTGGAGCTCGCCTGCGCCCCGAGGTCGTGAGCGGCGGCCGCGCCGCCGAGGCCGAGCGCCGCGGCGGTGGCGAGGACGGTCGCCGAGGCGAAGAGGGCGTGCGCGCGCGAGGTGGCGTCGAACATGGGGATCTCCTCGAACGGAAGGGGTGGTGGGGGAAGTGCGAGGAGGTGCGGATGCGTGCGGATGCATGCGGGTGTGTGGGGAAGTGAGCGGTGGTGGGGGTGCGCCGCATGCAAAGTGACTTGAGAGTAGGACCGGCCAGTAGGGCTGTACAGGTCCACTTCGCGCCACTCGGAACGACGCACCGGCGGCGCCGAGGGAGCGCCGCCGATGCGTCGTTCCGAGTGGCGGCGTACTAGTCGACCAGCTCGCCGTCGCGGGCCACGACGAGGCCGCCGTGGACGACGATGTCCCGGCGGGGCATGTCCACCACGACCTGGGGCAGGCACTCGCCGCGTACGAGCACGAAGTCGGCCGGGGCGCCGGGCTTGAGATCCGCGTGGGCCAGGTGCATGACGTCCGCGCCGCCGTGGGCGGCGACGGTGTAACAGTCCGTCAGCTCCTCGTCGAGGCGGACGTCGTTCACCCAGCCGAGGATGTGGGCGCGGTGCAGCATGTCCGCGTTGCCGAACGGGCTCCACGAGTCGCGCACCCCGTCGGAGCCGAGGCCGACGCGCACCCCGTGCTCGCGCAGCTTCCCGATCGGCAGGACCAGGCTGGCGGAGTAGGCGACCGTGGTCAGGGCGATGTCGAGCTCGCCGAGGTCTGCGGCCATCGCGCCCAGGTCCTTGTCCGACAGGGCGGGCAGGCAGAAGACGTGGCTGACGGTGACCTGGCCCCTGAGGGAGAGGGCGCGGGTGCGGTCGATGATGGCGCGCATGGTCGCGAGGCCCGTCTCGCCCCGGTCGTGCAGGTGGATGTCGAGGCCGATGCCGTGCCGGTCCGCGATGCCGAAGACGAGGTCGAGCTGCTCGTCCAGGGCGTCGTCGAAGCCGATCGGGTCGATGCCGCCGATCATGTCGACGAGGCCGGTACGGGCGGCCTCCTCAAGGAGTTCGGCCGTGCCGGGGGTGCGGATGACGCCGTGCTGCGGGAACGCGACGATCTGGACGTCGAGCGCGTGGCTGAGCCGGCGGCGGGCCTCGCTCAGTCCCTCGACTCCGGCCAGGTCGTAGGCGGGGGCGATGTCCGCGTGGGCGCGCATCGCGCGGGTGCCTCGGGTGACGGCGTGGGACATCAGGCCGTACGCGCGGTCCGCGACGGAGCGGCGCTGGGCGCGGAACAGCTCCACGTCCTGCGCGACGAAGTCGGCGATGGTGCTCGCAGGCTTGCGCGAGACCCACTTGCCGCCCCAGGACGTCTTGTCCGGGTGGATGTGCGCGTCGACGAGGGACGGCAGCGCGATGCGGCCGCCGCCGTCGACGACGTGCGCGCCGCGGGGCGCGGGGCCCTGCGAGATGCGGCCGTCGACGACGACCAGGTCCACGGCCTTCGCCGCGCCGAACGGGCGGACGTTCTTGAACACCACGGGCTTGCCGGGACGGCCGTTCTGCCGCCGGGCGTCGCGCACGGTCGCGGTGCCGGACGCGGGGGCTGCGGACGCGCCGGACCCGACGGTCGCGGCCTGCGCGGGGACCGCCGCACCGGCGAAGGCGGCTGTCGTCCCGGCCAGCGCGGCGGCGCCGGCAAGCATCGTGCGCCGGGACAGCGCGCTCGACGGCTGCGGGGACTGCGAGGTCGACTCCATGGGAGCTCCTTGGGGAGGTAAGGGCTACGGCTCCCCGTTTTTGTATACCAAGCTCCGGACGGCAGACAAGAGCAGCCATCAAGTGACCCGGAATTCCCCGCTCCGGCGGCCCGAACCTCCCGGAATCCCTCGAGAGGGAGACCGTCCGGATCCCCTTGGTATACAAATGGCGTCGGTCGTCAGACTGCGTCAGTCGCTCCCGAACAGAGTGCGCAGCGCCACCGTCCGGCTGTCCCGTACGTGCAGCAGCGTGCTCGCCCCCGCGGCCTCCGGGTCGCCGGCGGCGATGTGCCGGAACATCTCGGCGTGCTGGGCCCGCATGTGTTCCGGCTCCTCGCGCAACCCGAACAGGAGGCGGAGCTGCCAGCTGAGCTGCTCCATGACGCGGGCCAGCAGCGGGTTGCCCGTCATGGCGACGACGCCCTCGTGGAAGGCGGTGTGCGCGGCGACCTCCCGCGTGCCCTCGTGCGCGGCGGCCGCACGTTCCGCCTGCCGCAGGGTGACCTCCAGGGCCGCGAGCCCCTCAGGGTCGTGCGCCACCGCCCGGGCCGCGAGCCGGGACGCCTGGACGGCGAGCGGCTCCCACACCTCGTACAGGTGCTCCACGTCGGCGCGTTCAAGGCGTCGTACCCGCACGCCGCTGTGCGGCAGCAGCTCCAGCAGGCCCTCGGCGACGAGCGCGCGCAGCGCCTCGCGCACCGGGACGCGGGACATGCTCAGCTCCTCGGCGACCTCCCGCTCCACCAGCCGGGCGCCCTGCGCGTAACGCCGGTCGACGATGCGCTGTAGGACGGCCTCCCTGGCCTGGGCGCTGAGCGAGGTCGAGGAGCTCCGCGCCGTGCCGTCCGCGCCCGCCCCTGCGCCGCCCGTGTCCGCCGCCCCGCCGCCGCTCCTGCTGTTGTCCGCCACCTCGTACCGTCCTTCGTTCGGCGTGCCCTGCCTCGGGTGCGTGCCTCGGGCGAGGATAGACGGACGTGGCGCCGGTTCCCGGGCGGGAACCGGCGCCACGTCATGCGTACGGCACAGGCGTGATCAGGACGGCGGGATCAGGACGCGTCGCGGACGGTGCCGGTGACCACCGGGCCGTGCTGCGGCTGCCACTTCTCGTCGTACGTGGTCAGGCGGGCCCGCAGGGTCTCGGCAGGCTCGCGCTGCCGGTCGACGACGGTGGGGACGCTCACGTCGGCGCCCAGCCGGCCGGGCGGTACGGCGACGGAGAGGTACGTCCCGTTCTCCCACAGGCCGGACAGTGGCCGGGCCGGGTTCGGCGACTGGCCGAAGCTGTCCCCCAGCCACGCTGGGGCGACGTCCAGGGTCGACAGCTCCGTCCCGGTCGTGACCGGCAGGAGGCCGAACTCGCCCGACATTTCGATGTCCGCGGGCTCGGACAGCTTCATCCGCCAGGTCAGGCTGCGGCCCTCGGTGACGTCGGCCGCGACCGGCTCCAGGGTGATCTTCGGCATCGGGTCGTCGTTCCGTACGGTCACCCCGCCGCGGTGGGCGCCGACGACCGCGCTACCGACCGCCTTCACGAAGACGTCGTGCCTGGTCTCGTCGCCGTAGCGGGTGTTGCCGCGCACGGTCACCGGCAGGTCGATGTCCGTGCTGCCCTGACGTACCGTCACGACCCGGGAGGTGTACTCGTCGGCGCCGGGCTTCGGGACGAACAACCGGACCTGGCCGCTGCCGGATCCGGAGACCCGTACCGGGATCCGGTGGGTGCGCTCGCCCGAGTCGCCCTCGTCGACGGTGAGCCGGCCGATGTCGATGCGCGGCAGCGCGGCCGGACGGACCGCGGGCGTGCCGGGGCGCCAGCCCCAGGCGTCCATGAGCCAGGCCCGGCCTGCGTTGCCGCGCGGCGTGAGCTCGAGGGTCCGGACCTGCGTGAGGTCGAGACCGGCGCGGCGGGCGGCGGTCAGGGGCACGCGGATCTCGCGGCCCCAGAACGAGGCGGTGCGGTCGGTGCCGGGGAGTCCCTCGACGGCGACCCGGCCGAGTGCCGCTCGACGCCCGACGCCGTCGGCGACGGCGATGTCGAGCGCGGTCCCGGTGGCGTTGGGCGGGACGATCACCCGCAGGGCGAGGGCGTCGGCGCCGGCCAGGGAGACGGGCCGGTCGGTGCGCACCGTGGCGGTGCGGCCGGTGATCGGCGTCCCGGTCGGCGTTCCCGTGCCGGGGGTCGGCCGGGGAGTCGGCCAGAGCAGGGCGACGGCGTCGCGGCCCGGCTCGGGGGTGGTCTCCCAGCCGGCGAAGTGCGGCGACTGACCCTGGTCGCCGGCCGGCAGGCAGGCGCGGGTCGGCTCGGGGTGGATCTGGGCGCACAGGCGCCCGCCGCCGGTGACCTTCACCGCGGGGCCCGGAAGGAAGGCGGCGGTGCGGTGCCCGCCGACCGCGTGGGTGAGCACCTGCGCGGGTCCCGCGGAGGGCGCCCGGCGGCCGGTGCCGTCGAGCAGCGGGCGCACCCGGTCGTCGCCGGCGACGAACAGCCGGGCGGCGGCCGCGATGTACGTGGCGCCCGCGGTCTGCTGCTGGGCGGCCGTCAGGCGGGTGCGAGTGCCGGGCGAGCAGACTCGGTCGGTCGTCGTCTCGTCGGTCCAGAAGTCGTCGTCCGCCGGGGCCTCGGCCTGGCCCGGAGTCCACTCGGTGTTGAAGAAGTTGTGGTTGGCGCCGACCACGAACGCGGCGCTGTGCAGGGCCGCGCCGGTGCTGACGCCGCGCGTGCCGTCGACGTAGATCTGGCCCTGAAGGTCGGACACGTCGCCGTCGCAGCCGGGCAGGAGGGTGAGGGACGGCACGTCGGGGGCCGGGTTCTGGCCGAAGACGGTGGGTCCGATCAGCACGTTGCCGCGAATGTGCCAGCGGGCCGCGCCCGGTGCGCCGTCCTGGTCGGCGGGCGGCGCGTAGAGGCTGTCGAGCGCGGCGCGGTTGGCGCCCTCGCCGCCGCGCGAGTGGCCGACGAGCAGCACCCGGGACAGGTCGGCCCCGGCGACCGCGCGTACGGGGGCGGGCGCGCCGGACGGGTCGGCGGACCAGTCGGCCCAGCGGGAGAGGTGCAGCCGGATGAGGGAGGAGCGCGCCTGCGCGCCGCCGTCGTCGACGTCGCCGTCCTGCCCGTTGATGCCGTTGGCGGAGATGGAGAGGGTGACGTACCCCTGGGAGGCCAGGAGCTTCTGGCTCTGCAGGTAGCCGCGGTGGCTGGGCACCGGCTTCAGGCCGCCGGCGCAGGGCCAGTCGATGGACTGCTCGCCGCCCGCGCCGAAGCAGGTGTAGTGCCGGCCGTGCAGGAACAGCGCCACCGGGCGCTTCCCGGGCGCGTCGGTCGGGCCCACCACGGTCGCGCGCATCTCGACGGGGGTGGGGAACCCGGGCAGCCGGACCGCGGGGAGGTCGTACTCGCCGGTGGCGGTGCGGTAGTTGCCCGGTACGCCGGGGTCGACGTCGTTGGCGGGGAGCGGGGCCTCCTGCTTCGGAAGGGCGGGGGCACGGAAGCCGGAGCGCGGGGGCGCGGCCGTGGTGGTCGCGTCGAGCCGCCGGCCGCCGGCCAGGACGCGCAGTTCGCTCGGCGCGCCGATCTTCGTACCGTCCAGGGGCAGTTGGAAGGACCGGCCGTCGCGGCCGGCGATCGGTCGCCCGAGCAGCCGGTCGCCGGCGTAGAACTCGATGCGCGCGTCCCCCATCGGCACGCGCTTCGCCGCCGTCCAGACCAGCCGCCGCTCGGCCCCCGTCCCGGTGAGCCGCCACCCGTCGGGGAGGTCAGCCCCCGTGCCGCGGTCGGCGCTCACGGCCTTGGACGGGCTTCCGCCGGGCGAGGGCTGCGCGTACGCCGCTCCCGGTGACGCCGTCGCCAGGGCGAGTAAAGCCAAGGCCGTGGTCGCCACACGTGTCACACGTATCAAGATGGTGTACCTCGTCATCGGTCTCGTCGGGACGCACACGTTCCCCCGGCGCCCCTCTCGCCCCGGAGGATGCCAACGGGCGGGACGGGGTTGCCTCGTGACTGGACGTGAAACGGAACGGAAGGGTCGATTCGGTGGCGGACGATGTACTGAACCTGTGGCGTGCGAGGCTGGGCGAGGTGCCCGACTCGGTCTGGAGCCAAACCGGGCTGCGGGTGCTGATCCTCGCGGACAACGGGCTCACGAAGCTCTCGCCGGAGATCGCGCGGCTCCGGGAGCTGCGCACGCTCGACCTCGGTCACAACGCGCTCGCGGCGGTGCCGGGGGAACTGGGCGAACTGGCCGGGCTGAGCGACTTCCTGTACCTGCACGACAACCGACTGACGGAACTCCCGGCCTCACTGGGGAGGTTGACCCGACTCCGCTATCTCAACGCGGGCGAGAACCTCCTCACCCAACTCCCCGAGACCCTCGGGGACATGACCGGACTCGTCGAGCTGCGCGCTCAGCACAACCGGCTCACCACGCTGCCCGACTCCATCGGACGGCTGCGCGCGCTGCGCGAACTCTGGCTGCGGGGCAACGAGATCGCGTACCTGCCGCCGTCCGTCGCCGAGCTGCGCGAGCTGCGCCATCTCGACCTCCGGGAGAACGCGCTCACCGAAGTCCCGCATGCCCTGGCCGGCCTGCCGCTGCTGCGCCAGATCGATCTGCGGAGCAATCCGCTGAGCCGCCGCCTTCCGGACTGGCTCGCCGCGCTGCCGTCCCTGGAGAAGCTGGACCTGCGGTGGAACGGCTTCGAGCCGGGGGCGCCGCTGCTGGCCCGGCTGGAGCGGCGGGGGTGCGTGGTCCTGACGTGAACAGCCCTGGCGGGGTGGTCGTCCGGGGTCGTCGTCACAGCCCTGGCGGGGTGGTCGTCCCGGGCCGTCGTCACAGCCCTGGCGGGGTGGTCGTTCGAGGTCGTCGTCACAGCCCTGCCGCACCGTGCGCACACCCCTTCGAGGGGCCCTCTCAGCCAGATTTGGCCGGGTTCGTGGTTGTCCGACGCCGCGCGGCGGGCGACACTGCGGGGCGGCGTGCCCGCCCCCCTCCCCTCGGATCCCCTCGAAGGAGACCGTCGTGACGCAGCCCGAGTCGCCCCTCGTCGTCCTCGACCCGACCGGCGCCGACCGGCACGCCGAGCACCGGCTGCTGCGCGCCCGGGGCAGCGCGGCGCGGGTCGACGTGCTGGGCGTCGAGGCCTGGGCCGTCACCGATCCCGTGCTGCTGAAGAGCCTCTTGACCAGCCCCGACGTCTCCAAGGACGCGCGGGCGCACTGGCCCGCGTTCGGGGAGGTCGTGCAGACCTGGCCGCTCGCTCTGTGGGTCGCGGTGGAGAACATGTTCACGGCGTACGGGGCCGATCACCGGCGGCTGCGGCGGCTGGTCGCCCCGGCGTTCAGCGCCCGCCGCGTCGCGGACATGCGCGGCACCGTCGAGGCTCTCGCCGCTGAGCTGCTCGACGAGGTGGCATCGCTCCCGCCCGGCGCGGTGGTGGATCTGCGCGAGGCATTCGCACGGCCGCTGCCCATCGCGGTGATCGGCCACCTGATGGGCGTGCCGGCTGAGCAGAGCAAGGACTTCGGCTCGCTCGTCGACGGCGTCTTCGACACCACGCTGACGCGCGACGAGCAGATGGCCAACACGGCGCGGCTGTACGAGATCCTCGAAGCGCTCATCGAAGCCCGGCGCGGTGAGGGCGCGGGCGACGACATGACGTCGCTGCTCATCGCGGCGCGCGACGAGGAGGGCGCGGGCGAGGGCACAGGGTCGGCCCTGACGGACGCCGAGTTGCGTGACACGCTGCTGCTGATGATCAGCGCCGGGTACGAGACCACGGTCAACGTCATCGACCAGGCGGTCACGGCGCTTCTGCGCGACCGCGACCAGCTCGACCACGTCCGTTCCGGGCGGGCGCAGTGGAGCGACGTCGTCGAGGAGACGCTGCGGCACGAACCCGCCGTCGCGCACCTGCCGTTGCGCTTCGCCCTGACGGACATCACCCTGCCCGACGGGCAGCACATCGCCGAGGGCGAGGCGATCCTCTCCTCGTACGCCGCGGCCAACCGGCACCCCGACTGGCACGGCCCGGACGCCGACGCCTTCGACGCCACCCGCGCCCACATGGAGCACCTGGCGTTCGGGCACGGCGTCCACTTCTGCCTGGGCGCGCCCCTGGCCCGCCTGGAGGTCGCCACCGCGCTCTCCGCGTTCTTCGCCCGCTTCCCGAACGCCGAACTCGCCGTCTCCGCCGACGAGCTCTCTCCCCTGCCCTCCCTCATCAGCAACGGCCACGCCTCCCTGCCGGTCCGGCTGCGCCCGGCAACCCCTTGACGGCGGACCCCGCGCCCAGCGGCGCGGCGGCGCTGCTGTACCCGGGCGGCGATCGACGGGATTCTCGCCGGTCGCGCGTACACGGAGCTGGGCTGGCTGCCCGCCCCGGGCCCGGGCTCACTCGCCCAGGGTCTTCAGGTAGTGCTCGTTGTACATGATCCCGAGGACGTTGCCGAAGGGGTCGGTGACGGAGGCGGTGACGAAGCCGGGGCCGTACTCGGTGAGCGGCATGTACGGGGCCGCGCCCATGGACAGGAGGCGCTCCAGGGTGGCCTCGACGTTGTCGACGTGCCAATGGAGGACGGTCCCCCCGGGCGTCGTCGCCGCGCCTTCCGGGGCGAAGCGGCGGTCGATGATGCCGAGTTCGGTCTGGCGGTCGCCGATCCGGAACTCGTAGTACGCGGCCGGGGCGCCGTTGCCGGGGCGCTCGAAGTACGGCTGGACGTCGAGCAGTTCGGCGTACCAGTTCTTGGCGGCCTCGACGTCGTCGGCCCAGATGTTGACGGTGGCGGGTCCTCGCAGCATGGGGTTGCCCTTCCTTTTCCTTCGGTCGGTGACGAGCACGATCCTCGCGCCTAAAGTGCTCATCGACTGAGCACTTTTGTCGGGTGCTTTCGGAAGGAGTTCGGAACCATGCGGGCCGATCGTCTCGTCGCAGCTCTTCTGCTGCTCCAGGCACGCGGCCGGTTGACCGCCGCCGAACTCGCCGGCGAGCTGGACGTGTCCGTCGCGACCGCGCGGCGGGACCTGGAGGCGATGGCGGCCGCGGGGATCCCGGTGTACCCGCAGCCTGGTCGGGGTGGCGGCTGGGCGCTGGTGGGCGGGGCGCGGACGGATCTCAGCGGCTTGTCGGCGAACGAGGCGCAGGCCCTCTTCCTGCTGGTCGGCCCGGCGGCGTCGGTCTCCAGCGAGGCGAAGGCGGCGCTGCGGAAGCTGTTGGGCGCCCTGCCACGGACCTTCCGGGCCGATGCCGAAGCGGCGGCGAACGCCACCGTGGTCGATCCGACGCGCTGGGGCGAACGCGAGCGCCCCCGCCCCGAGATGGTCGGCCTGCTCCAGTCGGCGGTGGTGCGTCGGCAGCGGGTCAGCCTCGGGTACGTCGACGGCGCGGGGCGACGCACCGAGCGCCTGGTGGATCCGTGGGGGCTCGTCGACAAGGATGACGTCTGGTACCTGGTCGCGGGGACGGAGCGGGGCCGGCGAACCTTCCGCTTGGACCGCATCGCGGCGGCCGAGCCGACGCAGGAGGCGGCGGACCGGCCCGACGACTTCGCCCTGGCCGCGGCGTGGGACGAGATCGTGAGTGAGGTGGAGGAGCGGCGCTCGGGCACGTGGGCGACGCTGGTCGTCGATGCGCGATACGTACGCGTCCTACGGGACCGCTTCGGACGACACTGCCGCGTGGAGGGCGAGGAGCAGTCGGGGTCCGGACGGGTCCGGGTTCGGGTGGCCGCGCCGACGCCGCTGGACGTGGCCCGCCAACTGGCGGGCTGGGGCGGCCTCGTGGAGGTACGGGAACCAAAGGCCGTACGGGACGAGCTGGCGCGGTTGGGGGCGGAGCTGGTGCAGCGGTACGGCGTGGGGGCGGGGGCTGGGACCTCGGCCGGGGGTGGGGTGCGGACCTCGGCCGGGGGTGGGGCTGGGACCGAGGAGCCCGCGGCCGGAAGCGCGGCCCGGAGAGGAGCCCGTACCGAGACCGCGGCCGGAAGCGCGGCCGGGACGGCTGTCGGGACCGTGCGATGATCGCCGCATGACGGGCATACCTGCGCGGCACGCGCTCTTCCTGGCGGGACTGGCGCTCCTCACCACCGCGTGCGGGCTCGCGGCCGAGCTCGACCGTGAGGCGGATCCGGAGCGCACGGCGGCGCAGGCGCGCCCCACCGCCCCGCCGCCCGCCCCGTCGGTCTCCGGCCCGGGCGACACTCCTCCGTCCGCTGCCGTTTCCGGCTGCCCGGCCACGGGAGTGCGGGTGTCGACCGGCATGGTGAACGCGGCGATGGGGCTGCGCGCCATGCCCGTGACGCTCACGAACTGCGGTGGCGCCGACCAGAAGGTGAACGGTTACCCCGACGTCCGCGTACGCGACGTCGAGCGCAGGCCGATGGACGTCACCGTCCTCAAGGGACCGGGCCCGATCACCCAGCTCGACGACCCCGGCCCCCGTCTCGTGACCCTGAAGCCCGGCGAGTCCGCTCGCAGCGTCTTCGTCTGGCGCTACTCGGCCGTGGACGCGGCGACCCTCGACGGCAGCGGCGTGTACGTGGAGATCGCCCCTTCCCCGGGCGTCGCCCGGCAGACCGTGGAGCCCGAGGGCGGCCTGGACATCGGCGACACGGGGCTGTTGGGCACCACGGCCTGGCAGAAGGTCGTCGACTAGGGTCCGCCCCCTGCCACCCCGCCCGGCCCTATAGCCTCGCCCCCGTGAGCGCCCTGCAGCCGATCCACGACGAGCCCGTTCTCCGCTGCGCCCGGGACACAGGTGGGTCGCGCGCGGTCCGGCGCAGGTGGGCCGCCGGCGTGCTGAGCGGCTTGGTCATGTTGACGGTCGCGGGATGCGGCCCCAAGCAGCTGCCGCTCGTCGCGGTGTACGTGGACCCGCAGAGCACTCCTCAGGCACTCATGCGGCAGCCGTGCGACGACGACGGGCGGGTGCGGAGCCCCGAACTGCGCGGCACCCGAACGCAGCCGTCCGCCACCGACCCGTCTCCCACGGAGGAGCCGTGGATCGGCTGGGACGCCCCGGGGAGTCCCGAGGCCGCGGACTTCCCCGTGTTTGCGCCGCCGGCCGCGTGGGCGGCCGAGACCCGCGGGCCGCAGTCCCTTCTGCCCGGCTACACGTACGAGCTGTCGTTCGCCGACCCCGACGACTCCTACGTCTACAACGGGTTGGTGTCGTTCACGGCCGACGACCTCGCCCGACTCGCTCCCGGCCAGGTACTGACCCTCAAGGGCGCCATGCCCCGCGAAGCATTCGAGGACACCGCCCGCGCCGCCGCGTGCTGAAACGCGTCTGGCAGGCTGAGCGGGCCAGAAATCGTCCCCAAGGAGTCGCACATGCCCGGTCATCCCCCCGCCCCGTCCGGTCGGAACGCGGCTCGGGAGCGGTCGGACCTCGACCGCGTCAGGGCCTGGTGGCGCACCCTCGGCGGGGACGGGTTCGTCGTCCTGCCCCCGCCGACGCGGAGCCGCTACACACAGAGCGACGGGCACGAGGACGCCGCCGAGTTGTTCGCCGTACGGGGGCTGGGCGCCGATGCCTCTTTCGCGTACTGGCACTGGCAGTCCCACCAAACCTTCGACCGGTCCGGGGCGCTGACCGGTGAACTGATGCTGCACTGGGGCGGTGACCACGCGACCGTCGCCGCCGGGCTCGGGGCGGGGCCGGCCGGGTACAAGGTGGTCGACGGCGGGCCTGAGGGGGCCTTTCGGCTGGACAAGGTGACGTGCCTGGACGGGGCGGGGCTGCCCGATCCGGCGGATCCGGTCGGTGTCCGCCAGTTCCTCGACCGGATCGACACGCCCGTCGACCGCACCCGACTCCCCTACCGCTACAGCCCGCTGACCGAGGCCGAGACCGGCTGGCTCCACGACCGGCTGCGCGATCCGGTGGACGTGTCCACAATCGCCCCGTTCGTCGCCCCCCTTGAGCATCGGAACGCGCTCACCCACGACGAGGCGTCACTGCTGCTCGCGGCATGGCGGGACGAGTACGCCGGCCGACTCACCAAGTGGGGCGCATGGGCCCCGCTGCTGCACGCGCTCCTGCGCCACGATCACCCCGCCGCGTGGGAGACCGTCGCCGCCCTCGGGCCCGACGCGGCCGCCGTCCTCGGCCGGGTGCCGTCCGAGCGCGGCCTTGCCGTCGTGCGCGAACTGGCGCTCGCCGGCGCGCTCGCCGCGATCGCCCCCTGGCTGGCCGTGCACCGATCGATCCGCGAGCCCGACTGGGTACGGGCCGCGAGCGCGCTCGCGACCGAGCTCATCGGGCACGACGCTCCAGAGGCGTCGCTGCGGGTCCTCTCCACCGCGCTCACCGCGGCCGTGACCGCCGAGTGGCGGGACGCCGCGGGGCTCGACCACCGCGCGAGCCGTTCCTTCGCCGCGCTCGCCGCCGTCCGCTTCAGCACCGACGAACGGCTGCCGCGCGAACTGCGCGTCCTGGCCGCGGGCGCGGCCGTGGACCAGGTGGCCCACGTACGGGAGGAGGCCGCCCGGCTCGGCCCGGCCTACACCGACCTGACCGGCACCGCCGCGGCGGACGCGCTCGCCGCCGCCGACCGGTACGAGGCGGCCCGTGACGAGCTGCTCGCCGGTAGCGGCCCCGACCTGACCGCGTACGAAGGGTCGTTGGGCGACGTCTGGCACCGGTACCGGACGCCGAGCGAGGCCGACCTCCGCTGGCTGCGGGCCCGGGTGGCCGACGAGCGGACCGGAATGCAGGGGCTCGGGTTCTGCCTCGAACTGCTCTACGCCCACGGCGCGGCCACCGCGGCGGAGGTCGACGCGCTCGTGCCGCGGTGGAAGAAGGTCCTCACCAAGCAGTACCGCACGACGTACACCGAGTGGCGGCACCCGCTGGTCACGCTGACCTGCCTGGCGCTGGAACTGGGCCACCCGGTCGCCGCCGACCTGCTGGCCTGGTGGGCGAAGCCCAAGCCGCTGTGGAAGAACGACCAGCGGCTACTCACCCATCTCGGCGCGCCCGACGAGGCGAAGGCGGCCGAGCTGTGGGCCTTCGTGACCTCCGGCAGGGACGACTCCGGGCATCTGATGACCTGGGTGCTGCTGCGTGCGCGCCTCGACGGGGTGCACCCGCTGCGGGTCGCCGACGGGCTGTTCGACACGCCGAGTGTGCCTGAGTACGTCCTGAACCGGGTGCTGATCGGCGTGGCCGACCCGGCCCAGCCGCTGTGGCACTACGCCGTCGACGCGCGCAGCCGCAGCTGGTGGCAGCGGGCGCTGGAGGTCGCGGACCACCCCGAGCTGTCCGCCCGGGCCCGGGACCTGGGCCTTCGAACGGCCCGCGAGCACTGCCTGATCCGCCGCCCGGACCAGGTCCGCCCCGCACCGACCGAGGCGGAGCTCGCGACGGCGCGGGCCTGGATCGACGCCCGCTCCTGACGTCATGCGCCCGCTCCTGAGGCCCGCCCCGGACTCCTCGACCTCGGTCAGGGGTGCATCCGCGCACCCTTGAGGATCTTGTCGACGGCGTTGCGCGGGCCGTACACGGCGAGACCCACCAGGTCCAGCGCATCCCTCGACACGGCCCGTACCGCCGCACGGTTGTCCCGGTCGTTGCCGGTGGCGAAGAGGTCGGCGGTGAAGACGGCGCGTGGCAGCGAGCGCGCGAGCACCCGGCCGTGGGCGGCGGTCAGCGTCTCCTCGGCGCCCTCGAAGACGAGGACGGGCTGCCGGAACATCGGCAGGTACGGGGTGTCGTCGGCGTCGGCGTAGGGCTCGCCGATCACCTCGGGGTGCTGCGCACCGAGGCCGCTGACCAGGAACGCGGTGACGTTGAGCCGCTGCCAGGTCTCCAGGTCCTCGCGGAGCAGTACGGCGATCTTGGTGTCGAAGCGCACGGGAGCGACGGCGTGAGCGTCAGCGCTCCCGTCGGCGTGAGCGAGGACGTGGACGTGGTCGGTGTTCATGATCCGAGACTGCCGTCCCGTCCGCCGGACCGTCTTGTACATTCCTTGCATGGCAGCCCGCGAGCAGGTTTCCGCGTGGCGCCCGCACGTCCCGGGTGTCGTGGAAGTCTTCCACGCGCACTTCACGGAGCATGCGTACCCGATGCACGTCCACGAAGTGTGGACGCTGCTCATCGTGGACGCCGGGGTGGTCCGGTACGACCTGGACGGCCGCGAGCGCGGCACCCCGGACGACACGGTGTCCCTGCTTCCGCCGCAGGTGCCGCACAACGGCTCACCCGCGACCGCCGAGGGTTTCCGCAAGCGGGTCCTGTACCTGGACCTGAGCGAGCTGGACGAGAGCTTCGTCGGTCCGGCGGTGGACAGTCCCGACCTTGCCGACGCGCTGCTGCGGCGGCGCGTGGGGCAGCTGCACACGGCGCTGACGGAGCGGGGCGACGAGTTGGAGGCGCAGAGCCGCCTCGCCCTGATCTGCGAGCGGTTGCGCACGCACCTGCGTCCCCGGCTCGACGCCGGGCCGCGTCCGCCCGACCGGGGCGTGGCGCACGGCCTGCGCGAACTCCTCGACGAACGGCTCCTCCAGGGGGTCACCCTGGACGAGGCTGCGAAGCTGCTGCACGCCCATCCCACGCACCTGGTACGGGCGTTCAGCACCGCCTTCGGCATCGCACCGCACCAGTACCTGACCGCCCGCCGCGTCGATCGAGCCCGACGGCTGCTTCTGGACGGCATGCCGCTGGGAGAGACGGCGACGGCGGCCGGATTCTTCGACCAGCCGCATCTGAACCGGCACTTCAAGCGGGTCGTGGGCACGACGCCGGGTCGTTTCGCCCGCGGCGCCCGATGGGCAGGCCGTCAGGCGTGAGTGTTCCCCGTGCCGCTGGCCGCCAGGGTGGGCAGCGGGAGCGGTGGGCAGGCGTCGGGGCCGGCCGGGACGTGGACGGCACTCGGGGCGCCGGTCTCGATGTCCGCGATCAACCGGCGCAGGGCCGCGGTGCCGTGGGGTGCGGGGAGCCGGTCGTCCAGGGCCGCGAGGGTGCGCTGGGCGCGTCGCCAGGCGCGGCTGCTGCGGCCCTCCCGGTGGTCGACGAAGGCCAGTGCGTAGCGGGCGACCAGGCAGGACCAGGCGTCGCCGCTGATGCCGGGCTGGCTCAGGGCCCGGCGTGCGGTGCGGCGCGCGGCGTCCGGGGCGAGGGCGGCCTGGGTCACGGCGAGGGCGGCCAGGCTGACGGCGGGTGGCAGTCCGCCGGGGGCGAGCGGCGGGATCGTGTCGGCGGCCTCCTGGAAGTGCTCGGCCGCGCGCTCTGGTTCGCCTCGGTACAGGGCGAGGAGGCCCTGGACGTGGGCGATGCGCCCGACGGTGGCGTCGTCGCCGGCGAGGACGGCCGGCGGCCAGGCGTGGCGCAGGAGTTCGGCGGCCTCCTCGGGGCCGCCGGCGGCGGTGAGCCAGGCGGCCAGCCACATGCCGCGCGCGGTCAGCGGGCTGTCGGGGCGGCAGAACGGCAGCAGTCGCATCAAGTGTCGGCGGCCCTCGTCGCGTGCGTCGTACACGACCCACCAGAACCACAGGTCGAGCAGCGTCTCCAGGGCGGCCTCGGCCCGTTCGGGCTGCTGTGGGGCGTGGGCGAGCGCGGCCCTGAGGTCGTCCGCCTCGTCCTGGAGCAGGCGGACTGCCTGCCGCTGGCTGCCGGTGCTCCACAGGTTCTCGGCGACCGCGGCCGTCCGCTGGACGTGGATCGCGCGGCGCTCGGCAGCGACCTCGGACTCCCGGGCGGCGGCGAGCCGTTCGCGGCCGAAGTCGCGGGCGGCGGGGGCCATGCGGTAGCGGGGTTCGCGGATGCCCCCGGGGTCGCGCTCGAAGCTCAGCACCCCGACGGCCGCGAGGCGCGCCAGGCAGGCGGGTGCCCGGGAGGCGTCGAGGCCGCCGCCCGCGCAGACGAACACCGCCGTGGACTCGTCGAAGGGGCCGGCGAGGATGCTCGCGCGCGCCCACACGATGCGCTCGTCCCGGTCGCACAGGACGTAGGCGGCGGCGACGGCGTCGCGCAGCGAGCGGTGGCGCGGCACGGCGGTGCGCGGGCCGCTCAGCCAGACCTGGTGTCCTTCGAGCCGGTGCGCGAGCTCCGCCGCGTCATAGCGGTCGAGCTGCGCGGCGGCCAGTTCGACGGCCAGCGGAAGGCCGGCCAGGGCTCGGCAGACGTCGGTCGCCGCCCGCAGGTCGACGGCGTCGGCGTCGACGCCCGCAGCGCGCGCCCGTTGCAGGAACAGCTTGACGGCCGGCGCGAGGCGGCGGCCGGGTGCGGGTTCCATGGCGAGGGGCGTCGGCCGGAGCACGGCCTCGTCGCCGAGGCCGAGCGGCTTGCGGGCGGTGACCAGGACCCGTAGCGAGGGCACGAACTCCAGCAGGCTCTGGACCAGGCCCACGCACTCGGCGTGCACCGGGTCGACGTCGTCGAGGACGAGCAGCACGTCGGCCGCGCGCCAGTGGTGGGCCAGGACGCGGATGTCGGCCTCGGCGCGCGGGCGTCGGGTTCCGATGGCCGCCTCGAGGACGGCCGCC